>CAZLKE010000010.1:0-25036 GCA_964560075.1 uncultured Gammaproteobacteria bacterium | reverse complement strand
AGATAGCTTCTTTAGTCATGCGTGAAACTCTCTCCTGTGTATGAGAGGAGATTTTTTTGGAGATATCTAAAATCCTTATCTCTTTTGCTAAAATCTCAGATAATCTTTTTAACCTATCTACGGATGAAACCATCTCCAAGATTTGCTGCTTATCAATGGTCTTAAAATCGATCGCCTGGCAAATCAGATTAACCAATTGATTTGGATCATCGTTACTTGAAAGAAGAGATAGATTAGAGAGACCTATTGGATCGAATAATGGATTCCCGCCAAGCTCTAAGTATCTACGAAGTTGTTCCCTGACAGAGCGGACCATAGCTTCAGTTTCTTCACTCTTTTCATAAAGCTCTGGAAGCTCTTCTATTTCAGCTTCAAAAAATGAGTCAGATTGAACATAACGCTTAATAAATACCCGGACTAAACCTTCGGCAGATACCTGATACTCGCCGTCTACTTTTAAAATTCTGCGGATTAAACAAACAGTACCTACTTGAAAAAGGTCGGTATCTTTTGGGTCGTCAATCCGGTCATTTTTTTGGGTAACAAAAACTATCAACCGGTCAGCATCATATGCAGCATCTAATGCAGCTTTAGATTTAACCCTTCCAGATACAATTGGCACATTATTTCCCGGGAAAATAACTGTTCCCCGAAGTGGTGCGACTGGAAGACTTGGTCGAAGTTTTATTGGTTGTGTAGTTGGATCTAGTGACATAATAACTTAGCAGAATGGTAACATGAGTGCTAACTCAAGTCAATCCCCAAATAGTAAGAAATTGGTAATACTTTTAATAATCTATTGCTTCTTTAGCTATAATTCCGCTTTTATAGGGATGTTTTATTTCTACCATTTCTGTAACTAAATCTGCAAGGTCTATCAAGTTTTTTTGTGCATGGTGTCCGGTTAAAACTAAATCTAGTCTTTCTGGTTTATCCTTAATTAATTTTTCAACTTGCTCAAAACTCAAAACCTTTCCTGCTATAGCCCCAACTATTTCATCAGCAATAACAATATCCCAATCATCTGATATTACTTCCTTATATATATAATCATAAGTCGCTTGAGCTGCTTTTTTGTGTTCTGAAAAAGGCGCTTTATCATCAAAAATCCCGATAAAACCAAGCCCTCCCTGCACCATCTTCACATGAGGAGAAAGTTTTTTTACGCCTTCAAGCTCTCCTGTAAACCACTGTTTCCCAAATTGAACTATCAGGATTTTCTTCTTATACCCAGCAGCCCGCAAAGCGAGTCCTAACGCTGCCGTCGTCTTCCCCTTCCCTTCTCCAGTATATATAATTACTAGCCCTTTTTGAGCCTGTTGAAACCTAGGATTAGAATTTACCATTTTAGCACTTTGAGTAACCGCAGGAATAACATTTCTGGCAACCTTCCTCCATAACAAAAGAAGAGTTACCACATTCAGGACAAAGGTCGGCCTGCAGTAATGATTGCTGCTTTGAAGCAAGGCCATTGGTATGTAAACCATTTGGACTCTCTGTTAACCCCAAAGGAAGGACTTCTGGTTCAGAAACACTGCTTTGGGAAAGATCTTCTGCCAAAACTTTAGCAATAGCATCTGCTAAACTCATCACCCTGTCCTTACCAAATCCGATATGGGATGAACCTCCAATTCCCCTCAGCTGATCAACGATCTTTTCTGCCACCTCTCTTCTTTTATCTCCGGCTAGTCTTAGTGTCATCGAGATTAACCTACCTAATGCTTCAGCATCTGCCATAGTATGCATACCACCTTTACCAATATTGGCAAAGATTTCAAAAGGCTGCCCATTTTCGTCTCTATTAATTGTGATGAAACCTTCTCCAACTGGAGTTGCTACTTTATATGTTCGACCAGCTAAAATCATAGGCCTATGAACCGGCGCAGGTTTAATTTGTTCTTGTTTTGGCTCCTCCTTCTTTTTATCATCTACCCTTTCTAATACGCCTTGTCTTGAACCGTCTCTCATATAAGTTACACCTTTAAGACCCATATCATAGGCTGTCATGTATAATTTTCGGACATCTTCTACAGTATGGCTGTTTGGAGCGTTGACAGTCTTAGAAATAGACGAATCAATATACTCCTGAACTACTGCCTGCACTTTGACATGTTCCAAAGGTGTTAGGTCGTTTGCGGATGCAAAATATTCAGGCTTTTCTTCCCCTTCGTGCGTTTTTCTCCATTCATCAAAAAGGGGATGATAAACCATATCCTGCCCACCTCTCCAGGTTTGCCTGTAACTAAATTCATAAACCGGCTCAATTCCGGAACTGGCTCCGGCAATCACGGAAGTAGTACCTGTAGGAGCGACAGTAAGCAGCACCCCGTTTCTGATGCCTTGAGTAACAATCTTTTTTTGTATGTGCTCAGGAAGGTTTTGAATCACATACCCCTGCAAATATTTTTCTTTATCAAATCTCGGAAAAGATCCTTTTTCTTTGGCAATGTCAGAAGACGCTTCATAAGCATTATCCCGAAGAATTTGGAGCATTTTTCTAATAACCGGTAAGGATTCCTCTGAACCGTAAAGCATCTGCCAAACCCATAATTCCAAGCCCTGTTCTTCTGATTTCCTTAGCGCTTTTTTCGTTTTCCGGGAAAAAGTAGTAAGTTTCATCAATAACATTATCTAAAAACCTCATAGCTACCCGAACATCTTTTCCAAAACCCTCATAATCAAATTCGCCTTCTTTAACATAAGCTGACAGGTTTAAAGCACCAAGATTGCAGACTGCCCAAGGCCCTAAAGGTTGCTCACCACACGGGTTCGTAGCCGATAGTTTTTCAAACCACCAGGTATTGGAACGTTTATTTGATCTTTCTAGGAAATGAAGTCCTGGTTCTGCAGATCTCCAAGCAGCTTCACATATAAGATCCCACAACCCTTTGGCTTTGACCGTCTTGTAAACAATAACTTTTTTACCCAAAGCCTTCCATTCATCTAGCTCGCCATTCCATTTTTCATCATAGTCAGGGTCATCAAGATCGGGGTAAACTAAGTCCCAATCTAAATCCTTTTTGACTGCTTCCATGAAACTATCAGAAACACAAACCGAGAGGTTAGCACCACTGATTTTGGTTAGATCCTGTTTGACAGTAATAAACTCTTCAACATCCGGGTGCCAATCCCATAGCATTAACATAGTAGCACCTCTGCGTGAGCCACCTTGTTGTACGACATCGTGAGTTGCATAGCTAAATAGTCCTGCCCAAGTAACAGGGCCGGACGAAACACCGTTAACTTTTTTAACCCTTGCTCCTCTTGGTCTTAGCGAAGATAGGTTAAGACCAACCCCTCCTGATCTAGATTGGATCTCTACAAGTTGCTTTAGAGAATCTAAAATACCGCCTCTTGAATCTTTTGGAGAGGGGATTACAAAGCAGTTAAAGTAAGTTACCTCATACCCTGTTCCAGCACCAGAAAGGATTCGTCCGCCTGGAACAAATTTGAAATTTTTCATTACATCATAAAACCTTTGCTCCCAAATTTTACGGTCTTTGGATTTTTCAGCTTGCGCAATACCCCAAGCTACTCTTCTCCACATCTCCTCAGGTGTACTCTCAATCAGCTCACCACTTTTAGCTCTTAGTGCATAACGGTCTAAGAAAACTTTCTTTCTTAAACCTTCCATCACAACTGGTTCACTTTCATCGACAACAATGGATATTTCTGGCCTAAAGCCTTTAGAGAATTCCTCGTATTTACTCAAACCATTTGTAGTAGCAGGTGCTATTTGTTGTTTGTATTCTTCGTATTTTCTTTGTGTCTTCACTTTTTTCATTTTAAGTTAATGCCTGTAATTCTTTGGCAAAGTCTGTTGGATCTTCAAAATGCCGATACACACTTGCAAAGCGCAAATAAGCCACTTTGTCTAATTTCTTTAATTCAAGTAAAACTAGTTGTCCAATAACTTTTGTAGCAATTTCTTTCTTCCCTTTAAACCTGAGTTTATTTTCAATCTTATTGGTGATGTAATCAACCTTATTAAAATTGGGTCTTTTCTCAAGGGCTCTCAGTATTCCAGCTCTTAACTTATCCTTACTAAATTGTTCTCTTCTTCCATCCCTTTTTATTACTAAAAATTCAATTTCACCGATTCTTTCGTATGTTGTATATCTTTTGCCACACTTTAAACATTCCCGTCTCCGGCGAATCTCATTTGTACCATTAACGGATCTTTTATCAACAACCTTACTCAGTGTACTACTGCAAAAAATACACCTCATACAATATCTTGTATACCCCTTTAACCCTTCACCAATATATCTAACATAGCATACATGCATGAATAAGTGTCAATATACAAGATATTGGATAAAGAGTTATCCGCCAGGCCGGAGCGCCGGCTTTTTAGAAAGGATATCACTAATAGCTCGTTCAATTGGTACCTTTAAATAACAAGGTGGTAAAAAAGCGTGGCCGCTATGCTTTAATTTTTTATACATGTCTGTGACTCCTGTCGTATCATTGGGGTTAACACCTATCAACTCAAGCACACTCAACATAGCCCTTCCATAAAAAACCCTCTCTGGGCACCCCATAGGAATATTAGTCACTTCTGGATATAACAATTCAAAATACTTAACCATCTTACCCATTAGTAAACCTGCAGGAGTAGGATCTATTTTACACACACCATCAACAACAGTAGATCTTGCGTCTTTTTTTAATAAACCAGATACAACCCTTAAGTTTCTTCTTGTATGTGGAGTATCAGTCCATATACCCAAACTGCTTAGGTTGCCGTTACTTTCATACTGGGGTGCCATATAAACAGGATAAAAGTTGCGTAAAGCTTCAAAAGTCACTCTATCTAGAGATAATTTGGCCGGTATTGAAGTATGACGAACATCTAATCCCGATGGTTTGTACATTTTATGTTCCACTGTATCAATGCTCATTTAGTTAGAAGGGTTTAGGTTTTCAATAGTTACTTTTTGCATTACGTCGCCGATAACGATCTTATCTACCACATCCTGTCCTGAAATTACTTTACCAAAGATTGTATAGTTTGGAGGAAGTTGTGGGTTATCTTCAAGCATTATAAAAAACTGCGAACCATTTGTGTTTGGACCGGCGTTTGCCATCGCCACAATCCCTTTGTCATACTTTTTAGTCACTGGTTCATCTTCAAATCTATATCCCGGTCCTCCTGTTCCATTTCCCAAAGGATCACCACCTTGAATCACAAATCCAGGAACTACCCGATGGAAAGTTAAACCATCATAAAAACTTTTCTTTGTAAGAAAGATAAAATTAGAAGCAGCTTTTGGCGCATCAGGAAAGATTTCAAATTCAATTTTCCCTTTGTTGGTTACAATAACAGCTTTTTTGTTTTGTAATTCACTTGCAGCCAGGATGCCAGAAAAAGCTTTATCTTGTGGGGTTGCTTGTGTTTGATTAAATTGAATTCCAGGAGAAGGAGAGGCAAAAATAGAATCCAAACTTGGACTTGGAGAGGGAGAAGCTTCTTCAGAAGAAAGCATGCTATTTTTAAACCTTGAAAAGATCATTGAACCAATTGCGATAATAATCAATATAACGATAGCAATTCCAAACTTCTTTGAATCCACGCACAATTTATATCAAACTTTTCTTTACTTAGCAAGTATAATAAAGTTACTATCAGATTAAACAGTGAATAATCGAAGAAATATTCACAAGCTATTAATTTTTATCTTTCTAATAGTCCCCTTTTTGTTCTTTTTTCCTGAAAACACCAAAGCAGATTATACAATCTCAAGCCTCTCCCCTCTTCATTGGTCTTCTGTTAACCTCGGTTTTATTTCTTATGCCCCAATAGTTGATAAAAATGGATTTATTTACGTCCCTTCTGATGGCGGTGTAATGAAAATAAACCCATCCGGGAATAAAGAACAATGGGCAAATAATATTCGTTCCCAAAATACCCCAACAATTGATAATGAGGGAAACCTTTATTTTGGCGGGGGAAATTGTATTGCTTATGTTTTTAAAGTTAACCCTGATGGATCTAAAGCTTGGGAATATTATTTAAGAGAAGGGAATGTCCCCTGCGGATGGTATTCTGCAACTATGCCAGTAACACTATCTAATGATCAAAAAACACTATATGTAAGCGTTAACTATAAAGCAAGTTCAGTCTATGCTTTTAATATTGACGGGTCATTAAAATGGAAAAATAATTTAAACTATAATGAACCAACTTATTCCTCCCCAACAGTATCTCCTGACGGGACTATTTTTGTTGGTACTAAAGATGGTTTTCTCTTTGCCATAAATGAAACCGGAACCACCAAATGGGTAAGAAAAGTGGCAGCAGGAATCACCATTTATATTCATACTCCGGTTGTAGATTTTGACGGAAATGTTTATGTTGCATCCCGGTATACAGGTAATGACCTGGTAGCTTCTTATACAAGCACAGGTACAAAAAGGTGGAGTTACGAAATTGCAAGCGCAACAATAGAAAAAAATATCACCTACAAAAACGGTACTGTTTATCTTGTTGAAAAAAATAATCTTCATGCAGTTAATGCAACCTCTGGAAATTTGAAATGGAAATGGACTTCTCCGGAAAATAAAAATTTAGCTTCCCCTGTAGTTGATAAAAACAACGTTGTTTATACGGCTGGTGGGGATAAAGTTTATGCCATAGACTCAGACGGAACACTTAAAGAAACCCTCACTTTATCTTCTTATATCACTAATTTGGTTATTGGCGGTGACGGGTTGATTTATGTAACACAAACTCAAACAGGTACTAAAAATAGCTTTCTCCACGCTATCGGTACTTACACTCCTCCCAAAACTATCTATCCGGTAATTTTTATTCCCGGAATTGGTGGTTCAGAATTTAAAGCAGGACAAGATATCTTCTGGTCAGCTCCTGACGGCCATGGCGGAACCTTTTCCAGAGCTTACTCTACAGACGAGCTTGTATGGGTGAATCAAAACGAAGCAGTCAAGCTTGGTAATGATGATTACTTTGATGTTTTAAGGTTGAAAGAAGATGGTGATACTCCGGAAGCGCCAGGTATAAATCTAACTGGTAATGTTACCCCATTTGGTTATGGTGATATTGAGTCTTTCTTTACAGAGTTAGGTTATGAAAAGAATAAGAACTTTTTCATCTACACTTATGACTGGAGAAAAGATATTCGAAAAACTAAACAAGATTTAGAGGCATTGATCGAAGATGTTAAGCAGAAGTCAGGACAACCGCAGGTAAATATTGTTGCTCATTCCATGGGAGGTTTGGTTGCCAGAAATTATATCTCTGCAAGCGAGAGTGCAAGTAAAGTAAATAAACTCATCACCCTCGGCATCCCCCACTTAGGAGCAGTAACATCTCTTAAAAGTTTAGTCTACGGATTTGCTATTGGAAGACCTTTTGGACCAATTACTATTGGAGTGTCTGGTAGTGAAGTAAGAGATATTGCACTAAATCTACTCTCCTTCTACCAGTTAGTACCTTCAAAAAAGTATTTCGAATTTTATAACAATTCTACACAACAATTAGTGTCACCATACTATGATCATAGTGATATTGATAAAAATAAAAAAACAGGAGTTCTTAATTTTAACCAACTAAGATCTGTATTTGAATATTTTAAAAATAACGTTTTCCTTTTTGACATCGCCACGGAATATCGTGAATCTGCAGACAAATTCTTAGATCAACCGAATGGAATAAAACTTTTTAATATCGTTGGGTCGAATCAGCCGACACTCGGACAAATAAAAGAAACTTGGTATATAACTTGGCCGATTAATTTAATTCCAAGAAGAGAAGAAATATTTATCAATGGTGATGATACCGTCCCTTTATATAGCGCCTCGTTAAAAAGTGATCACCTGGATTTATCTGCAGGAGCAAAAATTTATTATGTAGAACAAAAGCATAATGATTTAGTTAGAAAAACAGGACCTGCAATGCAAACAGTAAAAGCGATATTAAGTGAGGGAGATTTACCAGTTGAAGTTAAAAGTGATAAATATACATTAGAAGGAATGCAAATTTCTTTGGACGATGCTGAAATAGATTTATATGATGATGAAAATAATCATACTGGATTAGATGAAAACGGCGAATTAGAAAATAATATTCCAGAAACTTATTATTCATCAATTGAAAATAGTAAAACTGTTTTTATTAAGAAAAAGGCTAAAAAGGTCAAAACTAAAATAACGAAGAAAGAGTCTAATAGTAAAAACAAATTATCGCTAAAAATACGTAAGTACTCAGAAGATAAAATCAAAAAAACAGCAATTTATACAAATATAATAACTCCTCAGGATGACAAAATTGAGTTTAATTTAGATCCACAAGCAGAAACTTTCCCGACAATTACCACAGAAGACAAAACATATACACCATCAGCAGAAACTGATGAAAATTTAAGCAACGATTCTAATCCTCCTGCAACAAAAATCGAAATTTCCGGCACTAAAGACTCTTCCGGCAACTACACAGGTCCTGTGACAGTAACCATAACTTCAACAGATCAAGAATCAGGTGTACTGGGGATTGAATACAGTTTGGATAATGGTCAAACTATCCAAACTTATACTTCTCCTTTTACAATTTCTAATGCTGGAGAAACTACACTTCAAGTTAAATCTATTGATAAATTAGGTAATGAAGAAATCCCACAAACTGTTGCAATCAAAATTACAACCCCAACTAACAACACAACACCTGTTGGAGAATCTTTCACTACAGACTTAGTTAACTTAACTAATCCAACTATTACTTCTGACTCAACCACTCAAAGCCTTTCTCAAGAAAATGAGTTAGTCGTGGACTACATACAGGAATTTTTTGAAGAAGAGAGCAGGCAACCTCAGGTTCTTGGAGTAGAGAAGGCGAGGGGAGAGGAACCTAAAATTGAAACTAAAAGACCTTTTTTTAATACTGAATTAATAAAAGTCGTGGCTTCTGTAGTTGCTGGAAGTTTAGTGTTGGCTTTAGGAGCGACGCTTATCAAACCAACCCCAAAATAAATGAATCACCCAAAACCAAATAAATATATTTATACCTATTACTACTGCAGGACTAACATTAGGAAAATTAAAATCGCAAATATCGATTGGGTAACCAGTAACCTGACAGCCTCTAGAAAAGGTACCAATATACTTTGGTGCAGTAACAAAAGCTTGGATAATAGCACTAATGAACCAAATAATAATACTGAGTAATAAAGTTAAGAAGAATCTCTTTCTTGTAAATCCTAGCATCTAACTCAAGAATACACCTTTCCTAAACCTTTTTCCAGATCCAAAGCTCCAAGGCGTCCCCTTGGAAGGCTACGTATCCATCCTCACCCACTCTCTTGCAGGGTAATTTTTACATTCGCGGTCGAAGAGTTCATTTAAAGCTTTATTATCTGTCATCTTCAAATAAAAAGGCATAAACCCAATATATGCTCCAAAAAGAACGTCTTTGACTAAAAGAGGGGAAGGAAACTCTAATAACTCAGTAGCAAGACGGTCCTCAATCAAAGGTGCAGTTGATTCTAGGGAATTTAGAAAATCAGCAAGAGATGAGTCTCTTCTCTCTGGATGTTCTAACTCCTGTCTAACCCATTCTTTATTTGCCCATTCCGGCCTATTAAAAACTGCTTTCGCATTTTCATTAAATCTAACAAGGTCACCTTCTTCAAACTTTAGTTTTATGCCTTGCCGACCCAATTGACGACGTGCAAGATCAAAGAAAAATGCTGTTGAATAATCAAAAAGAGACTGATCTGCCATTTTTAATCCATAAAACTTTTTTAGTAAATAGATTTGAGGATAAGAGTTTTTCATCCTGCTATCAACAGTCCTTTGATAGGAATCAAGGGGTGCAAGAAGATCCGCATTTTCCAAAACTAAACTCTCTATATCTTCATCAATCCTAAAACCAACCGCCTCTTTAAGCATCTTTGCGCTATACTTCTATCATAGAACATATGTCAAATTATGCTAAGCAATTTCTAAACAAAGAAGTGGCTGTCAAAGTCGATCGACCATTAGGCAGCAAACACCCCAAACATGGGTTTCTCTACCCGGTTAATTATGGCTATATAGAAGGAGTTAAGGCTCCTGATGGCGAAGATCTGGATGCTTATGTCTTAGGAGTCTTCGAACCAGTAGAGACATTTACCGGAAAATGTATTGCAATTATCCATCGGAAAAATGATAAAGATGATAAGTTGGTAGTAGTTCCAGAAGATACAAACTATTCAGATGACCAAATCAAAGCTTTAGTTGAGTTTCAAGAAAGATTCTTTGACTCTGAAGTACGTAGAAGTTAGCTTCTTAAATCCTGTTCCATCCAAATGTTATGGGTCCTACTGCCATTCTCAAATTCCTTCCATTCAACTCTTGTCTTTTTAAACCCAAAATGTTCATAAATTGATTCTGCATAAGGACTTGAACTCACAACCAGTTTCTGGCATCCATTTTTGATTGCTTCTTCTCTTATCTTTTCATAAAGCATCCTGCCAATACCTTTTCCTTGATATTCTGGATCAGTATAAAAAGTAGATAGGCGATTTGGAATATTACTTCCATCATCTTTTCGAAGACCAATTACTCCAACTATCTTTTTTCTATTAACATCCTCCGCTACAAAAAACGTATTTCCTAAAGCTTTTGCTGCAAGTTTTTGTGGACGATTAGCTACAATCTCTCTAATTGTTTCATCAGGTAAACCTTGAGCTTTAAGGTGTGGCAATGATGCTCTTCTAATAACCCCTCCAGCTTTTCTTAAATCTGCTTTTGTTAAACCTCTAATAACAATCTCCGTTTCTATCATATCTAGAATTATATCAGGTATACTTAAAGTAGTATGAACAGGGATGGTGCGTTGTGTTATTTACTAAAGAACAATCAAGTTTTGCTTGCTTTAATTCATTATGGTCCTGGAGATGAAAAATGGAATGGAATAAGTGGATATATTGAAATTGGAGAAGATCCAAAGCAAGGAATCATTAGAGAGATTCAAGAAGAGATAGGAGTAACTGTAAACGAGGAGGATTTAAAAGAAGCTGGAATAATAAAAGTAAATCCGGAACTTAAATTACATGTTTTTAGAACTAATAAATGGCAAGGAGAACCTGAACCAAAAGAAGAAAGTTTATTAAAACTTAATTGGTTTAATTTTGATAATCTACCTTTCGATCAAATGCACGAAGGTGATAAAAACTGGCTACCAAAAGTTTTAACTGGAGAAAACATTTAAATTCTATAAAAATACGTTGGGAAGAGAGTGCGGTGGATTTTACTTTCCAGATACTTTTCCATCCCTTCAATTTGAAATCCATGAGAGATGATTAAGGTATTTTTTGGGCATTCTTTGAGTATTTTTTCTCTTAACTTTTTTAAAGTATTAGGCAGCAAAAAGAGAAAAAGAACATCAACTTTACTCAGATCTGTTTTGAAGAAATCTTGTATTCTAAACTCGATATTTGGAACCTTCTGAAGCCTGCTAATAATTTTTGAGTACCAAATTAACGGAACATGGATATCCACTCCAAGTCCTTTGACCTTGAAATTTTTTACAGCAGCTCTAACAACCCGACCATCCCCAGAACCTAGTTCGATAAAGTTTTGCCCTTTTTTTAAATTAGCTTTGTTCAAAATCTCTTTAACTATTTTTCCAGAAGTTGGAACATATGGTGCGCCTTTAAATTCACTGACTAAACAAAAGATATGATAAAGAGTAATTACAATTGGAAAAACAAACCCAAACAAAATAAGCAGTAAGAAAAGCAAAACCATTAATTTAGCTTAACTCCTAATTTTTTAAAAGAATAATCCAGCATCGCTCTAGCATCATCTCTTCTGTCAGTTGACCCAAGTAAAACACCCAAAACCTCTTTTCCACCACGTCTGGCTACAGTAACTAATGTTAACCCAGCACTCGGCGTAAATCCAGTCTTAAATCCAACCACTCCAGGATAAGTGGTTAAAAGATTAATACCAGAGTTTAGGTCATAATCCTGGTGCCTATCTGTTTTAGGAATGTAGATTTGCGGATTAGAAGTTATCTCAATGAGTTTTGGCCATTTTTTGATAGCGTAACGAGACATTAGTGCGACATCAAAAGCCGACGAAAGCTGTACTGCATTATCTTCTTCTAAACCTGTTGGATTAATAAAGTTAGTATTTTTCATATCCAGTTGCGCAGCTTTAATATTCATTCTCTTTATAAAATCCTCTCTTGAGTAAAAAGTACCTTCTGCAATAACCTCAGCTCCATCATTGGCTGAAACTAAGAAAATACCATCAAGCAACTCCTCCAGCGTTAGTCTCTCTCCTGCAATTAAATACATCTTGTCTGGTTCCATCTCCACAGCTTTATTTGATACCCAATATTCATCTGTTAGATTTTTACTTTCTAGAGCAATAATAGCGGTCATAATTTTGGTTAGCGAGGCGATCTGCAATTTCTCATGAGCATTCTTTTCGTATAGCACCTCACCAGTATTAGTTTCCACAAAAAAAGCAGCCTTAGTAGTTACCTGGGGAGCCTTTAAATCTGCACTACTGCTTGATTCTTTCGGAAACCATAAATTTTCGGCAAAAACCATTTTAGAAATCCCGAGAACCGGAGAGGTTAATACGTCAACCGGTTTCAAAAATATATAAAGACCAATACAAACACTTATAAGTAGGAGTATTAACAGAGCAGTAATATACTTAGAGTTCATACTTGACTTAAAGATATTAACACATTCAAAATGTAATTAATGATCCGGATTCTGCCTGCTTGTGCTTTTGTATTAATTCTAGTATCCGCTTATTTTTATTTGCCTGCAAGAAGACTTATTGTTTACAAACTTGGCGTCTCCGGAGATACTACCACTTCTTGCTGCAATGAAGATATATTATCCAAAACTGGTGACTTCGATGAAAGCGCCAATATCGCCTTTTTTAATGGTAAGGAGATCGATTATCCAAAAACGTCTCTTGCTCAAAATAGTTTCTATTCGGTACGCGATTCCCTAGTGCTTGGGAAAGACTCCGATAGTGAAGATGAAAGATGGATTGAAGTGTCCCTAAAAGAACAAGTTCTTAGGGCATGGCAAGGGACAGATATTGTCATGGAATTTCCAATCTCCAGCGGACTTTGGTATCCCACACCAAAGGGAGATTATCAAATCTGGTATAAGACAAGGTTTCAGCGGATGACAGGGGGATCAAAAGAACTTAGAACTTTTTATGACCTCCCTAATGTTCCCAGCAACATGTTTTTTTATAAAGGGTTTGCAATTCACGGCGCTTACTGGCACAATAACTTTGGAGTACCAATGAGCCACGGATGTGTTAATGCTCCGCTTGCAAATGTAGCACAACTTTTTGAATGGGCAGGACCAAAAGTACCAGAAGGTAAAAATATAGTGAAAGCAACTGATAACAATCCCGGCACAAGAGTATATGTTCACTGATCTTAAATCCAAACTTCAAGAATTAATTAAAGGCGAACTACTCGATGATGAAGCAACACTAAACTCATACAGTAAAGACGCTTCGCTTTTTGAAATTAAACCTCAAGTTGTTATTGCTCCAAAGAACAGCGAAGATGTTAAAAACATAGTCAAATTCGTTTCGCAACATTATGAAGAAGGTCTGTCTATTACTCCAAGATCTGCTGGTACGGATATGTCTGGCGGTGCCATTAATGAATCAATCTTACTTGATATGACTAAACACTTTAATAAAATCATTGAAGTTGGAGA
This sequence comes from uncultured Gammaproteobacteria bacterium, assembly GCA_964560075.1. Lineage (GTDB taxonomy): Bacteria > Patescibacteriota > Microgenomatia > Daviesbacterales > UBA10151 > HO2-FULL-47-45. The sequence continues at coordinate 11,327 of CAZLKE010000010.1, read as the reverse complement.
AAAATCAGCGAAAACAGAAACCGGAGTTTTTTATAGAGACTTTGAAAAAGAAACCTTAAAAAAAGATCTACTTTTACCCTGTTACCCAGCCTCAAGAGAACTTTGTAGCGTTGGTGGAATGGTTGCCAATAACTCTGCCGGAGAAAAAACATTACTTTATGGACAAACAGAAAGATTTATTAAATCCTTAAAAGTTATTTTATCTGACGGTAATGAATATGAGATTAAACCCATCAACAAAAAAGAACTCGATAAAAAGATCTCTCAAAAAGATTTTGAAGGAGAATTCTACAGAAAGGTCTTTAAACTAATCAGTGAAAACCAAGAACTGATCAAAAATTCACGGCCAAAAGTTTCCAAAAATTCTACTGGCTATTTAATTTGGGATGTTTGGAATGGGGGAACTTTTGATATGACCAAAGTCTTTGTCGGCTCTCAAGGCACCTTAGGAATTGTCACAGAGGTTGAATTTGAATTAATCCATCCAAAGAAACATTCAAAGATGTTAGTTGTCTTTCTTAAAGATTTAACTAACTTAGGGAAGATTGTAAACAAAGTCTTAGAACTTAAACCCGAAAGTTTTGAATCTTACGATGATTACACAATAAAATTTGCCATGAGATTTTTACCCGAGGTTTTAAAAGTTTTCAAACCGCACAATCTTCTTTCCCTCGGTTTTCAGTTTTTGCCGGAAGTTTGGATGAGTTTAACAGGAGGTTTTCCAAAACTTATTTTGCTGGCTGAGTTTACAGGAGACTTAGAGGAAGAAGTGACTCAAAAATGTATCCAAGCGCAAGAATCTATTAAAGAATTTAATGTACCAATGAGAATTACTAAAAATGCTGATGAGTCAAAAAAGTACTGGACAGTGAGGCGGGAAAGTTTTAATTTACTACGTCATCACACACCTCATAAAAGGACTGCACCATTTATAGATGATATTGTTGTTTCCCCTGATGTATTACCAGAGTTTCTACCTAAACTTAGTGCGATTTTAGATCAATATAATTTGATTTATACAGTTGCAGGACACATCGGTAACGGGAACTTCCATATTATTCCACTAATGGATTTATCAAAACCGGAAAGCAAACAAATCATTTCCGAACTTGGGAAAAAGGTTTATGATTTGGTATTTGAATATAAAGGATCCATGAGTGCCGAGCACAATGACGGTTTAATCCGCGGACCTTATCTTAAACTAATGTATGGCGAAAGAATTTTTGAAATATTTAAACAAGTAAAAAATATCTTTGACCCCCAAAATATTTTTAATCCAAATAAAAAAGTTAATGCAAGTTTTGAATACTCAATGAATCATTTGGCCAAGGATTCAAGTTAAGCAAGTACAACCTCCGAAATCTTTTTAAATCTTTCTGGTAAAGTTTTGGATAAAAAGTTTTGTTTTTCCTCTCCCTGCAACCTGCCAACCTCCTGCCAAAGAGCCCTTCCTGCTAAAAAACCTTTGCAACCTGCACTACTTGCCTCTTTCAGCATTCCAACAAAATCCTCAAACGAACTGCCTTTAGTTAAAAGTATCCAGGGTGTATTTCCGATAATTTTGGTAATCTTTTTGCAACCTTCGAAACTACCCGGATATTCTAACTTCCAGACATGAGGATTAATATTGTTTTCTTTAAACGCATTCAACGATCCCAACACAAGTTGCTCAACATCCGTACCTATCTCATCACCAGTGTCTGGTTTGTAGACTCTTATCTCTAAAAACAGCGGGAAATTCTTTTCTTTGCATTCTTGCAGTACTCGTTTGGCAGTATGTAGTTGAACTTTGGCAGAAGGGACACTTGGGTTAAAGTAAAGCAAAATTTTAGCTCCACCCGCACCGTCTGCTTTTAGATCATCAACAGTGTATTTAATCTCTGTAATCCGTTCTCCTTTTTTTTCTGTATAACCTGATTGTTCTACTGGCAGCAAAAATGGTTTTTTTCTTTTTTGATAGGCTTTTAGTCCTATTCCTTGATCTATTAAAACTCCGCTAAATTGATCTACTAGTGAGTTAATAATATCCTTCTTCAATTCGATAGCTTCCCCATCAGACACTGAGTCGGGGTTTTCTGGATTCATTAACTTTTTAAAACTGCCCCTATGGTCTAGGGCAAGCATTAAAAAGCGGTTATTTTTAGCAAACTGATTTAAATTCATAATGCTTTAAGCAATTTTCCAGTGGCCATAACGGATTTTTCTATACATAACAAAATAAGGAAATATTCCAAGTAAATTAACGATACTTGCTAATATAAAGAGTACCCTAAACCCTAGGTTAGAAGCAATTGTTCCGCCAACAGCTGCAGCCACTGCCATTGAACCTAAAATAACAGCATCATGAATCCCCCATTCCAAAGCTTCTTTTTTACCATCTAAATGCTTGGAAAAGATAGCTCCTTTGATTGGTGCGGAAATCCCCATTCCAATGCCTGCTAAAACCCATCCTAAATATAATTCAAATACAGACTTACTAAAGGCAAACCCGACATAAGCCAAACTTAAAAGTAAAATCCCTACAACAATTGAGCTAACTTGAGTTTTAAGACTGCGCATTGATAAAAAGCTGCTACTAAGAAGCTCCAGTACTACCCGGACAAATAAATAAACGCTAATCATGGTAGCTGCAATCTGCACACTTCCACCAGTTATTCTGTTTGTGACAAAAACTGCAAAAATTGGAGCACTTAAATTCCAGGCTGACCAAATCAAAGATTCAGCCATAATAAAAAACTTTACGACTAGGTTTAAGTTGGGTGGTATCATTTTAATTCTTGGGCAACAACTTTTGAGTTTGTTTTAAGTTTGGTTTTCATTTGATCTAGGTTCAAAAGTCCGGCTTGGGGACCAACTTGTTCAACCACAGATGCACCATTTGCTGCTCCCCAGCGCATAGCTTTATCAAGTGACTGTCCATAAAATAAACCAGCCATTGTGCCTGTAGCAAAAGCATCGCCTGATCCTGTCATCTCTACAAGTTTAGCTGGAATGATTCCTAATTTATAATACTTCTCACCGTCAAAGCCGAAAGAACCTTTACTCCCATCTGTTATTACTACATTTCTTGGACCTAAATCAGCTAAACCTTTAAGTAGTTTTTTAACCTGAATATTCTCAGATCTATCAAACCCCAAAATTATTTTTGACTCTTCTAGATTCACTACAAAAAGTTCAGTATGAGACAAAAGTCTTGGATATCTCTTAACCCCAAGTTTAATTTGGAACGTCCCAGGGTTATAAGCAAGCTTGGCGTTAGTTCTTTCTAAATAACTTATTAATTGGTCATACAGGGGTGAATCGACAAAACTTGGAGAAAGGGAGGTTAAATATACCCACCTGGCCCGGTCTAAATCTGGCAGATTAAATTTCCAGGGTTGGTGATGAATCAAAATCGTTCTCTCACCATTGTAGTTTAAAACTATGTGGTGGTTTGAAGGCAGTTCACCCGTTTCCACAACATAGCGGATATCGACCTTTTCCTTTTTAAGTTTAGCCTTAATCCGGTCATCATTTTCATCATCGCCAAAGTTGCCAACGTTAGTATAAATTGCAGTCTTAAGCTTTAGTCTTGACGCCCCAACTGCGTTATTAGCAGCATTTCCAGCAACCAAAGAGGTGCTTTGTCCAACAGGAATTTTATCTCCATATCTTAAAGCTATTAATTTATCGTTAGTTTCGTGAGAATCCAGGATTTCAAAATCAATTAACGGAATAAAAGTATCAACTACCACATCACCAATGGTGATTAAATCAAACATAATTTTAGTGTAGCCTAAAGGGTTAGATTACTTCAAGAGTCCCGGCATACATTCCCATTGAACAGGTAAAGCGGATTTTCCCGCTTTTAACTGGAGTAAACTCAACAGAGTCTGTTCCTGTCGGTTTTAGGTCCTTAACAACTCCAAGTGAGGGGATTCTGAAAGCAGTTGCACAACTAAAAGCATTACTAGTCGTTAAATTTAATTTCACTGGTTGGCCTTTTTTAACCCTAAGATAAGTTGGACTATAACCACTGTTTGTTACATTAATATTTACTACTTGAACTCCATTTTGGGTATTTCCTGTTAAGTTTTGGTTTTCTTGGGGGCCTCCCCCGCTTAGGTCAATTTGGACAGGCATTGCATCTCCTATTGATTGTAAAGTTATAGGTGAACCTGCAGCCAGAAGAGAACCATTAATGGATAAAACACCTAAATAAATCACGATAAAGGCAGCCAACCTTAAAAAGTTCTTTCTAAAAGTATCACCTAATATTGCAGTCATATAACCTAAGCTAAAAAAGAGGGGAAACGTAGCTAATGTAAAAACACCCATTATCACTGCTCCAAGTATTGGTCCACTTGTAATAGCTAGCGCTTCCATAGCCAAAGTAGTTCCACAGGGTATAAAAACAGTCATAATACCTAAAAGTGCTGGCGCGAAGATATCTTTAGATCCTGACTGGTTCCGAATTAATCTCATCGCAAACCGAGGAGGCTGAATAATGACAAATCTAAAAATCGGATGAACATTGAGCAAATTAAGCGCAACAGCAATCATATAAACACCAGCCATAAGCTGCATAGTAATCCGCACCCCATCTGAAAGTGCGATGGCTTGGCCAAATAAACCAAGGAGGAAACCAAGTGCTACATACGCTATAAGTTTTGCTATAAGAAATGAAAGGACTGGAAGAGTATTACTATGTTTGGACTTTTTCTTTTCTAAATTTTCATTCTCTCTTGAAGCGATGGTTGAAGTAAGTAAACCGCCTTGAACTGCTAAACAAGAAAAGCCTCCGACTGTGAGGCCAGTCAAGAATATTAACCAGAGATTCATATATTAATTAAACTATCAAGAAGCTATTTGAGCAATACGTCGATTTGCGTTTGAAAAGCAGAGTATGGCTGAGCGCCGACAATTCTGGTTGCAGTAATCTCACTTCCTTCAGACTTTCCAACAAAGAAAGTTGGAGTACCAGAAGCACCAACGGTTGCAGCATAATTTAGGTCTTTAGTCACCTCGTCTTTATATTTGTTGGAGTCTAAACAGCTTTGGAAATTAGAGGTATTTAAGCCTAAGTCAGCTGCAATTTTGGGCAGGTTTTCTTTAGCAAAGGTTTTGTTGGAAGTGGTCCTCTTAAATATTTCATCATGGTATTTAAAGTATGTCGCATCTCCACCTTGTTCTCTTGCACAGTTAGCAGCTACTGCTTGTTCTGTAGCGTTTGGATCATGGAAAGATAAGGGTAGATCTCTGAAGACTAATTTTACTTTTCCTGTGTCAATATAATTTTTCTTTAATTCTGGGTAAACCTGGTCAAAATGTCTCTTACAGAATGGACATTCATAATCTGAAAATTCAATTAAAGTGACCGGAGCATTTTTGTCTCCTATCACAGGATCATCATCTAGAGCAACTTTCACCGGGCCTGAGGCTGGCTCTGGAACTGCTGCATCAGGAGCTGGTGCGCTGGAAGCAACCGGGGCAAGAGCCTGATCTCTTGATCCACTGACGCCTTTAAATTTAATAATACCTCCACTCATTAAAATAGAAAGGGAGATTATTACAGCGCCAATTAAAACTGCAGTTGGTGTCGATAAAAATTGCTTTTCTTGCTTCATGTATAGTTTATATTACTGGTCTCACCTCCTCCCGTCAAGAGATAACTTTTTTTCTTTAAGTTCAGCAGAATAACCTGTTTTCTTGATTGTCTCCATTAATTGCTGAATATTAACCTGATCTTCATCAAACTCGACTTCAGTTTCTTGTTTAGTATAGCTTGTGTTTACACTTTTTACGCCTTTTTGATCCTCCAAGTCCATATCAATCGACATAACACAAGAGCTGCAGTGCATGTCAACAATTTTTAATTTCTTTTTAACGATATTCGCCATAGATAAAATCACACGATGTTTACTACACAGTGTAGTGGGCATACTTTCTTCTTGTCAAGGGCTGTTTTCAATTGATTAGTAAAGCCTATTCTCGCTAAAGAAACGTTCAAAAGTTTTTAGGCTTGTCGAACACTCAGACTGATCATTCCTACCGACTGCTTGAACTGGCGCGTTAATTACTAAAAAAGAAAATATCAAGACAATGATAGATATAAAGATATTAACAAAAGAAGGAGTAAAGGTTTTTTGATAATGTCCAGTTAAGTACAATATGCGTTTCTCAAGCTGATTTTCACTTATAAGTGCTGCAACACCAAAAGTCCCTGCATTATTAGTTTTAAGAAGCTTTGAGAGTACTGATATAAGTGAGGTTTTGTAGCCATTCATTATTGCTAATTCATCGGCAGCTATCTCTTTAGATAAAGCGAAGTGAACATGGATATCTTTGAAGCTAGGAATAAAGAAAAACATTAAACTAACAGCCTTACTTAACATAATTTTCAATGGATCATAATTTATTAGATGGTACTTTTCGTGAAGTAAAACAGCTTTTAGTTCTTTACTACTCAATTTATTTATTAATCCGCTGGTTAAACAAATTCTAGGGCGAAATAATCCGTAACAAAAAGAGGATGACTCTTTCTCTTTTATGATATCTATTTTCCCTCCCAGGTGTAGTTGAAAAGCGATCTTCGCAACTTCAGGTGGCACAGTGGTTTTTTTGCCTAACTTGTTTTTAAGATACAGTCTTGTTTTCGCTACCTGAAGTATAAAGCTTAGTAAACCAAGATTCAAAATTACCAGGGTGCTAACTACCAAAAGTAACGGAATTAAATGGGGTAATGTAATCGCCATATCAGAAATGCTTTTTTGACAAAAATAGATCGCACCAAATAAACTTCTACTCATTTTTTATAACCCCTTAGCATTTTAAGTAGCTCCTGACGTTTAGTTGGTGCCAACCTATCAACTTCTTCTGCAAAATGAGCAATCGCAGTTTCTCCAAAACTAGAAACAAAATTTTTGATTATCTGCTTAGAAACTTTTGCTAGGAAATTATCTTTTGACACCGCAGCTTGATAGACAAAAACTTTACCATACGATCTCCGCTTCAAGAGTTTTTTATCCACCAAACGGTTCATGATAGTCATCACAGTAGTATAAGCAAGAGGGCGTTTTTGTCGTATTAAGTCAATCACTTGTCTTACAGACAGTGATCCTTTTGATTGCCAGATAATTTCCATTATCTCCAGCTCTAACTCACCTAAAACTTTACCAACTTTTTGCTTTGTTTCCATATCTATATCTTAAACCTTTTAAGAAGAAGTGAATTGAAAACTACTGAAATAGAACTGGTTGCCATAGCTATTGAAGCAAAAATAGGGTTAAGCAAGATACCAAAGAAAGGATATAAGATACCCATGGCCACAGGGATTAAAGAGACATTGTAACCAAATGCCCAAAAGAGATTTAACTTAATGGTCCGCATAGTCTTTTTAGAAAGATTAATAGCTTGAGCAACAGATCTTAAGTCTTTATTAATCAGAGTAATATCAGCTGCCTCAATTGCTACATCTGTACCAGTACCCATGGCAATTCCAATGTCCGCTGCAGCCAAAGCTGGCGCATCATTTATTCCATCTCCCACCATAGCGACTACTTTACCTTCTTGTTGGATTTTTCTCACCTCGGCTTCTTTTTGATCTGGCAGCACCTCTGCAAAAACTCTTTTAATTCCTACCTTTTTAGCAATAGCATTAGCTGTTCTCTGGTTATCTCCTGTGATCATTGCTACTTCTATGCCTAATTTCTGTAAAGCTTCTACACCTTCCCTGGCTGTTTCTTTTACAGTATCAGCAACAGCAATGAGTCCTGCTAATTGAGATCCTTCGCTGCGTTCAGGATGATATGGAGAGGCTGCCAACATCATGACAGTTTTCCCTTCGCTTTCGAGTTTTTCTATTTGCGATATATATGAATTTATTGTTACATTCTCCCTTTCCATTAGCTTCCGGTTACCTAAAAAGATCTGTTTACCATCAACTACCCCTTCTACGCCATGTCCTGCTATGGCTTTAAACTGAGTGACAGGTAAAACTTCTATCTTTTGCTCTTCTGCGGCTTTTACTATTGCCTCAGCTAATGAATGCTCTGAACCCTTTTCAATTGAAGCAGCCAAGCGTAACACGTCATCACGAGCGTCAGCGCGGCGATCTTTTTGAGATTGCTTCCCCCGACGTAACGTCGGGATCGCAATGACACCGGGATTCACTACCATAATATCAGTTATCTCTGGTTTACCTTTGGTCAAAGTACCAGTTTTATCAAAAATGACTGAATTTAGCTTATGAGCAGTTTCTAGACTCTCTGCATCTTTGATCAATATGCCATTCTCGGCTCCTTTACCCGTTCCGACCATTATAGCTGTCGGAGTAGCCAACCCCATGGCACAAGGACAAGCTATGATTAAAACTGCAACCGTATTAAGGAGCGAAAAAAGAAGTGCAGGAGCCGGACCAAAGTCATACCAAATAACAAACGTAACTATCGCCAACATTATTACAATAGGAACAAAGTATGAGGAAACTAAATCTGCTATCCTTTGAATTGGGGCTTTGCTGCCTTGAGCTTCTTGAACTAATCTTATGATCTGAGCAAGCATGGTTTCCTGTCCAACTTTAGTTGCTCTGAAGTTAAAAGTTCCGGTTCTATTGATTGTTGCTCCAACTACAGTATCTCCCTTGTTTTTATCAACCGGAAGGCTTTCTCCTGTAACCATTGATTCATCTATAGAAGATTCACCTTCAACAATTACTCCATCTACAGGGATTTTTTCTCCAGGACGAACTCTAACTATATCTCCAATGATTACTTGATCAATGGGAATATCTACCTCTTTGCCACCTCTTAAGACTCTTGCTGTTTTAGCTTGAAGTCCAATTAACTTCTTTATAGCCTCAGATGTACCTGCTTTAGCTTTTGCTTCAAAATACCGACCCAAAAGAATAAGACCAATAATAATAGTGGCTACGTCAAAATAAGGAAACGGATCCATACCTATGCTTTTAACAATTTCAGGGAACACTGTAACAAAAGCAGAATACCCGTAAGCAACTGTAGTACCAATTGCAACCAAGGTGTCCATATTGGCTGTTCTATGTCTTAATGCAGGAATTGTTGCTTTGTAAAATCCTAAACCTGCCCAAAACTGGACTGGGGTAGCTAAAATAAGCTGAACCCAGAAGTTTTGCAGTATCGCCGGGGCAGTATCCATTAATCCAGGAAAAGAACCCCATAAAATTAATCCACCCAAAATAAGACTTACTACTACTTTATTTCTCAAACTATTAAGCTCTTTTTGTTTTTCCTTTTTCTGCTCATCAACATCTTCAGCACCACCCTCAACTAAAGCTTTGTAGCCTACGTTTGCAACTTCAGATTCAAAATTTTTTGGGTCTACTTTTTCTGGATCATACACAACTGTGGCTTGCTCTGTCGCAAAGTTAACAGTCGCAGAGGATACCCCTTCAATACGGGATAAAGTTTTCTCCAAAACTCGCACACAAGAAGCGCAAGTCATACCCTTTATACCGAAAGTAAGTTTTTTCTCTGACATATAGATCCTTCGACTTCGCTCAGGATGACACTTCGTGTCACCTTACAAATATTTTTCCGTGAAACATATTCATTCCACAGGCAAACCCAAATTCACCGCTTTGACCAGGTTTAATCTCTACCGTAATTTTTTGGTTTAGGGGGAGATGTCTTCTGACTTTAAAATCTGGCATAATTACTTCCTCTAAACAATCTGAGGGATCTTTTCTAATAAAGTTGAGTTTAGTTATTTTTCCTTTAGGAACAGAAATAACTTGTGGAGAATAACCACCTTCAACAATGATATCAATGGAATCTTGAGCTTCAACTATCTTGTCTTTCTTCATCAAGAAGAACCAATAGGTAAAAAAAATACCCAAGACGCCAAAAATAGCTACTAAAACTTTATCTATTGCCATTATCAAGAATTCTTTTTAAAAATAGTCATTAACTCCTCAACTGCTTCTTCACTCCTACCGTCTTTAATAGCATCAGCTGTACACATTTTGAGGTGGTTTTCTAGAATCAAGTTATCTATCTCTTTTAAAGCTTTCTGAACAGCTTGGGATTGGTGAATAATATCGATACAATACTCGTCGTTTTCAACCATCTTCATCACTTTCTCTAGGTGGCCGCGAGTAATCTTTAATCTGTGAAGAATTCTTTCTTGAGTATCTTTTGGTCTATATGCCATACTTGTCCGCCTTTGGAGGATATCCCCCCTATAGGGATATAGTATACCGAACTAAAAACCCTGTCAACCCATGAAAATCCTAGCGGAGGGAGGCTCTGATTATTACTACCAAACCGATTAGTTGAGTAACAAGCATCAATAAGTTCAAACCGTCTGTCGATGGAGAGGTCCATCCAGCAGCAAGCCAAAACATAGTATTTAATGTAATACCACCAATTAAGCCTAACCCAAAGAACAAAGATCCCATTTTTATATTTGCTTTTGGGTTGGCTAGTAAATACAGCGCACTACCAGAGATTAATATGGCAACAGCCAACTCACTCCACATGATTAAGTTGCCTATGGTAATGGAATTTGGAATAGCTAAATCAGTGAGTAATTGTTTATACCAATGATATGGGTTGTTACCAGCAAACTTGGTTAGTGTTCCACCTAAACTTCCCACAAATTTCCCCTCTGTAACCTTACCCCAGGCACTTCGAAGCCAAATCAATCCGTTAACAAACAAAACTAACATTAGAGCTTGAGAGTATACTTTTTCTGTTATCTTAGTCATTTTTAGTGTAAATTCTCACCCCCTTCCACCAGATATTTAATGCTTTTATTGGATTTAAGATCGTCAAAAAATACCTTAAAGCAATTAATTCCTTTAATATCCATGGTATCAGACCAGAAAGATTAATCCCAGAGATTGTTGTCAGAGCAAAAACGCCTCCCACTGGAATGACAAATATTGAAGGCAGCGAAGAATACTTTTGAGTTGACTCCTTTTTTAGTTTAAACACAATATTTTTGGCAACTGTTTTTGCTTGATTTATGGCTGACCAGGCTGTAGAAGGAGCCGTAGCACTCAAATCTCCTATACAGAAAACTTCTGGATATTTTGTAAGACTTAAATCCTCCTGCACTGGAATTTGAGATTTTTTACTAAATTCCACACCATTGATTTTTTCATCTAAATTCGCCCCCTTAATTCCTGTTGTCCAAATTAGATAGTCATAGTTTATTTCCTCTGAATCAAAATAGATCTTTTTCTGGTCTATCTTTTTTATCGGGTGATTAGTTAAAACCTCAATACCTAACGATTTTAATCTCTGAGAAGTAGTTCTTTGAGTCCAGTTAGAAAGACTAGGTAAAATATTCTCCATAGCTTCAACAAT
>CAZLKE010000009.1:18061-25552 GCA_964560075.1 uncultured Gammaproteobacteria bacterium | reverse complement strand
CATTGGGTTTTGTTCCGGAGCAGGAGTAGTGGCTGGTTCAACCGGGGATGGGGGCGGAGTTTGAGGAATAACTGGTGCTGGTTGAACTATCTGGGATTGTGGTTCAGGTTGAACTGGTTGGGGTTGCGGCTGGATTGGCTGCTGTTGTGGAAGCTGTCCGCCTGCTTGCATAGCCTGACCAACTACCATAAAAGTATCTGGTTTAACGTTTCGGGTTAGACTGCTCGTTGCATCATAAATTCCATTCAAAATATTACTTGCCATATCATTATCAGTTGGTAAACCTAAACCAGGCAAAATCTGATAAATCATCTCTGCGATAGAAGAGGTGTTCGGATCAATAACATTTGTTTTTCCAAAATTAGAATTATTTGGGTTGTTGTCGATGTTGACAATAAGTGCATTAGAAAAGATTGATTGATTGTTTTGATAGATATTACCTAAATCATTCAAAGATTGGGCACCGATTACAAATACAACACTTGCTCCAGATCCGCCTTCATATTTTGGTACAACATTTTTTGGCTCAAATTTTTGTCCCGGAAGAACATGGAATACTAGATTTAAGTTTGATCCTTCCGGGTACCAATCAAGTTTTTCTAAAGACGGCACAGTTCCAGCTTGCTCTCCCTGAGTTTCGACTACTCCCTCTAGAGTAATGACAAAATTTCCACCTGATACAGAAGGCATTTGGTTAGTTACTTTGCCAACTCCATAAAGGTTAGTATGGGAAACGCGAATTGTATCCTCTGTAACAATATGAGCACTCTTGCCTGCTTGAGTAAGGCTTAAAAATAAAGTTAAACCGGAAGCAAGCTTATCTACATTAATTTGAGAAGGCAAAACAATGATTGCATTATTAATGTTTTGAAGTTGGGTCCTTAATTCATTTAACTGAGAATCGTATTTCATCTAACTGCTCCAATATGGGGCATTTTATCCTATAAACTACCCAATTTCAACCCCAAAGGGGTTTAGAAGATTTTATTTTGTAAATTTGAAGGTAGACAGGATTTGATCAAATATACTTACCGCATTTTTATTATAGTCATATCTACTACCAGTTTCTCCTGTGGAGTTTAGGATAAAGACATATAAATTACCATTCTGATAAAAAGCAACATTTCTATATATTCTTTCTGCTCCGGTATGGAAGTCTAGAGCATTAATATCTCCAATTTTATAGTTTGTAAAATCGACAGCTGATGGTCCAACGGTACCACCGATTAATTCAGTTGTGGAAATCTTCTCTAGCCAACTCTTAAGGTCTCCAGGATTCTGCATTGTCCTAACCATTAAACTAATCGAGATAGCATCCTTTTTTGACCACTCTTCGTCTTCTGGGTAATTTCTCAAGTTTAAATTGTCAAACTCCATTTCCCAAACTTCTTTTTTAGATTCTTGTTTATAGGAAAGGGTTTGGGGGTATTTTATAGAGTAGCCATGCTTACTATCTACATATTCCTCCCAACTTGCTGTTTCGTCGGTTTGAGAAGTGGGTGTAAGTGTTGCCTGAGATTGAGTATTTTGACTTTTGCTTTGTTGAGTACCTAAATAATAAGCCCCAAACAATCCAGCTCCGATTAGAGCGATGATTACCAAAACTAATACTGGTGTAAGGCCTTTTTGGGATTTGGGCAGTTTCATATAAATTCTTTTTTTCTTACATTCATTTACTCAAAAATAGGATAGTAAGTCAAATATTAAAAGATGATTATAGACAGGTGAAACCTAAACTTGAAAATTGATATAATCAGAGAATATGAAGGTAATGTTTATTGATGAATCTGGTCATCATAATTTAGACCCAGATAAAATTGATCCTAAATATCCTATTTTTGTCCTATGTGGAGCAATCTTTGATGAAAAGTATTATCAAGATAAAGTTATTAATAAGTTTAACGGATTAAAGAAAAAACTCTAATGAATTTTTAGAGGAAGTCAATTTTACCTTAGTAGCTTGTATTATTAAAAAATCTGCCCATCTTGAGAAATATGGTGCAGATGCCTTAGACCCGTATCTCCTTTCTTTCAATAACTTACTGGATGAGTTTATTCCTGAGCTTCCAGAGGGTGAGCAAGGTAAGATAATTGCGGAACGAAGAGATGACAACCTAGATAACCAGCTTGAACTTGCTTGGTTAAACTTGAAGATAAATGGAACAGAAAACTTCAAAGGATCAGAAATTAAAGATAGAATTGAAGGTTTATCTATGACTCCTAAATCCACAAATGAAGCAGGATTACAGATTGCGGACTTACTCGCTAATCCAATTGGCAGGTTTATACTGGATATTAAAAAGACTGAACCTGGACATGAGATAGATTACTCAATTCTAGAGAAAAAGCTCAGAAGTAATGGACTTATTATTCTTCCCAAATAACCTCTTGAAATCAATAAAAAAGGGGTCCGCATTCGCAGTCCCCTTTAGCTGTATATATTCTACCAACTCAGATTAGAATTTGCAAGTATCAAACTGTAAAATTGTTGCGAATCCTTTTTGGTTCACTGGGTGAATTTTAGCGTATGATAAATCTAATTTAGAAATTTCACTGTACTTAATATTGACATAAATATCTTTGCTGCCTTATCTTCATCATCTTTTGTATTATTAAACCTGAAGAGATAGGCTCGCTTATTTACGACTAATGCCTGGTATTTAAAATACCAATCAGAGGCTGAAAGAGGATCTCGTTGCTGATGCTGATAAATTGCATCTCAGCCATCTCTTTTAAACTCAATAATTCGTCCGAACTCATCTTTCTGCTCTTTCTTATAAAACCAATATTTTTCCTCAAGGAGGGATTTATTAGACCTAATATCGTTTAGTTCTATCTCACCTTGATAAACAAAGGCTTCAAAATCCATACCAGCTTCAACTATACAAGTTAGTCCACAATCTGCTTTATAGTCGCTGCTTACAATTTTTACTCCTGCAAAGTCATAATCTGTTTCACTTTCTATCTTCCAGTCTGAAGGATACCTAAATGATAACCCAAGTTTGTTGCTTGTATAAGTTTTCCAATTTGCTGTTTCTTCAGATGGTGGGCAGGCAATAAACTCACATTTTGGTGGAATACGGCCGACAAAAGAACCGTCAGGACATGCTCTGACATCTTGAGGGCAATAGACAGCTCCAGAAGGTGTCGGAGATACAGAGGGACTATCGCCTTTTCCCGATTTCTGTATACCCAAGTAATATGCTCCAAACAAACCAGCTCCGATTAGAGCAATAATTAATAAAACTAATACTGGTGTAAGGCCTTTTTGGTTCATTAATTAAATTATTTCTTACCTGGAAAAAGAAGTCAATAGAATTTGCATTAGTGTTTTTCTAAAAATTCTATTGTCTCTCTACCAAAAGTTTTTAAGTCTTTTAGTTTAGCTTCTAAATCTGAGTATGCCAGTTTGTAGTCTATCTCCGCATATTCATGAACTAGTATATTCCTTAAGCCTACTGCTCCGGCCATTTTTCTGGCTATATCATTAGATAAGATATTATTTTCTCCCAAAAGCAGAAAAACATCTGAAGCATATTCTTTTCTGGGAAGTTCTAATCCAGCAGATAAATGGGTAGAAATGTCAATACAACTTTCAATTGCTATTTGCATTCTCCTATCAATCAGGTCCTGTATATCTTCATCTCCCAAAATCATCTCCATAGTGAGATCCATATTTTCAATTTTACGGATTGCTGTTTTAAGCTCTTCAAGTTTTGCTTTAATGAGGTTTTTATCAATTGCCATATCACTCACCCTCTATTCAAAAGCTTGTCTTAAATAATGACTGTAAATATCACGAATATGTTGACTATCATAAAAATGCTGTAATACCTTAGTCTCAAAAGTCAGTTTTTCTTGATCTGATTTTCTATAAACACATTGCCCCTTGATCACCTGGAATAAAAAGGTGGGAGAGTTTTTAAGCGTTATAATCCTTAAATCCAAATCAAAACCTTTAAAAATCTGGCTAACTTTCAGATAAAGATCTCTATAATTCGAGCATAGCGAGAATTTCAAGCTTTGCTTATAATCTATATGTTCCTCTTCTATCACTACTGCCAGATCCAAATCACTTTTTCTGGAAGTATATCCAGAAATTTGAGAACCATAAAGATAAGCCGCAATAATCTGCGGATAAGTTTGAAATAACTTTCCTAACTGAGCGACAACTTCGGCTGTGTTCATACTATTCAAAGTATAACACAGGTAGCCTTAAGGAAGGACTTCCCAATTTCAACCCCAAGGGGTTTAGAAGATTTTAGTTATTCTGTGAATTTAAAGGTGAATTTCAATCAGCACAGATAGTTAAAGAAACCGTACCCTTATTAAGGGATGAAAAACAACCCACAACTGGCGAGTAGCTGCTGCAGTTCCCCTTTGCTCCAATGTCCTCACCTGGTTTAACACCCTCCGGTGCTAAACACGTTCCTTGGCATTCTGAATTGTCCGAACAAGTTTTACCACCATCCGTATGGTTGATCTCACACTTATAATCAAGGCCTATTTGCTTCCATTCGCCCCCTCTTGCTCTGCACTCTTCTTCAGCTTGATCGCGTTGAGGAGTTGGAGTGGGTGTTATCTGAATTTGCGTATTTTGATTTTTATTTCGTTGAGCTCCTAAATAATATGCTCCAAACAAGCCAGCTCCGATTAGAGCAATAATTAATAAAACTAAAACTGGTGTGAAGCCTTTTTGGTTCATTAATTAAATTATTTCTTATCTGGAAAAGAAAGCAATAGGTTAAAGAAGTCTGAAGGATTGGATGAGGTCGCCGATTTGAAAGTCTACAGGAGCATCAAGCATTAAGCCAAACTCATCGCCTTTTTCTACCTTAGTAACCTCTTCCCGAACCTTTTTCAATGACTTAATTTTGCTCTCTCCAATAGTCTCATCATTTCGGATAATTCTTACTCTTGGACCTCTAGTAAAGTATCCATCTAAGACTTTACATCCAGCGATCTTTTGATCTTTACCATATGGAAACTCTGCCAAGACTTGAGCAGTCCCGAATACTTCCTCAAGAGCCTCAACTTTCAACATCCCCTCAACAACCTCTTCTAATTCATCTAATAGTTCATAAATTATCGTGTATGTTCGAATTAAAACACGCTCACTTTCTGCAAGTTTGGAAGCTACGTTGGCAATTTTAACATTAAATCCAATCACAATAGAGCGAGTGGCTGCAGCCAGTTTTACATCTGCCTCAGTAATATCGCCTGTCCCAGATGAAACGATCTTTACATGCTCACTTTCTTCATTAAATTTTTGCAGCGCATCCTCAATCGCTTCTAGCGATCCTTGTTTATCAGCTTTAACAATAACTCCTAAGCTCTTTTCTTCTGTTTGTCGAAGTTTATCGATTAATGATTGGGTTTCTTTTTTCTTTACAACTTCTGCTTCTTCTTTACCTAAAGTTGCACCAACAATAGGAACAGCCTCTAAACCTAAAATCTCTACCGGAGTTGAAAATCCAGCTTCATCAACAGACTTACCGGTATAGTCAAACATCCCTCTAATCTTTCCCTTAACTCCGTTTAAAACTATTTCTGACCCTTTTTTCAATGTTCCATTACGAACTAAAACTGTGGCTACTGGCCCTTTGAATTTATCAAGGTTTGCTTCAATCACCACTCCTTGAGGCTCAAGATCTGGATCGCCTTTGAACTCATTCATCTCTGCAACCAGCAAAATCATCTCCAAAAGCTTATCAACACCCTGACCAGTCTTAGCTGACAAAGGCACAATTGGTGCATCTCCACCATACTCTTCAACTAAGATATGGTTATCTGAAAGCTGTCTTTTGATCTTCTCCATCTGCGCTGAAACATTGATACCCGGAAGATCGATCTTATTTACAGCCACAATTACAGGAACTTTAGCCTCTAAAATATGTTTTATCGCCTCCACTGTTTGGGGCATTACTCCATCATCAATTGCAACAACTAAAACAGCGATATCAGCTACCTTTGCTCCTCTAGAACGCATCTTTTCAAATGCTGCATGGCCTGGGGTATCGATAAAGGTAATCAACTTGCCATCAGAGACTGCTTGATACGCTCCAATGTGTTGGGTAATTCCACCATACTCTTTTGAGGCTACGTTGGCCTTCCGGATATAATCCAGCAAGCTTGTTTTACCATGATCAACATGGCCTAGAATTGTTACAATAGGCGGCCTTACTTGTTCTGACATAATTTCCTCCAAAAAGCCATTCTGAAGACAGATGTAAGATTTACGAGGTATGATTTATGAGTAAAAAACTAGTCATTCTTAAATCCTAAATCTTAAATCGCAAATCATTTGTCCTTCTGGTCTTCTTCAGACTTTTCTTCTACTTCTTGAACTTCAGTCTCAACCGCAGAACCTTCTGCTGAAGCTAGCTCTTCTGCCATATCTTTTTCAGCATCTGCACGAGCTGTTTCAGCTTCCTCCTGAGACGGTTCTTGCTGCAACTCTCCACTTTCTACAACCTCTGCTTCTTCAATATCTTCACCAACCGTTTTTTCAATAACTTTATCTGCATCTTCTGTTTTTATCTCACCTTTGCTACCTTCTATTCCTTCAATATCAATCTTCCAACCAGTAAGTTTCGCAGCCAGTCGGACGTTTTGTCCACCTTTACCAATAGCCAAGGAAAGTTGGTTGTCTGAGACTTTAACAGTTGCGGTATGCTCATCCTCATTTAAAGTAACGATTACATCTTTTGCAGGAGATAGTGCTGCAGCGATGAATCTTGCCGGATCATCAGAATAAGGAACGATATCGATCTTTTCTTCGCCAATCTCATTTATTACAGCTTGAACTCGAACGCCTTTTTGTCCGACTAAAGACCCAACTGGATCAATACCATCTTGGCTTGAAATAGCTGCCACCTTTGTTCGTCCTCCTGCCTCCCTGGCCATAGCTTTAATCTCAACTGTTCCGGCTTGAATCTCCGGAACTTCCATTGCAAAAAGCCCCAAGATCAACCCTTGATCAGCCCGGGATAAAACAACATTTGGTCCCCGGCCATCTTCTTTAATCTCTTTAATAAAGAACTTCAGTCTTTGGTTTTGTAGATAAACTTCGTTTCTAACTTGCTCTGAGGGGGGCAGGACCCCTTCGGCCCGGCCTAAATCAACAAAATAGGTTGAGCCCTCTTGTCTCTGGATTGTTCCAGATACCACAGTGCCAACTTTCTGGCTAAACTCATCTAAAATTGCACCTTTTTCTGCCTCATGCAATCTTTGGGTGATGACCTGTTTAGCTGTTTGAGCGGCAATACGGGCAAACCCTGGAGGGGTAATATTTTCTCCTCCCCGGTAGATTGTGATCTCTCCAGTTACTGGATTAATCCGGGCTTGAAGCTCTTCAAAGTCCTCTGGAATTGGCTCACCCCGCAAAGATAAATCTTTTCTGTACGCTGCCAAGGCAGCTTGTTCAATCGCCTCAATCACCACTGAAACATCAACCCCTTTTTCAGAGGCTATTTGATTTAAGGCAGCTGC
>CAZLKE010000009.1:8118-18051 GCA_964560075.1 uncultured Gammaproteobacteria bacterium | reverse complement strand
GCAAATTCTGTTCTAGCTTGTATAGGCATAAAATATTTTAAAAGGTGGGTCACCCCACCTTACATGACAACTAGTATAGTAGCAAAGGTGGTATTAGTCAACCCTAATAATGCATAAGTTTGTGTTAAGATAATTTTATGAACAATAGTAAGTTTTCCATAGTTGAAGCCTTTAAATTTGCTTGGCAAACCTTTATTAGTAACCCCAAAGTGTTTTTAATATATATCTCAGTTTTAACTATCTTAGCCTATATTTTTAACTTTTTTGTAGACAAATCATTGAATACAGAAGATGCTGTTATCTCAGGTATCTTTTTACTTGCTGAAATACTAATTTTCAGTGCTATCCATATTTTGCTTACCAAGACATCTTTAGATTTATACGATAAGAGTAAAATATTGCTCCCCTCGATTTCTTCCTTTCCATTAGTTTGGCTCAAATATAATGTAGGAGTATTTATATATCTTCTTATTTTCATGACAGGAACAGTACTTTTTCTTGTACCGGGAATATATTTCGGTGTCAAATACCAGTTCGTACTTTTTCCGATTGTTGAAAAAAACAAAGGCATTCTTGAAGGTTTTAAAATAAGTAACCAATTAACGAAAGGCTCAATGTGGAAATTAGTAGGATTTTTGATACTTGAAAGTATCTTGACAATAGGAAGTCCAATTTTAGCGCCATTTATAATTCCCCAAGTGGCTTTTATTTTTACTACTTTAGCTTCTACTTATGTTTATCGTCAGTTACAAGCGCATCAAACAGCTTAAAACCAGCTTTTCTTCTTACTTGAAGCATCTTTTAATTCTTCATAAAGTTTCTTTTCTTTGGCTGATAAGTTCTTAGGGATATCTACTTTAATTCGAACATAATGGTCTCCTTTACCGCCCCGCAAACTAGCAACCCCCCTACCTTTAATTCTCTCCAGGTTCTGTCCCAGCAGGGATTTTAACTTTCACAGAGCCTTCAATAGTATTTACTTCGATTGTGTCTCCTAAAACAAGTTGGGGAATAGTTAGAGTTTTTTCAGAAAGAATATCAGAACCTTCTCGGGTAAATTCTGGATGAGAACGGACTCTAAACACAATTTCGATCTCACCAAAGCGCATTCTGGTGCCATCATCAACCCCAGCCGGCACTCTAATCGTCATTCTCTCTCTTTTAACTGTGCCGTTTCTTTCCCTTTTCTCAACTTCAATCTCTTTCGTTGTTCCGGAGATAGCTTCATCAAAACTTAAATTCATCTGATAGGTCGGTCTTCGACGGAAAGCATCACCAAACCCTCCCATCCCAAAGAACTGTTCAAATAAAGAAAACGGGTCCTGAAAATCTGAAAAATCGAATTCGACATTAGGATTACCTGAAGTATAGGAGTAGGTTCTGAATCCACCAAAGGGGTTAAACCCTGCATCGCCAAAACCTCCAGCTCCGTTTTGAAAAGCTGTGTGCCCAAATTGATCGTATGTTTTTCTTTTATTTTGATCGCTTAAAACTTGGTAGGCTTCTGAAACTTCTTTAAACTTCTCAGCTGCATCTGAGGATTTATCAATATCCGGATGGTGTTTTCTGGCCAAACGGCGGTAAGCAGATTTGATCTCCGCCCCAGTTGCATTTTTGCTTACTCCAAGTATTTCATAGTAATCTCTTTTTGCAGCCATAAAAGCTACTCTTTAGCAGATGCATTCCCCTCATCAACTACTTCACCTTCCATCGCCTCATCAGTACCAGATCTCTGATCTCTGATATCAGATTTCGGACTTTCTACACCTTCATCCGAACTCTGATTTCCGACATCCGACTTCTGGTCTTGGTACATCGCTGATCCAACCTTTTGTAAGCTCTCAGAAAGCGCTTCCATTTTTTGTTTTAAATCTTCTAAAGAAGCGATTTGCACAACATCTTTAAGTGCTTTCATCTTTTCTTCAACCCCATTTTTAAGTTCAGTTGAGACTTTATCTCCTGCATCTTTTAAAGTTCTTTCCGCTGTATAAACTAGTGAATCGGCTTGGTTTCGAGTTTCAATCTCCTCTTTTTTCCTTCTATCGGCTTCAGCATTGGCCTCTGCTTCTTTGGTTAATTTTTCAACCTCATCTTTGTCTAAGCCAGTAGAGCCTGTAATAGTAATCTTTTGCTCTTTGTTTGTGGCTTTATCTTTGGCAGAGACATTCAATATTCCACTGGCATCAAGGTCAAAGGTCACTTCAACCTGTGGTACGCCCCGAGGAGCTGGCGGGATTCCATCTAAAATAAACCGGCCAAGTGATTTATTATCAGCTGCCATTGGCCGCTCTCCTTGCAAAACATTAATCTCTACAGAAGTTTGGTTATCAGATGCTGTAGAGAAAACTTCAAACTTAGAGGTTGGAATGGTCGTGTTTCTTGGAATTAAAGGTGTCGTTACTCCACCTAAAGTTTCTATACCCAAGGTCAGAGGGGTTACATCCAACAACAAAACATCTTTAATCTCACCACCCAAAACACCTCCCTGGATCGCAGCACCGATGGCCACAACCTCATCAGGGTTAATTCCTTTGTGTGGTTCTTTGCCAAAGAAGTTTTGAACAGACTTTTGTACAGCTGGCATTCTGGTCATTCCACCAACGAGCACCACTTCAGCTATATCTTTAGCTTCAACCTTCGCGTCTTTTATGGCTGACTTAACCGCTTCAAAGGTTTCGTCAATTAAATCCTGCACTAAGCTTTCAAGTTTTGCCCGGGAAAGCTTCATCTCCAAATGCTTTGGGCCAGTTGCATCTGCAGTAATAAACGGAATAGAGATGTCTGTTTCCATGGAAGAAGATAATTCAATCTTAGCTTTTTCAGCACCATCCCGAAGCCTCTGCAGTGCCTGGCGGTCATTTTTAAGATCAACACCTTGCTCTTTTTTGAATTCTTCAACTAAGTAGTCAATTATTTTTTGGTCAAAATCATCTCCACCCAAATGAGTATCACCATTGGTAGATTTAACCTCAAATACACCCTCACCAAGCTCTAAAATAGAGATATCAAAAGTTCCACCGCCTAAATCATAAACAGCGATAGTATGAGCATGACCGTTATCTAATCCATAAGCCAGCGCTGCAGCTGTCGGCTCGTTAATAATTCTTTGAACATTAAGTCCTGCAATCTCTCCGGCTTGTTTGGTAGCCTGGCGCTGGGCATCGTCAAAGTAGGCTGGAACAGTAATGACAGCATCTGTAACTTTCTCCCCCAAGTAACTCTCTGCATCCGCTTTAATCTTTTGCAAAACCATAGCAGAGATCTCTTGCGGGGTATATTCATGGCCTTCAATCTCTACAACTGCCATACCATTTTTACCTTTTTTGACAGTGTAGGGAAGCCACTTTAAGTCTCTTTGAACTTCTGGATCAGAGAATTTCCGCCCCATCAACCTTTTTACGGAGAAGATAGTTTCTTTGGGATTAACGATAGCTTGGCGTTTGGCCACTCTTCCGACAATGTTTTTAACAGGATTAACAACAGAAGGGATAATATTTTCACCCTCGAGAGAGTGGATAACTTTTGGTTTTCCACCTTCCATAACAGCTACTACTGAATTAGTTGTACCAAGATCGATTCCAATAATTTTACTCATAATAATTTCAACCTTTCTTTCCTACAATAACTTTTGCAGGTTTCAAAACTTTACCATTCAAAGTATAACCTTTTTCAATTACTTCTAAAACCTTTCCCTCTTCACCAACCCTTAAATCTATTGCTTCATGTAAGTTTGGATCAAATTTTCCATCCCCTTTAATCTCTTCCAGACCTTCTTCTTTTAAAACTGCCTTAAAGCTTGCTACCCCCATCTCAACACCTTTAAACCAACCAGACTTTCTTTCCTCATCTGTTGCTCCTTTGGTCGCTTTCTCAAAGATATCTAACATAGGCAAAAGTTTTTCAATCAATTGCCCAGTTGCCCATTTAGCAAGCTCTGCCCTTCCTTCGGTTACCCTTTTTTCTAGGTTGTGATAATCAGCTACTGCTCTTTTAAACTGACTCTCAACTCTTTCAAATTCTGCTCTTAAATCTTCCAGCTCTTTTCTGACTGCTTGTATCTCTCCAGAAGAAGAGTCCGTCTGCCTCTCTTCTTTTGGCTCAACTATATCATCTCTTTGTGATTTTTGCTTTTTATCATCCATCGTTTTTTACCAACTTCTTGATGCTTCTTCTATTAACTGGCTAGTGTATTTTACATAGGGCAAAACGACAGGAAAGTTCATTCTTGCCGGACCAATTACGCCAACCATCCCTTTATGACTTCCCCGCCCATGAAATTTACAAAAAACAAACCCAGTTTGGTTTAGATCTTCATACCCCATCTCATCACCAAATAATATATGCAATGGATCTGCTCCAACTGCCTTACCAATTATTTGGTTTAAGGTCGGATACTCATCAAAAAGTGACAATACAAATCTTGCCACATCAATATCTTCAAATTCCGGAAAATCCAAAATATGGGCGACTCCAGAATAAAAGATATCTCCCTCATCATCAACAGCTAACGATAGCATCCGACAACGGGAAGCCAAAGACCTGACCGCCTCCCGGAGCAACCGTTGCTGGTGGTGCCGCTGCTGCCAAATAGCTTCCCTGATTGATACTTCAGCAGAAACAGGCAGAGCCTTTTCTTTCATCAGCTCAGTAATATAGAGCCTAAACCCCATTGAAGTTGGAGTTCTACCAGCTGAAGTATGAAGTTGTTTTAAATACCCCATCTCAGTTAAGTGCACCATCTCGTGCCTGATGGTCGCAGGGGATACCCCTAGGTTAAAAGTTTTTTCAATGTACTCTGACCCTACGGGTTCGCCTGCTTTAACATAGGCTTCAACAATCGCTTTTAAAAGCTGTCTTTGTCTGTCGGTCAGATCTGACATAAGCACCTTATTAGCACTAGTGTACCAAGAGTGCTAAACCCTGTCAAGTCCTATTTTTGTAATTGTTCAGGCTTTGACAAAGAATCGTCATTGCGAGTCCGACGACCGTCGGACGAAGCAATCCTGGTAGGTTATTGATATCTTCAAAAAGTTCATAGTAAACTAGCTTGTTAGTATGGTATTTAGCAGTAAAACCTTTAACTAACTTTTCCTTATAGTCCTCGCTAACGCTGCCTTGCCCGACAGTGCCAATCATGGCAGGCTGGAGGAACAGTAATTCTACAAATTATACAAGATTGCTTCGTCGCTACACTCCTCGCAATGACGAAAAAAGATAACGTTTGGAAACTCTTGAATGATTACCTATTTTTTTATTCCCATACAACTGGCAGAAACAAGTATAACTCCTGGTTCAATAATTCCTTTTAAAGCTTGGGTTTCACCACCTCCCCATATTACTTTATATCTATGACAAGCTTTAGCCCACGCATCAATTAATTCTTCAGATTGTTTTTGAATAGGATTTTCAAGAAACGACTTTGCAGTCTCAAGAGGAGGACTGAATGATCTCAGCTTTTTAGAATAGTTAAGGATGCTTCCTGAGGTTTATCTATTTTACTAATTATCTCCCGCATAACTTTTTAAGAACTGAAATATAGTTTAGAACAAGGTTGTCATCTCTTTGAGATTGCCTAATAGCATCCTCAACCAATCTTTGCGCGACAGGCAAAGTAATATCGGCATCACAAAAAGTATGCATTATTTCTTGATTGTCACTTTCTTTAAATAGTTCCCACAACATAATTTGTTCTGGATGTACTGAAATTTTTCTTTTTGGTACTACTTTAGGAATAGCTACCTCTGGTAAAGAATAATCCAATTCCTTTTTGTAATCTAAGTATTCAAGTAGTGGTATCTTACTTTGATAATAAGCTCTATCGGCTGCTAAAATCGAACCATGTCTATACTTGGATGGTAATAGATTCTGTCTTTTACTATCCCTAAATCCAGCCATATGACCACTATCCACAACAAAAGTTTTGTCTTTTTTTGGGTCTATATCTACACTAAGTAGAAACCTTCCTGTATGTTTCAATATTAAATTCCACATGTCAGGAAAGTGTTCGGATTGAGACCACTCTGTAGGCATAGGTGATAAGTGAGCAAAAGAAACTTTCCAGCCCCTAACTTCTGGAATCCAATGATGGGTCATATAATGAGGTTCTAGTCCTAGACTATGCGATGCTAATATAGATCTCCATCTGTCAAAAGTTGTATAGTGAAAAACTTCCATAAGTTCGTGGAGCAGAATTTAGCTTTTCAAGATAGTTAAGAAGGCTTCTTGGGGGATTTCGACTTTTCCGATCATCTTCATTTTCTTTTTACCCTTTTTTTGTTTCTCCAGCAACTTATCTTTTCTGGTTCTATCTCCACCATAAAGCTTTGCAGTCACATCTTTTCTAAAAGGAGAAGCCGTTTCTCTGGCAATAACAGTTCCTCCAATTACAGCTTGCAGCGCTACTGCAAAGTTTTGCCGGGGTAGTACGTCTTTCAGCTTTTCTACCATTCTTCTACCAACAGATTCAGCTCTATCTTTAACCACAATCATAGAGAGAGCGTCTACCTTTTCTCCTGCCACTAATATATCCACCCGGACACCTTCAACTTCCCGAAACTCTAAGAATTCCCAATCAAGAGATGCAAATCCAGAAGAGACCGATTTTAATTTGTCATAAAAATCAGTAATCATTTCAGATAAAGGCATCTCATAAGAAAGCTCTACCGCAATTCCGAAGTGCTGCATATTAATAAACTTACCTCTTTTGTCTTGGACTAACTCCATGATCGATCCAATAAAACCTTGGGGAGTAAAGATAGAAAGTTTAACCCAGGGTTCTTTTAGATCCTTAATTCCAGTACTTATATCCAGCTCAGCTGGACTATGAATCGTCCTGCCTCCAACTATATACTCAACTGATGGTGCAGTAGCTAAAAGGTCTACATTGAATTCTGTTGAGAGCCGCTCCTGGACAACCTCTGCATGAAGCAAGCCTAAAAATCCACACCTAAATCCAGAACCCAAAGCTGCTGATTGCTCAAATTCGAAAGAAAAAGCGGGATCATTTAGTTTGAATTTAGCTAATGCCTCTTTCAATTCAAAATATTCTGAGGAATCGATCGGATAAAGCCCTACATAAACCATTGGTTTAACCTGGCGATAACCTGGAAGCATCCCCACTTCAAAACTATTGGAAATCGTATCTCCCACTCTTACTAAGTCTGGTATTTTAATCCCTGTTGCAATATACCCAATCTCTCCGGCTTTAAGCCCTTGATTTGGAGTCAGCTTTGGTGAGAAAAAACCAGTTTCAAGTATATGTCCAGTTGCTCTTGTTCCTAAAAACATAATAAGAGATTGGTTGTCTGGAGTTTGACCTTCAACTATTTTGACCTGTGCCACTACTCCTTTGTAGGCATCAAAAAAGGAATCGAATATTAGGGCTTTAAGCGGTTTGTCTATTTCCTGTTTAGGAGACGGAACTCTTTCAATAATAGCTTTTAAAATCTCTTCAACCCCTAAACCTGTTTTTCCTGAGGCATAAATAATCTCTGGTTCTAAAAAACCAAAGATGTCAATTAGCTCTTTTTTGCACCTTTCTACATCAGCATTAGGTAAATCTACTTTGTTGATAACCGGAATGATGGTTAAATTTTGCTCCAATGCAGAAAGACCATGAGAGATCGTTTGAGCTTGAATCCCTTGAGCCGCATCTACCAGCATTACAGCTCCTTCTACCGCAGCTAATGCCCTGGATACCTCGTAAGAGAAATCAACATGCCCCGGAGTATCAATTAAATTTAGGGTGTAGGTAGTAGCGTTTAGGGTATAGTTCATTCGGACTGGAGCGAGTTTAATGGTAATTCCACGTTCACGTTCTAGATCTAGAGAATCGAGCATTTGCTCTCCCATCTTATTACTGTCAACTGTCCCAGTAATTTCTAAAAATCTATCCGCTAGGGTGGATTTTCCATGGTCAACATGGGCAATGATGGAAAAGTTACGGATATTCATGGGGGTATTATATCTCAAACAGTTCCTGTTTCTTTGACTATCTCATCAGTTTTAACTTTAAATTGCAGATGATAGAACTTTTTAAGTAGATTACCAAAGATATAAAGCTCTCTTACCTTCATCTGCCAAACAAGTAAAATATAAATAGATATACCAATAAATGAAGCTATTCCTGTTAGCATAATTAAATTCACCGTTCTGGTGGTATCAAAAACTAACTGGTCAAGAGCCTTGATCGGTAGATACAGGGCAACAGCTGCAATAAAGGCAGCAAAAGTCATCTTAAATGCGGGATTAAATAATAAATCCCTAGGAAACCCATTAACCTTTTTATTTAGCAGAAAAAGCAATAGCAAAATTGAGGTAAAGCTTGCCACTGAATAAGATAAACCTAAACTCCAAACATCAAACTTAAGGACTACAACAAACAACGTACTCAAAATGATGTTTATAAAAACAGTAACGAAAGAGACTAAAACTGGAGATTTTGTATCTTTTAAAGCATAAAAACCTCTCACAAGTAACAAAACTACAGATTGAGCACTAAGTCCCAGAGCAAGAAGAGCGAGCGTCCTACCGGTTAAAACAGTATCACTCCAGGTAAACTGAGATGCTCCAAACACTAAACGTACAACTGGGATGCGTAGAACAATTAAAATAGCCGTGGCAGGTAGAGTCAAAAATAAAATTTGGTGAAGGGTGGTAAGTAAGGTGATCTTAAAAGATTCAAGGTCTTTTTGCGCTTGCTCTTTTGACAAAACGGGTAAAGCTGCTTGGGCAATAGTAGCTCCAAATAACCCAATCGGTACAGCCTGAAGATGCTGGGCAAAAGTTAAAAGAGTAATCGCAGAGGTGGAGATTAAAGAAGCAAGAGCCAAGCCAACAGTTTCATTAAGCTGCTCAATCGCCAATCCAATATTTCGAAAACTCATTAATTTCACTACTTCCCGAACTCCGGAATTAAAAAAATTCAAAGAAAATTTATATTTAAATCCAAGTGAGGAAACTAAAGGCAATTGAATTAAAACATGCATAGCTGCCCCGATCACTACCCCAATTGCCGGACCAGCTATTCCAAAAAACTTTGACAAAACTCCAATACCAAAAATTATTCCCAAATTATAAAAAAGCGGAGCCAAAGCCGGGATAATAAACCGTTGAAAGGATTGAGCGATGCCTACAAAAAAAGCGCCTATCACGAGCAAAATTTGCCCCAGTAAAATAATCCTGCTTAATGAATCGGTTTGAATTTTTTGCTCTCCCGCAAATCCCGGGATCAATAAAGAATTTAAAGGACCAATAAAAATAAAAGCAATTGTTCCAAGAATAAGAAAAGCCACTAAAGAAAGATTAAGGATACTGTTGGCAAAATCAAAAGCTTCGCTTTCACCTTCTTTATTCAGATGCTCTGTAAAGATCGGGATAAATGCCACAGAAAGAGCACCAAAAATTAGAAGCTGAAACATCAAGTCAGGAAGCCTGAAAGCAGCAAAAAAGATTGCAGCCTCAGCAGAGCTAAAATTATGAACCAAAAGCCGGTCCCGAATTAAGCCTAAAAACTTCGAGGCAAAAACAGCAACCATTAAGATAGATGCGCCGGAGAGGATGCTGTTTTGACGGGAAGAGAGCATATTCAGAAGATTTTTTACCATTTCTAATGCATTTTACAATTTAATCTTACATAAATACAGACTTTAAATACTCAATCCTTGCAGAATATTCAGCTTCATGATAAGATTTCCACCTAGTATGCCAATCATTAAATCTGCTAAAAAGAAAATGCGAAAAGACGTCAGGAGAACTGAACGTAACTTAGCACGCAAAAATATTTTAAAAGGATTAATTAAAAATATGCGCAAAAACCCATCTGATAAAGCATTATCAGATGTCGCAAGCGGTTTGGATAAAGCTGTTAAAGTGAGTCTCATCCATAAAGGCAAGGCTGATAGACTCAAAAGCCGACTTTCTAAATTACTCCGC
>CAZLKE010000009.1:0-8108 GCA_964560075.1 uncultured Gammaproteobacteria bacterium | reverse complement strand
AAACGAAAGTAATGGCTGTGCCTTTTTTGTTAGCTCTGCCAGTTCTACCAATTCGGTGAATATAGTCATCAAAAGTTTCAGGAATATCATAATTGATAACGTGACTCACGTTATCTATATCCAGACCACGGGAAGCAACATCTGTGGCCAGCAGGATCTGAATTTGTGAACTTTTAAAACTTTCTAGCACTCTTTGCCTGTGCCCTTGTGATTTGTTTCCATGGATGGCGCCAACGTTAAAACCTCGATATATTAACTCATTATTTAAGTTATCAACATCATGTTTGGTTCGTCCAAATATTAACACTTTATTAAAACCTTTCTGAATAAGAAGATCGTGAAGTTGATCGATCTTCTTGGTCTTGTCAGTTACTTTTATAATATCTTGATCAACGTTTTGGGAAGGAGCAGGTTTTGCAATTGAAACAGTGACAGGGTTTTTAACAAATCCTTGCACAATCTCGTTTATCTTTGGTGAAATAGTCGCTGAGAAAAATAAAGATTGCCGCCTTGCGGGAAGTAAAGATACAAATAGTTTAATATATTGTATAAAGCCAATATCTACCATTAGGTCAACTTCATCGAGCACAAATATAGAGAAATCTTCCAGAAAAAGCACTTTTTGTTCAATTAAGTCTTTGAGTCTTCCTGGGGTACCAATAACAATGTGTGGATTTCTTTGGATGTCTCTAATTTGTCTGTTAATGTTTGCCCCACCAATAACCAAAGCAGAGTAGATCTTCAAAGACTCCGTCAAAGCAAATAACTCATCCCTGATTTGGTGTGCCAGTTCCCGAGTGGGGACAACTACGAGAGCCTTTTTGTCCCTAAAGCGGAAAATTCTATTGACAATAGGAATTAAGAAGGCTGCAGTTTTCCCTGTACCGGTACTAGCTAAACCAACTACATCACGTCCATCTAGTATGGGTTGAATAGTTTGATCCTGGATAGGAGTTGGGATAGTATAGCCTTTACCTTCGATAAGCTTTTTTAAGGGGCCAACCAGATCAGTGAAATCTTCAAAACTGTTATGTACTATTTGTGTTGAAATAATCTCTGCTGGAACAGCTTTTTTTACAAAGATCGAAGGATCATTTACACCCAACTTACTGGGTCCTCGTTTGTTAAAACGCCCTCGGGAAGGGTGGTTACTAAACCGTGAAGAGTGTTTTCTATAAGAATTAAACATATTTTTATTAGGTGAAATTAGAAAAATGGATTACTCCAAATGGAGCTACAATCTAGAAGTAATCCCTTAAATAAACTTTCTGCCTAAAAATAATGCAGGGAAGAGGGAAAGAATCATCCCGAATAGCTCGAATTCTTAAATCAACTAAACAGTAGCGTAACACAAAGTACGAGAAATAGCAAACTACCTAGATCTTCTGCTCAAGATGTTTTAAACTAATTAGTAGCTATGGCTGCTCCTCATAAGAAAGCTCGACTTAATTTAAACCTACTCTATCCTCAAGGATTGCCAGAAAAGATCTATTTAAAATTTTTAAAATGGCTTTTAAATTATGGCAAATTTATTCTAATTGCAGTTGAAGTAGTGGTTATTGGAGCTTTTTTAGCCAGGTTCACCTTAGATGCACAGGAAGCAGAGCTTACCCAAAAAATAGATAACCAAATCCCCTATATTCAAAGCTTAAAAGATGACGAAGTTTTAATACGAAGAACACAGTTTAAACTTACAGAAGTAAAAAAAGCTTTTGATACCAACCCGGACTGGAAAAATATTTTAAACCAACTCTCCCAACAGATTCCTTTGGGTATCACTTTACAAAGCCTAAATTTAGATCAATCTGGCAGTGATCCGTCCGAAAAAACAGAAGGATTATCCTTTAGAATAACTGGACAATCCCTTTCAAATAATGATTTAGCTGTACTTCTTGGTGGCCTTAAAAAAGATAGTAACTTTAAAAATATTAGTTTAACTAATATCAGCTTTGACCAAGGCGTTATTATATTTACAATAGTAGGAGAGGTAATCAGCAAATGAACCCATACTATTCTAGATACTACACATTTATAAAACCAATTATCCGGGATAAAAGAGTTAAAACTTATGCTCCATTAATTTTTAGTCTTATTCTTTCTATCATCTTTGCAATTTTTGCCATCAAACCATCCTTAGCTGCTATTGCCAGCTTGCAAAAAAGCATCGCAGAGAAAAAGGAGGTACTTTCTAAACTAGAAACTAAAGCTAACAACCTCTCTGAAGGAAGGAAAAATTACCAAAATTTAAGCGACAACGGTAAACAGAAACTGGAAAAACTCATCCCTAATAAAACAGATATTTCAGGACTAGTAAATGCCCTGACCAGTTTGGCAAACGAGAATCAAGCCTCTATCTCGGGACTGCAGTTTCAACCAACAGTACTTACCGGAACACCCAAAGTCTTAGTTAACAATACAAAGCTAGATGAGGTGTCGTTTACACTAAATATTACGGGCACTTATCAAAATACGGTCTCCCTCCTTGATGCGCTTAACTTTACAAGCAGGCTTTTGATCTTAAGTTCTGTCACAATGAATAAACAAGAAGGGACTGCCCTTACTACAACAATTAATGGAAAGGCTTTTGTTTTGAAATGACAAAAACTTGGGTGATCTTTTTATCATTAACACTTTTGGTAACCGTAGCTTGGGTCTCATCAGCTATTTATTATGCTAAGCCCAATAAACCGGTCTCTGCAGAAGTTCAAGCAGCGCTGGAACCACTTAACCCAGAATTTGATATTCCTACGCTTAAAGAGATTGAGAGTAAAGTAAGATGAGGCGACTAAGTATAAGCAATATTAAAATACCAACCCTTCTTGGACTAGCCCTGCTTTTTACAGCAACTTTCTTAGGTGTAGCCATTTATCTTTATAACCAAGAAGTTGATAAAAAAATAAGAACCAGTCTAGAACCACAAAATATAAACATCATTAATATCACTGACACTGGGGCTACTATTTACTGGCAAACAAAAGTTGAAACTACAGGCATAATTCACTTTGGTCAAACAACAAAATTGAACCAAGGGCAACAAGAAGACCAAGATGGCAGACAAACTAAAAAAACTCACTTTATAACAATTAATGGACTTGACTCTGAAACAAAATATAATTTCAAAATCAAAAACGGAAATTTTACTTTTCCAGCTGAAACCCTAAACTTTACTACTGCTAAAGCGGATCAAAAAACACTCACTGTAGCTAAACCATTAACTGGAAAAGTTGTCGAACCCAACCTAGAACCAGCAGAGGAGGGGATGGTTTTTCTTGAAATACCAGGTGCCAGCAAAGCAGGTAGCCCAATATCAAGTGCTGGTAATTTTATTATTCCTTTAGCTAACCTCTATACTGAAGATTTAAAATCACGTTTTGAGATTAAAGACGGAACTGAAGGGAAATTAACAATAATCAAAGATAATTTGATATCAGAAGTTAAAATAAGGCTTCCACAACCTGAGTCTTTTCCACCTATAATCCTGGGACAAAACAGTGATTTCAGCCAAATTCTAGCTAAAAAGGAGGGGGCCAAAAATAATTTAGACTTAAACAATGATGGAAAGGTAAACTCTGTTGACTTATCTATTGTAATTTTGAATTTAAACAAAAGAGGTAAAAATAGTGCGGATGTCAACAATGACCGGGTAGTTGACCAAAAAGATATTGACCTAATTAAACAAGCGCTTCAGTGACTTTAAGACAAAAACTTCTGCACAAGCAAAGTTAAACCTATTTTATTCTCTACTGCTCCTTTTTTAATTTTAAAATCTAAATCTAGCGTTTCTTTATAAAGTCTTTCTAAATCATCCAAGGATCTTAATTTTTTTTGTTGTTCTATTTTTTGTTTGGCAAAAGGGCTTGAGGATTTAGAAGGTAAGATTAACTTTCTTAAACTATAAAAAATCATTGTCAAGATATATTGAGAGCCAAAAATATTCAACAACTTATCCAAATCCAAAAAAGCTTTTTTCTTTTTTTCGATTAAAGCATCTAAAAATGGAAATATTGAAATGTCTTGTCTTTCTTTAAACTCAAAGACTACCCCTTTTTTCTCTTTAACAACTTTTAAAATCTCAGATGCAAGGGGGAGTGGTTTAGAAAAAAGTAAAACAACATCAACTCCATTTTGCTCTTGTAACTGCAAAAGATTTAATTTCATATCAGGGTTATTAATAATAATCAATCTTTTGTCTGAAAATAAATTGCTTGTCCTAAATTCAAGCTTTAAATCTATCTCACTTCCCTCAAACTCAGATATTTCAGCATCTGGATTTGATTGTTTTATTTCTAGCAGTTTATTTAAGACAAGTACCTGGTCTGTCCCGTGAATTAAAGTTATCATGGTTCCACACTTATCTCTTCCAACTTGAGTTTGACAAGTTCTGCAATCTTGCTAAAATCTTTTCCTTGGGGAACAAGCACCCATCCCCCGCCGTACTCAGAAGGTGGCGGATTGTAAAACAGGGATTTTCCATCACCTAAATCGCCCAAAACAACACTCTCCGTTTTGTTAATACTTTTAGCTAAATTATAAAAATCTAAAAATTTATCCAATGGAATATCTGTTTCAACGCTTTTGTTAAAGGTTGAGATCAGCTCCGTTACCTTACCAGGATTGGCTAAAGTTGGAATAGACAACGCTTTCTCTCTAAAGGCTTCAATAACAAGCTGCTGTCTTCTAGACCTGGCAAAATCAGAACCTTCACCGTTCGTGCCCATTCTGGATCTAACAAACTTTAAAGCTGTTATCCCATCCAAATTCGTTGATCCTTTATTAAAATGGATACGTTCGTACCGACACCAGAAAAATGAGGAGTTAGTGGCAATTCGATCCTCTCTATCAACTAAAACTTTATGTTTACCTAAAGTCAGGTTTAAGAGCTTAGCTGTTTCATCGTTTATATCCATCTCTTTTTCGGTTAGTCCACATAAATCATTTTCTTTCCCTTCAATTGGATAGTTGTAATCATCAAAAGTCTTTGGCACATCTACTTCAATTCCTCCAATTAAATCAACAGCTTTAGCAAAACCAGTAAAATCGATCCTCACAGCATAATGAATAGGTATACCTAGCAGATCATCAATTTTATCCTTCACAAAATTTAACCCTTCTCCACTCCTTATTCCTATCTCATAAGCTGCATTGATCTTGTGGTTAATACTTTCAAGCCAAACATCGCGCGGAATAGAAAATAAAACTGCGTTTTTAGTCTTTAGATCAATTGAAGCAATGATTATCGAATCAGTAAGCTCTGCTCCATCATGTTTACCGCCAGCATTTCCTAAAAGAAGGATATTTACCCGACCATCGGTGGAGTTAATATTGGGACCTGAAGAAAAGACATTGTTGGTCAACACATCCTTGACTACAGAAGTTTTAGAAAAAAACGTAAGAAAAGTCAAAACAAAAATAAAAATCAAACCAATGCTCAGAACGATTAAAGGTCCTCTCCTTACTTTTGAACCACGTAAATTTTCAATCTCTAATTTTCGTATCTTGGCTGGCATAGTTAATTACAGTTTTGGACAATTCTAACAAACTCTTCAGCATCCAGTGAAGCAGAACCTATTAATACTCCATTAATTGCTTCTTGCTTATAGAAAGATTTAACATTTTGAGAATTTACACTTCCTCCATATAAAACTTGCAATGTTTCTCCATATTTTTTCTTTAAAGTTTTAGCTATGTTATTTGCATTTTCCGGAGTATCAGGATTGCCTGTGCCAATCGCAAAAACCGGCTCATAAGCTGCTATTTTTACTCCGTCAGGAATTTGAGTATCTTCACCTTGGACACAAAAGATTACTTCAATATTTTGATCCTTTGCTCTTATAACTTTTTCTTTTAAAACTTGGTAAGTTTCACCGTTGTTTTGTCTTCTTTCAGAGTGCCCGATAATTGAAAACTCAACAAAAGTTTTTAAATTTTCAGCTGCTTCTTCACCGGTATAAGCACCAGAGGGAAATGCTGAGACATCCTGGCAACCTACTGCTATGGGGAAATTATTAACAAGAGTAACTTTTTTAACACCTTCAAGAGAAGAAAAAGAAGGACAAACAACAACCTTTGTATGAGACTTGGAAGAAAGCTTTGGACCAACTATCTCCACCCATTCAATTGCTTTTTCAATTGGCTGCCTGCTTTTAAAGTTCGCAACAAAGAGGAATGGTTTCTCCATAATTCTTATTTTACATCTTCGCCCCACCAACCAAAAGTACTTAAATCAATAGTAAGGTCTTTACTTACTTTTACCCCTTCTTGTTCAAGTAGTGCTTTTTGAAGCTCTTTTGGATGGTCCATACACCTGATAGAAATAAAGCCCTCTCTGTTAATAACCCTATGCCAAGGTAAATCCTCCTTTTGGTAAGCAAAATGAAGGATGCCACCTACAAGCCTGGCGCCTCTCGGCATACCAGACAGGGTTGCAATAGTACCATAGGTAGTTACACAGCCGTAAGGAATACTTTTGGTGATTTTGATAACTAATTCCTTAAAGTTCAATTTTTTAGAAGACTGGCTAAGTCGGCTTTTGAGGTTACACCAATTTTTCGGCCAACCTCTTGATCATCCTTTAAGACTACAAAGGTGGGAATACTCATCACTCCGAACTGGGCTGCCATTTGAGGATTTTCATCAACATTCACTTTTTCAAACTCAACCTTTCCCTCAAACTCCTTCTCCAACTCATCAATAATGGGATTCATCATCTTGCAAGGTCCGCACCAAGGCGCCCAAAAATCAATCAATTTAATCATAGGAATTTTATTGCAAAGCAAATTGAAAATACCTTAATATTATATGATACGAAAGTATCGTTTTTTAAAAGGAACTTTTCAATATAATACCATTTATATTTTTTATGTAAAGATGTTAATACCCGCTTGGTCTTAATTTTGTATAATCAGGTAGAGGTTGAGACATGAGTACGTTTAGTTCTCGGGTATAAGCAGCATCTAAAGCCCTAGAAGCTTCGTGTACTCCGATTCCGGTTTGAAAAGCTTGATCAAATTCTGCTGTTAAGCGTTCAAATAACGGACGGGCTTCAGTAATCATAGGTATTAAGATGTTACTGCCAACTTCGGTTTCTTGTCAAGGCTACGCAGGCCTTTGTTGGATGCGGGATTGATCGGCATTTTCTTTTTTCGACCCATCTACAACTGCAACAGCAATATCCTTAAGCTGGGAAAGAGAATTTTCCAACTGCTTCTTGAGCGCCTCAATCTGCTGATTCTGGGACCTGATAACATCTTCCAGACTGGATATTTTCAACTGGGCAATTTTAAGCTCGGATTCCGCCTTTTGCTTTTCAAAATCTTGCCTTACTTTGGCTTCCTTACCTGCCTCTGCTATAGTCTTTTCAACCGCCCCTTCAACTGCCTTTTCCAGGTCATGAGGAAATCCTAACACCTTCTTCCTTAGCTCTATTAACTCTTGTTGCTGTTTCAATAACTCCTCTTTTTCCGCCTCTTTTAGATCCAGATCCTTTTTCTTTTGCCAGCTAGTTTGATACTTATACTCTTCTTCTTCCCTGGATCTTTGCCTTTTCAGATTATCTTCATAAATCCTTTGTTCCTGCTCCCACTGATTTCTTTTTCTTTCGATCTCCTGGTTTAGCTCTTCTTCTTTTTGTTTGTGAGTTTCTATCAGTTTCTGCAACATTCCTGAAACTACTTTTATCCTTTGAACTTCTTCCAGCTCTGTATCGGCAAGCTGTATAGCTTTTTGCAAGTTAGATAACTTCTCTGTTTCTTCAGTAAATTTCTCTGTTAAATTACCAATTGTCTGGTTTACAGAAAGTCTCAGACTGGTTAAATCCTGGACTACTTTTTCAATAGTATCTTTTGCTGCCGAATCAATAACTTGCTTTCTTTCAAGTGAAACAGAATCTGGCTCTATACTTTGAGTCACTTGCTGAATTAATTCCTGGTAGGCTTGAAGGATTTCACTTTTAGTATTTTTCTCTGAGATTTGTTTTGGCTTTGCCTGCATTGTGCCCGCATTCTATCTGAAGATTTAAAAATTTGCAACCCTTGATCACATATAATGAGAAATCCCTGTATTCTAGGAACGAACGCAACCCTTAGGGCAAATTAAGGTGTGTGTTAAAT
>CAZLKE010000008.1:567-27243 GCA_964560075.1 uncultured Gammaproteobacteria bacterium | reverse complement strand
TTTTGATTAGCAGGGGAAGAACAGGTCATCTTGTACAAGTTGCTAACAGAGACAGAGATGTGTTAAACAATAGAAATATTGAACTTGAAGGAATTAATCAAGGCCTTGAGAATCAAGTACTTGCAGAAGGGAATAGAGCTAATCAGGCAGAGACGGCACAACAAACAGCAGTTCAAGCGCAACAGACCGCTGCAGCTAATGAACAAACAGCCAATATGGCTAGAACCCAGGCAGAAACAGATGCAGCTCAAGCTCGAGGTTATGCACAATCATTAGAGAACGAAAATGTTACCCTGCAACAAAGACTAGGTCAAGTTGAGACGCAAAATAATACACTCCGTACTATGTTGACACCTGATCCACAAGGAAATGTATGGACGGTTCCAGTAAGAGAAAAACTGCATATTGCTAATCAACAACCTGATCCCAATAATCCTGGTCAAGTGATTATTCCGGCTGTACTAGAGCCTATGCCACCACCACCGCCTCCTGTTTAATATAGGAGTTAACTATGCAGCTTGTGATTAAAAAAATTTTTACTAAACACTCCTTACTCCTGTTGGGATTTTTATGTTTATTGTTTTTGTTTAGCCTAGAAAGAGGTCCTCAGGTTGCTAATGCTGATGTTGTAGGGAGTTTTGATACTGAGGTTGTATCTGGAGTAGTTGGAAGTTTTGACCCTGAAGTTTCCAGTGGGGTTGTAGGCTCATTAGATCCAGAAATTCAAAGAGAAGTAGTTGGTTTTTTTGATCCTGAGGTTCAAAGGGTTGTAATCCCTGCGGTCACGACCCAAGTTCAAAGACAAGTTCAAACTCAAAGACAAGCTCAAATTGAAGAAGCGATTGATCGACCAAGCATTCGAACTTTTGAAAGTCCTGGATGCAATGGCTCTATCAGTATCTGGGGTGTTTGGAACGCAGATACCGGAGAACTTATTGATATTGAAAAAAATTACGGTGAAGTACCGGGTGAGTGTGGAAACCCATTGGAAACTGCAGTGGTAAGAGCTGTGGCTGAACCTATTCGACAACCTCAACAAGAAGTGAGAAGCGTGCAAACAGTATCTTTACCAGACTCCTGTTTTGTATGTGATCAGACTTTTTTTAGAAGGACAGATCCTGTTAACTGCGGAACAACTCCTCTGGTTTGCGACCCAAGCAGAGGAGACCAGCCGGCTTGTGTCGGCGCTTTTGCAGGGCAATCTTGTGATTTAAACAGAATTCGTGCACAGGAACGTGTTAGAGAAATGGATAGAGCAGTAGATAGAGTAGTAGACAGAGGAGCTCCGCGGGCTGTAAGTTGTGCCAGTGGTATTGCTGAAATAGATGTAAACGGAGATATAATTTGTATATCAAACAACAATGTAAACACAAACACCAACACTATTAATTTTTCTCCCAGCATTGTTCAAGCAGAAAACCGGGAAATCATTAGAGAAGTAGTTAGGGAGGAACCTAAGGTTGTGACAGTTGCCAGTGAAAAAATTATTTCAGAGCTGCCAAAAACCGGTGTCCCTTTATCTTTAATGTTGTTTGGTGCTTTAGTGCCATTCGGTTTGCACCTTAAAAGATTCGGCAAAACAATCAAAACTACAGTTAGCGCCAATTCTATTTGGGAAGAAAGACAGTTTAAAAAATAGGGATTAATGCTATACTTGAGATATGTCTGATGCTATCCTGCCGGCAGTAGATATTTCTACCCAAGTTAAAGACTACTTAAGAAGCGGGTTAAACTTTATCAAGGGTTTAGCGCCTAAAGAGCCTTCTGAAAAAGTTCTCCTCCAGATTGGGCATTACTATAACCAGCTTACCCCAGAAGATAAGCTGGCGGTCCATCAAGAGTGGGCAGATTTTAATCATTATTTACCAGATAGCAAACATAAAATTTTGCTTCAAATAATAGATGATTCAACCCTAACTTCAGAAGAAAAAGTAAAATTGATCAAAAATGAATCAGACATAAGCGCAGAAAAAATCGCAGAAATATTGGATGCTGCCAAAGATCAAGCTTTAAATATGTTCAGCTTAGAAAATTTAGAATCTACTAATACAAGTTTGCCTATTGATGACAGAATGAAGGTTCGACAATCAAGCTTGCGTTATATTGATTCCGTAGTTGGTGGAATACTAAACAATGACCCTGACGCACAGAGTCTGGGGTTAGGGCTTTCTAAAGCCTGGAATGATCCTAAATGGGAAAATATGTCTCAAAAAGAAGTTGTTCATGAATTAGAAATAATCTATTTAGAAACTTTATCTGACTTAAAAACCAACTTGGAACCTGAAGAGTACCAGAATTTTCTGAATTACCTAAATCCAAAAGCCTTAAAGCTGCTTAATATACCTACTTCTTTTCTTCCTCCAGACCCTGAACAAGACCAGATATAAAAGTATCAATCATTTCATCTGCTAGTTGCTCTGGAGTTTTATTTGTAGCCAGTTTAAATCTTTTGACAACCTCTGCTTGAATTTGGTCCTCGGGGAGTTTTTCTATATAGTCTAAATCTTTATCAGTCAATTCCATAAACATCCGGTTGTAGAGTTGTTCGGCGGTCATATTATTAACATTAACAACTACTTCCTGGATTTGCTGGTCGTTTAGTCCTTTACTGCGAAGAACGTGGATTAGTTGGTCTAATTTTGTAGGTTTATTCTCGTTCATAGTCCGTATTTATATCCTAACACAAGCTTTGGGTTTGCCGGTAAGTTAAGTACGCCTGGTTGTCTCCATTGAAATAAGGAATGAAGTTTTCTCAGGGATAGCTGGGAAGTTGGACTCTTTGACATTGCGTCTTGAACTAGGGCATTGATTTTTTCGCTTTCAAAGATTCCTCTTTTGACTAAAAGCTGGTTTAACTGTTCTATTGCTGCTGGTTCGCCGTTATATAGCTGTTGCAAAAATGACATAAGCTCTGCGTTACTAAGATTCATGCCTTCCAGTCCACCTAATTCAAAGAAAGTCTTAAGTGCGAAATTGTCCCCGACTTTATAAGCTGTTTCCAGTCTGGATGCCCAATCAGCAGGGGAGATATAATTTATATGCTCACCGCTTGTTAAATCTAACCCCTGGGCCAAAGTTCCATAAACTTTAGCGCCTTCTGGACCTTTTAAATCAATATCATTAATCCCTTTTTCTTTAAAGTAATCTAAAATAGTGAAACTATCTCCAAAGCCTCTGGAAACAGTTCTTTCTGCGGTTTTAGTCAACTGTTCTCCAGCCAATTTCTCTATTATTTCCTGTCTTGCTACAGTCTCTAAATTTGGAAGCTCATTCATTAAAGCTTCTCTGTATGCTGTCGCAAATTGATCTGGAGGAGTTTTTTCTGCGACCTGATTAGCTAGAGCTTCAGCTTTGTGCAAAATAGACTCCTGTACTTGCTGGACAATCTCCTGGTTGTTGGTAGTAATACCGCTTTGTTCCAAGATTTTGTAAGCTTGTTCAATTCCTCTGTTCGCTGTACCATCAATCGCCTGTACATTAACCTCTTTACCAACTTCTGCAGCACGTCTTAATGTTTCAGGATCGATGCTTGAATCTGGATTTGCTGCCCATGCCTCAACAGCACGTCTGGCAGCGCCATAAACTTCTGGAGGGGTATTTGCAGCACTTCCTGTAAGGTCTATTGGAGGCTCGGAAAGTCCTCCGACGACACCTCTAGCTGCACTGCCTGTAGGATCAAGTGGTGATTCTGTAGGTATGGCTGTAGCAGTGAATCTCTCGATACCGCCGCTAACTAAATCAGTTCCTGTACTTAGTAGTCCACCTACTGCAAAACCACTAGCTAGTCCTCTGATAACTTTGTGGGTTTTTTGATATTTTTCTCTCAGACTATTTAACTCTGTTGCTTTTGTTTGTGCTAGAGCAGTTGCACGAGTTGTTCTTTCCATGTCGCTATCTCCTGTAGCCAGTAGTTGAAATGCTTTAACTAAATCAGGATGAAGTCTTTCTGTAATCTTACCCTTTTCCTTTTCGAGCAAATGGTCTCGTTTAGTTAGCTCATATACTTGTCGAACGAACTGGCCTACTCTCTTCTTTTGCTCTGCTTCATCTAAGCCAGCAGATAACGACTCGCCTGGTTTAAATGTATCTTCGGCAAATTTACGAATATTTTTTCGAGTCCGCCTTGTAAGTGCATATGCTGGGATTTGAGTTATAGCAAGTTTTGCAGCTGCGAAACCAAGACCTACAACTAGTGTTCCTCCACCAGTTAATCCTGCAGAAGCTATAAGTATTGGTGCTCCTACACCAACACCTAGGCCTGTGAGATATGCCACCTTACTTTTGCCCCTCCAAGAAAGTGAATCAATGTAGGTTTTTGCAGCTTCAATATAGAAATCTCTTGAAGTTAAATTTTGTCCGGCTGCTTCCAGTTTGTTCTTTATCCTAGTTCCAAGTGCTTCAGTAACTTTTACAAATCTCTGTTTTCTGGCATCGTATCTGTATTCACCGCTTCCTGTTAAATAGCTTTGTATTTCTCTTACTTTATCCTGATCATTATCTAATGCCTTAAGAAGTTCCTGTACCCCAATTGTTTTGCCTGTTAATAATTGCTGTATTTTTGTCTTTTGTTCAGCAGGAAGAGAGTCAATAGGAGATGGTGGGGGATTTTCTGGTACAACTGTTGTAGCTCCTGCAGCTGATGAGTCGGGTGCGACTGTGGATTCAAACGTTGTTTTTACGACATTAAATTTACCTGGTTCAGTTGTAGATTCCTGAATCATGCCTCTGCTCTGGAGTTCCGAGATAAGTGCGTCAAGTCTTGCTTGATCTGCTAAATTATTGTTTAGTTTGAGGCGTTTTTGTAACTGTTCTGAGGTGACAGTAGGGTTTAACGATAAAAGAAAAGAGATTGTCCTTTGTGCATCTTTGTTACTGGAAAGAAGCATACTAACCCACTTATTAATTTCTTCAACTTCTGCAGGGGTAAGAGGTGTTTCTATAGCTGGAGTTGTTGTAGCTGTAGGTTCTGGATCACTCGCTGTCCCTCTGTCAGGTGCTGGCGCTGTCGCTTCGGCTGGAGCAGCAGAAGCTGCAGTATCTGGACCAGGTATTGGTGCTGTCGGACCAGTATCTGCGCCGGTAGGTGACGCAGCTTTTGTGAAACTATCAGCAGTTGCTTCTAGCATTCCTTGAGCATCCCTAAATTTCTCTTGATTGACTTTGTAATTTCCAGGAGAGTCTTTATCTTCTTCAACAATACCATCGATTTTTAGTCCTTCCAAAAAACTTTTCGCCGTAAACTCATCTAAACCAAGATTTCTAGAAATATCTTCAGCCGTAAAATCTCTATCAGTTGGAAATCCTGCGATAATTGACCCTTCTTTCTTAGTTGTGCTTTCATCAGATGCAGCTGGTTCTGGAGTTGATCTTCCTCTTAAGAATGGTGGCAATTCTCCTGGTTCATGTATCCCAGGTAATGTAGAACTATCAGTTACAACACTGCCGGATAACAAATTCATCAATGTTGCTGCGGTTTTAGAAGAGCTTGATGGTTCCGGGGTTTCGTGATCAGTTGTAACCATCGCAGGAGCTGCAGCTTGTTCTGGTGCGGAAACGATCGGTTCAGCGGAAGGAGCTGGTGCAGCAGAAGCACTTCTCCTAAGATCGATAACAGCTCCTTTAAACGCAACTCTAAACTTTTCAACATTTTTCTGATCAACTCTGTAGGTACCAGAATTTTGATCTTCCTCAACAGCACCAAGAACCCTCAAAGCAATTCTTGTATCGTGCTCATTTAATCCAAGAATTTGAGAAGCCTCTGCAACGTTAAAATTCCGGTTAGTTGGAAGTTCTCCTATAGATGGGTTTTCTTGCTCGGTTAATACCGAACTTGGTGTTTCAGCAGTAGGTTGAGCAACAGGTCTATTGGTGGCCGCTTCTACCTGTTTTGCAGCAGCGAGATAAGGGTCTGCTATGCTTACTGCTTCTCCAGTGGCAGCTGCCATTAATTGATCGGATTCGTAACCGTGTTGAGCTTGCGACTTGGTAAGCTCGTCTGCACTTACTGAGGCAGCTGATGCTTCTGTTGGAGCAGGTGTAGTTTTTGATGGACTGACAGAACCATCTTTGATAGAGGTGGTTCGGTTTTCAGGTGCAGCCCCTACAGCTGGTTGAAGTGCACCGTTATCTTTTTGTCCTCTTGACTTCAATCTTCCCCACGTCTTCTGAACCCATCCACCCTTTTTCTGTTGCCCATTGTTCACTTCAGCAGAAGTTGCTGCTCCTTGGACAGCACTATTTAGCACATCTCCAAACTTTTTTTGATCCTTTAAAGACATACTATCAGGAGTTGGTGAGGGCAGTTCGCCATTATTCATGCTACTTTAAGCTTGCACTTTTTTTAAAATTTAGTCAAGGGGATTTAACCTGAAAAATGCTTGATGATTAGTTTCTGAAACAGTACTATGAATATATAATGCAAGCAGTAGAGACTAAAGTAAGTTATTCTAAAGTAGAAGAACTTGAGCCCAAAAATGCAGCTAAACTTACCAACGAAGTAGGCAATGAATTTTTTAAGAAGAAAAACCGCAACTTTAATAAAATTATAAATGGCTTAGGTAGACTTCAGTCTTTTGGATTGTTAAGCGATGAATCAGCTCGACCTCTTTTAACTTTAATTTCCCAGGATAATGAATTGATGAATTA
The DNA here is from genome assembly GCA_964560075.1 of uncultured Gammaproteobacteria bacterium. Lineage (GTDB taxonomy): Bacteria > Patescibacteriota > Microgenomatia > Daviesbacterales > UBA10151 > HO2-FULL-47-45. The sequence goes on along the minus strand of CAZLKE010000008.1, from coordinate 20,598 downwards.
TTTGTTATCCCAAAATATTGGTGAAAATTTTAAAAAGAGAAAATTTAAAGAAGCTTTGGTTGGATTGGATGTAGCGGGCTTGCTCAATAGTTCATTTTTGCAGGAAATAAAGAGTATTTTAGATACATCTCTTAAACAAGAGTTATCTGTAGCATTAACTTTGAGACTTCATGCAAATTATATGGCAGGTAACCCCCATGCGGTTTTAAATGATATTACGCTTTTTGAGGAATTGCAGATTCAGCCTCTTGGGGACGTGGGAAAGATTTTGCTTGAGCTTAAAAAACGAGCAGAGCAAGTTGTGCTATACAGGCAGCAAAAAGTTAAAGAACTACTTGCTCAAAGAGCGCAGAAGCAAGCTGAAGAAAGAGTTGAACCTAAGAAGAGTGGTATAGGTAGAAGAAGATTTTTGAAAACAGCTGGGATAGCTTTAGCAGCAGGTTCTGTGCTTACTTCTGCTCCTGCACCTACACCCTCTCCAGAGCCAACACTAACTCCGACAACAATACGACCAGAAGTAACTCCAATACCTGAGGTAAGGCAATTCGCAGATCTTCTAAAGCCTTTGATTGATCAGGCAATGAGGAAAAGAGCGGAAAGGGCAAAACAAGACCCCGAATATGCTAGGAGGGTTGATCAAGATTTAAACAAAGACAAGCTGAATTTTCTGATATTAGGCATAGGTACAGAAAAAGATGTTGAGCTATCAGATACGATCATGCTTGCTTCTTATTCGATTTCTGAAAATAAAGTTCGTTTGATCTCTTTCCCCAGAGATATTCATGCTCCGGAAGTAGACAGGTATTTACAATCTAAAGGAGAAAAAGATGCCCAGTTTAATGCTATTAATACTGCATACAGTGCTGGAGGGTTTGAATTGACTAGAAAAGTATTGGAAGATGCAACATCACTTTCTGTTGATTACATAGGAAAGTTTAAAATAGAAGGATTTATGGATTTTGTTTCACAAGTACTGGGGGAAGTGGAAATTGATATCAAAGAGGACTTTATAGTACCTCCTGCGTATGGTAGTAGTGTGGGAATTGATATCAGAAAGGGTATCCAAAAATTAGATGCCAATACTTTGCAAGAATATGCACGAAGTAGGTTAACTACTGGTGATATCTCAAGAGCTGGTCGTCAGCAAGAGGTGGTTAATGCTATTGCCCAAAACCTGAAAAATAGATTTATGAGCGTAGGTTTAATACAAAAGGGCGAACTATTTTTTAAAACGCTAGGGGTACTCAAAGGATTGCAAGATACTAGAAAGATAGAATTTGATTCAGATGTACCTGGTATTTATCTTAAGAATGTTATTGGAATGATGACGAATGTAGGCAGCTTCTTCAGCAAGCAGGAAAACCAAACGCCAGAAATTACCCGTAAAGTATTTGGTTTTGATTCAGGTATGACTTACGAAAGAAGAGCTTCATCTATCCGTCCTCACCTATTGACCATACAGGAAGGAGATTTTCAAAACAGTGATTTAATAAATGGATACTGGGGAAGATTTAGGAAGGAAGTGAAAGATTTGATGACTTCAAGTAAATAGTGAATAATAAGTTGAGGAGGTGAGATGAATTGAAAAGAATAAAAAAGATTGGGGTGGTGCAAACTGCTAAAGTTGTAGGTATTTTATATGCGCTGCTTAGTGCAGTAATTCTGGTTCCAATGGGAATAATAATGATTGTGAGTGGTGCTAATGGTAATCCAATAGGCGCCTGGTTAACATTACTTGGACCAATTTTTTATGGATTAATTACCTTTGTAATGATAGCCATCTTAAGTTTGGTTTATAATTTTATTTCTAAGAAGATCGGTGGAATAGAGATTGAGTTAGAGTAAGGATTTGTTTCTTAAACTCGTCTAGGCTATTTTCATTTTAGACCTAAAACTATCTTAGTCATTTATCAAATATCCATCTGATGACTTGGTTTATATCTACTTCATCAATCAATATATCATCAACTGGTAAGTTAGAGGAAAGAATATCAGAAGCTATATTTTCAGTCTGACCTTTGGATATGATACATTTATCTTATGGTTACCATAAATCATGTGTATATATTTATAGCAATGGTAATCGGAGGGGTGTTTGTTGAAGGTCTTGTAACGTCATTTTATTACCGAATATTTAAGTCCGAATATAAAAGACATCACTTTAATATAGGAAGGTATGTTTTTCTATTACTGCTTCCTCTAATTGGAACTTTATTTTTAGGCCAGCAAATAGGTTTTTCAATCTTAAAAATATTTGCTATTTTTGCTCTTGTCGGCACAGCCCTAGAATGGTTGATTGGATTCTCTTATGAATATATTGCTAAAGTGTTAGCAAATTAATGTGCCGAAGGTGGGAGTTGAACCCACACGACCTTGCGATCAAAGGTTTTTGAGACCTTCGTGTCTACCATTCCACCACTTCGGCAAGTTCTGCAATTATCTCACGGCCAAATCCGGATTTAAAGAATTTTTCTAATTTTCTTGCTTCAGCTCTAGAGTCACAAAGCTCGACATGTAACAATTTCCACGGTAATTGACTCTTGGTTGCTTTTACCAAACCGGAATTGTGTTGATGCAAGCGCCGCTCTATGTTATCGGTCATTCCTTTGTAGAAATGACCTGATTTAAGGCTTTTTAGAACATAAACATAATATACCATTCTTGCGCGTCTACCTGCCTGCCGGCAGGCAGGCCATTCCACCACTTCGGCTGCTACCTCGAATTATATCTTCTCTCCCGCATAGTTGACAAGATAGGCTTATCTGGTTATAGTAATCCCCATGAAGCTGCAATTTTCTACTAGTCCTATCTCTACTGCCTCATCCGACTACATAGCCTTGCCTGTTTTTGAAAACGCTTCAAATGAGGCTTTTAAAGATGTTTTAAAAGACGAAGCGATTAATAACTTTCTCAAAAACAATCCGAAGTTTGGAAAACTTTATGAGACTCAAGCTCTTTTTACAAAAGATAAAAAATACTTATTAGTTGGAGTAGGTAAAAAAGAAGAAGTTAATTTTGGTAAACTCCAGAATTTTGCTGGTACTGTTGCTAAATCACTTTTAACTAAAGCAAATTCACTTTCCTTACTTTTGCCAAGACTCGATTCTCTTAATGCTGAAAAGGTTGGCGAGGCAGTGTCAATTGGTATTGAACTAGCTAGCTATAACCCGGCTGCTGAGTTTAAATCTGAAAAAGAAAAAGTGACTTTGACCTCAGTCCAACTGGTTGTTGAAAAAGCAGAAAGAGGCTATCAGGAAGGGCTTAAAAAAGGAGTGATTTTAGCTGAATCTATTAACTCTTCCAGAAAACTTGCTGATTTGCCAGCCAATATCATGACTCCGACTTACTTTTTGGATGAAGTTAAGAAAGTGGCTAAAGAACTTAAACTTAAAGCCACAGTTCTAGCCGAAGCTCAAGCAAAAAGAAAAGGAATGGGGGCGTTTATCGCTGTAGCTGCTGGGTCAGATATTCCATCTTATATGATTGCACTTGAGTATTTGGGAAACCCGCGTAGCAAAGAAAAATGGGCATTTGTTGGTAAAGGGGTAACATTTGACAGCGGCGGACTTTATATGAAACCAGCTCCTCATATGAATGAGATGAAATATGATATGAGCGGTGCAGCGAATGTTTTAGGAACGATAAGATCTATTGTTAGACTTGGACTTAAGGTGAATGCAGTAGGAATTATGGCTGTAACCGAGAATATGATCCATGCTAATGCCATGAAGCCAGGAGATATTGTTAAATCATACTCAGGAAAGACAATAGAGATCTTACACACTGATGCAGAAGGCCGGGTGATTTTGATCGATGCTGTAACTTATGCTCAAAAAGACTTTAAAGCTACCAAGATAGTTGATATGGCAACTTTAACTGGGGCGATGTTGGTTGCTTTGTCTAATGTCTATACTGGAGTATTCCCCAATAAACCTGAGTTTGGAAATCAATTAACTGAGGCAGGAAAAGCAGTTGGAGAAAATTTCTGGTCCATGCCGATGACCTCTGAATTTGATGAAATGATCAAAGGAGATTTTGCCGATATTATTAATACCGGAAAACCTGATAGGGAAGCAGGGTCAATAGTCGGTGCAAAATTTATAGAGCAAGGTTTGACAGGAGATATTCCATGGATGCATCTTGATATTGCCGGAACTGCATGGGACACAAAGCCTAAGCCTTTTAGGTTTATCGGCGCGACCGGAGTAGGGATTAAGACTCTAGTGGAATTAGTATGCTAAACGTTACTGAACTTCGAAACGGCGTTGTGTTTAAAGAAGACAATAACCTTTTCCAAGTCCTAAATTATGAACATATTAAAATGGGAAGGGGATCTGGAAATGTCAAGGTCAAGGTTCGCAACCTTCGAAGCGGTGCTGTGGTGGAAAGATCATTTATTACTGGTGCCAGGGTGCAGGATACTTCTGTAGATAAAAGACAAACCCAATACCTCTACAATGACGGAAACACCTATTATTTTATGGATAAAGAGTCTTATGAGCAGTTTGAACTGTTAAAAAGCTTAGTAGAGAGCCAAGTAAAATATCTAAAAGATGGGATGGATGTGACAGTTTTGATGGTTGAAGGAGAAGCTTTGGGTATCGAGCTTCCTAATTCTTTAATTTATGAGGTAACAGAAACCGGACCGGAAGAAAAGGGAAACACTGTTTCAAACGTCTTTAAAGATGCAACACTGGATAACGGACTGATCGTTAAGGTGCCGATGTATATGAAACAAGGTGAGAAAATAAAAGTCGACACCCGCTCCGGCCAATATGTTGAGAGAGTAAAGTAGGCACGCAAGGTCTCACCTTGCGAGGCTAAATATCATTCACTAGCTACTGTTTATTTTGCAAAAATTTTGATATAGTATTTTCTACACTTTGTTATGAGCAAAAAAATCCGAAAAGCTTTAATTCCTGCTGCTGGATTTGGTACCAGATTCCTTCCCCAAACAAAGGCGATGCCCAAAGAGATGATGCCCCTTGTTGATAAGCCAATAATCCAAAGAGTGGTAGAAGAGTTAGTAGAGGCTGGTATCGAAACAATTGTCATTGTTACCGGGCTTTATAAAAGATCAATTGAAGACCATTTTGATAACAATTTTGAACTGGAGACAAAACTTGAGCGGGCTAAAAAAGAAAAAGAGCTTGAGATTGTCCGCCAGATATCTGATCTAGCTGAATTTGTTTATCTTCGTCAAAAAGGACCGATGGGAAATGCAACTCCAATTTTGAACGCCCAACATGTCATGGGAGATGAGCCGTTCTTAATGTTTTGGGGTGATGATTTTATTGATGCCTCACCTTCAAGGGCTACTCAGCTAATAGAAGCTTATGAAAAATATGGCACCATGATTTTAGGGGCGATGAAAAAAGAAAAGGAAGAAGATTTTAAGAAATATGGTTATGCCGGTGGGGAAGAGGTAGAGCCAGGAGTTATTAAAGTGTCCCATGTTGTCGAAAAACCAGGCAGTAGGGAAAAAGCCCCTTCTGATTTGGCAAGTATCTCGGGTTTTGTCATTACTCCAGATATTTATGAACATTTAGAGCGGACAAAGGAAAACCTGCCAGAAGGTGAAGAACTGGTTTATCTTTCCGGGTATCAAGGCGTTATTGATGAAGGAAAGAATGTTTATGCAGTTGAGATTAAAAATTCTACTTACTGGGATACTGGAAACAAATTGGAATATCTCAAGGCGGTCGTTAATTACGGACTAAACCACCCGGAAATAGGGGAAGATTTCTCAGATTACTTAAAAGAACTAAGCAACCAAATTACCCCAAAAACTGTCACTACCTGATAAATAATTCCCCAGGTCAAGCTTGCTCTTCCTTGCCATTTAGATTGCATCTGATAAAGTAAGTTAAAAGGAGGGAATTTCCAGTTCCACATTAAATAAGGTGCTGTTGCTATATCCCAAAATATTGCAGCAAACACAGCACTCCAAAAATACCAGGGGACTACGTTTTGAGAAAAGAGTAAAAAAGACAACGCACAGCCTATAAACAGATCAATTGAGCTTTCTGCAACCAGCCTTAATTTAGTTTTTTTACGCCAACCTCTGCCAAAATCCCAATGAGGGATCATATCTAAAATAGGGTGGGAGATGACTGCAAGTGGTATGCCAATGGCCGGATTTGAAAAAGAAGCAGCCAATGCTGCTCCAACTAATGCATGTGCGGTTAAGGTCATAAGTTAGCTTTTGGGACTCTAGTAAATCAGTATATCAGCATCCGGCAAGTGCGTAAACTCCTAAAGTTTGATAAGATGTAGTGGATGCTTCCAATACTTTTTACAATTGGTTCCTGGCCGGTTTCGTCTTTTGGTCTATTTTTAGTTGCTGCATTGTTTGCTGCAAGTTTTGTAATTTGGAGACTGACCAAAGTTTATGATTTTGACGGGGAGCAGGTAATTGATATTATTTTGCTGACTTTTTTTGGCGCTTTAATCTTTGCTAGGATTTATTTCATTGTTACTCATCCAAGTTTGTTTGAAGAAAACGGTTTCTTGAAAATGATTTTGATTAACAGGTACCCAGGTCTTTCTTTTTGGGGGGGATTTATAGGAGGAATGATTTCACTTATCTTTGTTGTCAGGAATTTTAAACTAAACTTTTGGCAAATTGCTGATTTTGCGACAGTTGGTCTACTTTTAGGTTTAAGTATTGGAAGTTTAGGTTGTTTTCTGGGTGGGTGTCAGGTTGGTTTACCTTCTGATTTACCAATTGCTGTCAAGATGGTAGGAAGTTTAAATAAACGTTTCCCAATTCAAATCTTTGAAAGCTTGAGCTTTTTTTGTCTTTTTATGATTTTGTGGAGATCAACTATCCGGTACCATATTCTAGGTACGGCACTAGCTTTAGGTTTAGTTATTTTAGGGAGTGTAAAATTTTTCTTTGAATTTTTTGTCTCAGATACACTAAAGTTATACTCATTCATCACGCTCGGCCACATTCTATCCATGATATCTATTACCATTGGAGTAAGGTTCTACTATCAGGTTACGAAACGCTTGATTTTAAAAGATCTGAAGGCATTTTTTGATGCTGTAAGAAATAGTAAGAGCAGGAGGTTAATGCTTTTAAAGCTTATCAAGTGGTGGTACAATCTAAAGGTTAATTTGGCGCGGTATAATTTTAGAGTATTGCTTAGTAGTTGGAGTAGGAGATTTAAGAGAAGATTAAATATTAGATCAACGCCAAAAGAGTTTTAAACCAGGTATCAAATGAATAGAGAATTTTTTAATAAAATCCACGATTTGCTTTTAAAGAAAAAAGCTAAAGTAGAGCAGGAGATCAAAGAGGTTCATGAGGATGATCCTGTTTTGGCTGATGGTTTAGCTGAAGCTTCAGAATCCGGAACTGAGTCTTGGAAATCAGAGGCCCACACCAGACTGACGGCAATGAAAGAACACTTAAATTCTGTACTCTCCAAAGTTCAAAAAGCGTTAGTTAATATCAAAAGCGGGAAATACGGCAAATGTGAGAAGTGTGGTAACCAGATAGAGTTAAAGAGATTAGAAGCAATGCCTGAGGCTGCAGCCTGTATAGTTTGTTCAAATAATTCTAAACGAAAAAATCCTTAAAAACCCAACAAGTCTCCTGGGCCTGAAAGTTTAAACGCTTGCTTAAATATCCCATAGTCATATATAATCAGATTATGGTGCTAGAAGCCATTTCAAGAAAAGAACAAATTAGAGCTCTTTCATATAAAACATTAAATCCTGTTCGCCCAACTCTGAGAGTTGTACCTAATGGTGTGTCTCAAGAAATAAATGACATGATTACTACTCAAGGGAGAATAGAGCAGGCTATGTTCGATTGGGAAGAGCTCGGTTTGGATGAACCTGGTCTTGATCCGAAAAAAAGAATAGGATCAGGTAGATTTGCTTTTTTAGTTCATCCAAGATCCATGGGATATGATGTTCCAAGACAATTTCCGTATTTATCCAGGAAGTATTTTGATGCAGAAACAATAAAGAGAGAATTCTTAAAGATACCTCCTTTTAGAGCCTCTATGATTACTGGGGTGAAGGATAAAAATAATAATCTAGTAGAAGGATATGTCATCATTGCGACCATCTTGCCAGAGCAACTTTCTTTAGCCGTAACTCCGAGAGAAGAAAGAAAAGCGATAGGTTATATGAAGGAGAACGTTGAGGATACGTTAAGATTAGGTTATCAATTAGGTGCTGATGGAATTGGTTTGGGTGCTTTAAGCGGAACCTTCACTAAAATGGGGAAAGCAACTGAAGAAAAATACCCAGAAATAGGGATTACTACTGGACACTCTTTTACATCACAATTAATTAGAGATACATTTATTGCTGCTACAGATAGATTAGCAATGAACGATTTAGGGAGTTTAGAAGTTGCCGTGGTTGGTGCTGGAGGGTCAATAGGTGAGAGCGCTGCTAGATTTTGCGCTGGACGAGTAGGAAGGATGACTCTTTTTGACTTAGGGGCGAAAGAAAATATAATGCAGCAGTTTATTGAGATAAACAAAAAATCCTCTAATACTGAGATCAATTGTGTAACAGTTGTAAATGGAAAAGATCCAAAATATGAATTGCTAAAAAATGCTGATGTGGTGATTTGTGCTAGCACCGCAACTGAGCCATTTATTAGATCGGATTGGTTAAAAAAAGGTGCTTTAGTAATTGATGATTCAGCGCCTTTCAACATCGGCCAAGGTGTTGTTGAATCAGTTGGTGGGGTTACTTTGCATGTAGTGGCGAGAACTCCAGATGGCGTAGGATTTAACTTCCCATTCGGACTTGCTACTGAAGATTCGATTTTTGCTTGTGGGGTAGAGATTACAGCTTTAGCTATGGCTGGTAAACTTAAAGAAGGTCACACGGGCCCATCTAATGAAGATAGTATCCAGAGAATTGCACCGATTGTTACAGCTGCTGGTTTTGGTCTAGCTCCATTTCAGAGCTTTGGAGTATTAGTTACAGATCAGGATTTTGAAATAGCAAAGAAAGTTCGTCAAGGGCGGCTAACTCCTTAAACACTATTGACTAAGTTGGTAAATGTCTCCACAATAAATCATAGGGTTATTTTTAATGATTAATAAAGTTAAAACTATTATTGCTGCCTCCAACCTCACACACTTAAAAATTGGCATTGCAATTCTAATTCCTGTACTGATTTTATTATTCTTTCTTGGCTTAAAATATTATCAGTCTAAAATTACTAAAAAGCTAAAAGCTGATTCCCGTATTCTGGATACCTGCTCGCTTACCAAAGAAGGTAACCCTTTGGTAGAATCGTTATCTGATAACCCTCAGACTGTTACAGGTATTTTTAAAGGCAGGCTCACTGATTTGAAGCTAGATCCGGTTCTGGAGGCTCATCTTATTCAATTAACTTCTTTGGACAACAAACAAAGCTATAAATTCATGGTTCAAAACCAAAGAGGATTGGTTTTTACTCCGGATGGTGAATCTTCCTCGTCAGCCTTAAAAAATGACCAAACGCTTCAAGTCTCATTCATGTGTGACAAAAAATCCAATGGCTTTACAATTATCAAGGTATTAATTCAGAAATGATAACTTTATCAAAATTTGCCTTTTTTAATTATGTTATGGGATAATATAAATATGGATTTAGAAAGAGAAAAACCTAAATCAATAACCACAGCTAAAGTTCCTCGTAGATCTTTCCTGACTGGAGTAGCTGCAGGAATTGGGGCTGCTTTTTTACCAAGAAGTGCTAGAGCCCAAGAAGCACCCCTTCCCCCTATAGATACTACAGAACCAGAAGTTGGGGGAGTCATGGCTGAAGTAAAAGAAGTTGGAGAAACAATGCCTGAGGTTAATCTGGCTGGGTTAAAGTTAGAGTACAAATCTGATGGAAGAAAATATCTGGTGGTAAATGCGCCAGATGCAGATTATGGATTCAAGCCTCCTACACAGGAAGGCGCAAATGCTCTTGACGAAAAGCTTGATCCTTTGGGTAAAACATTAAGTGTTATTCCGAATGAAGAGTTAACTACTGTGGTGTACGGTGACTTTATTATTGATACCAGCGATCCAATGGCTGGTAATTCCAAAAAATTTATCATAATGCATCCAACTGTAAACCCTGATGACCCTAACAACTTCCAACTGCAATACAATAAAGTTGCACCAGAAGGAGTTAAAATTGACCCTGAATATTTAGATGAGATCAACCAACCTAATATTTTGCATGCGACATTAGGTGGGGTTGTAGCCAGATTAACCTATGATGTGGCCAATTTGTGGGATATTGAGGATAAAGCTACTTTCGATAAAGCCAACTCCTTAGCTGGTGATTTTAGCAGGATTCGTCCTCATGCTCTTGAACTTGTGGTAAGCTGAAATATTTAAGCTATTGCATTTCTCTTTCTTAGTAAAATATAGTTAAATCAGATGCTAAAAAGAATTATCCCTTTCTTTTTAGGTTTTATATTGCTTCTGCTAAGTACTAGAACAGTTTATGCTCAAAGTGCCTGTTCCAGTATTTCTAACTGTTCCAAGCTGCGTGCTTCTTACCTCGTTCAGACCTTCTCAGGTATGGAGGGGTGTGAACAAAGACGGCAGGACTATGATTGTAATGGTGATAATCAAACAGATTGTTATCAGGAATCTAATACTTGCTCTTCTACCCAAGCTATCTGTAATAATGGCTATGGTAATACTCCTAATGATGGATACAACTGTACCAAGTTTTGCACTGATTTGAGTGTCTCCCCAAATTGTGGGAATTATCCTGGAGTAGACTGTACTACATTTTACAATACCTGTGTTAACTCATATTGTGTAGCTGCAGGAGGTGGCACAAACTATACTTGTCCAAGTAACCAAACCTGTGTCTCTCCTCCAGATTCCAAAGCTCATCAGTGTATTACCACTGTCGTGCCTGATCCGACGATTACTTTAAAAGTTAATGGGCAGTCTTCTGTCACAATCAACAGCGGAGATTCAATAGGTTTGACTTGGGTTACGACCAACACTGATCCTAATAAAAATTGTTCTGGCTCTGATTCTTTCCAAGGTACTGCTCCCAAACCAGGCCCAGGTGATGGAGTGACAGAGAGTGCTTATCCTCCAATTCTTCTGGCTAACACCGGAACCTCAAATATAATCAAAAAATTTACTTTAACCTGTTACAACTCAATAGGTAAAGCAGCCTCATCTTCTGTAGAAGTCACAGTCAAGCCTCAAAATTGTGGATCCTGTAACTATAGCGGCACTTCAACCTGCGGTTATGTTTCTGGTACAGACTCTTGTGGAGTCTGTACCAAATACCTGGGAGTTTGTTCTTCTTCAACACCTTCTCCTGTTTCCGTAGGTTCATGTAGAGTAGATTCTGTCAGAGCTATTTCTTCCGATACCGGTGAGACTACTATTTCAAGCAATGGTTTTGACAGAATCAACAGGTATTTAAATGGCAGTTATTATGACACTATTCCTACATCAACTGACTCTCAAACGACCTCTACTAATCTAACCAGGTCTGATTTAAATGCTGACAGTAGCTATACTCTTACTGCTAAAGGCTGGTGTCAAAACTGTACTAATCAATCAGTCAATTGTGACGGGTCTGCTACTTTTACTCCCCCTAAAGATAACACCACAGCCACCCCTAATCATTTGATTTGTTTAAGAGGAGGTACAACTTCCGCAACAGCAAACTGTGATGGTACTGGATATTGGAGAAATTCTGACACGGGTTGTCGGTGCAACTGTTCATCCCCCTATACTCAGGTTAATGTTTTTGACCAGCAGCATGAGGGAGGGGTCTGCTGGGTACCTCCTGGCTCAGAAGAGCCTGCACCGCTTTCAGCAACCATCTGGGGAAATATCTATTTGCGGGATTGTCCAACTTGTCCTCTAAGACTTGCTCCAGCCACACAGAATAATTCTGAAGGTTGGGATTTCTTTTATTATTGGATATATAATTCTTCAGGAAGGCTTACCTGCTCTGTAAACGATGGATTATATTGTCAGACAGGGTTTCAATCACTTTATGGATATGTTGCTGGTGCTGATAACTACATGGGTGAGGTGCAAGCTCAAAATGACAACTACGTAAATATTGAAAGAAATGACGTCACGCCAATGAACTGGTCATTTGGGTGGAAACCTGTTGGATATATTAACTACCAATATCCCGATAATGTTTCCAAAGAAGATCCCAACCCTGCTTGTGGATCAGGAGGACCGTATGAGGGTCAATGTGACAGAGTTCCCGACTATACTAAATGCAGAGACAATAATAACAGTTACAAGTCAGAATTCAGAAATTTTGGTGACAACAACGTCATTCGGGGAGATTATCCAAACAATGCTGCCAGGGTTGCTATATTTTGTATGCCTGAAGACAATAACGCAAGAATAGACCTGGTTTTTGAAAAAGAACTATACACAATCTCCGGAAAAGTGTTCTTTGGCACTAATGCTGATGGGATTAAGCAGTCTACAGAAAGTTACTACAATTCTAATACTAAAAATGTTATTAACCTAACTGGAACAGCAACAAGTGCTAGACCTACAGATGCCAACGGCATTTATAGCTTTACCAAGCTTAAACCTGGAAATTACACTGTCATATTTAACCCTGTTCCCAACGGATACCAGCTCACAACGACTAATCCAGTCATTGTTAATAATCTAAATAGCGACCGGATTATAGACTTTGGACTTGGTCCGACTCCCTGGCTTCAAACCATTGATGGAGATGTTCACTCTAATACCCAAATCAATGCTCCAGGTGGACCTTAATCACTCATCAAGAGAACAAGACTAGCTTAAATCTTTAAAAAAATACTATACTAAATTTATGGACCTGATCGGTTTACTGCTTATATTGTCTTTGCTATTTAATGCAGGATTAGTTTTATTTGTTCATTCCAGATCATCCAGAAACACTGCTAATTTAATTTTTGAAGCAGTAATCTATATCTTAATTCTCTGGCACATGGGAATGATCTTTTTTAGGGTAGTCCCACTTGAATCTTCAATTAACCTAGCTAAGATTTTATATTTTGCAGCTAGTTTTACCGCACCTTCGTTTTTGCTGTTTAGTCTATATTTCCCGCAGGAAAAGCCTTCAAAATATTTAGTCGCAGTTGTGGCTCTTTTAACAGGTATAGTTGCTTTTTTGACACTCAGTCCTTCAGTGATTATTAAAGATGTTTTATTCGTTCCAGGAGAGGAGCGAAAAATTATTTTTGGTCCTGCTTATCCTCTTTACATTGTGCATGTAGCAGGGCTATTTACAGCCTTTTACGGGGTTCTTATTTACAAGTTACAAAAGTATCAACAAAAAAGTGCATTAATTAAGCTTCAAATTCAGTATCTACTGCTTTCAACCTCACTGGTTTCTTTCCTTGCGATGGTAACGAATTTATTTTTACCGACAATTGGTATTTTTAGATTCAATTGGCTTGGTCAGGTTTTAACTACCTTTTGGGTTGCGGGAATAAGCTATGCAATTGTCCGTCATAGGTTAATGGATATTCGCCTAGTTGTGGCTAGGACTGTTGCTTATACCATAATTATTACTTTAATTGGTGTATTCTATGTTGCTTCAGCATTTATCATCAGTTCTATATTCTTAGGGTTTGATGTAGCTGGTAATCAACTTATCCTTTATGCTTTTTTGACAATTATTGTGGCTTTGTCTTTTGAAAAATTAAAAAGACAAGTCGAAAAATTTACAGACAGTATCTTTTTTAAAGGACAATACAACCCAAATGCAGTACTTTCTAAAATTGGGCATGTTATGAGTACAACCATCGATCTGCCAACTGTGACAACTCAAATCTTGCAGACTTTGGTTTTCGAAATGAGGATAAGTAAAGGAGCGTTTATTTTGCTTGAGGGCGGTAAGATTTATGATGTTATATCCACAGGTTTTACTGGAAGATCTGTTTTTGACATGCAGATTTCAAATTTTTTAAATCTGCCGGATGATTTAATAGTTTTTGATGAGCTGGAAGAGGGAACCTTAAAAGAATGGATGAGAACTTGGGGGATTTCAGTAGCAAGGGTTTTAAAAGTTAATGAAGAAAAAGTAGGACTCTTAATTTTGGGAGATAAAGCTTCAGGCGAGACTTATTCTTTAGAAGATTTAAGATTAATTAGTATTCTTGCCCCAGAGGTTGCTGTGGCAATCCAAAACTCCAAGTCATACGACAAAATTAAGAAGTTTAATGTTACTTTGTCTCAGGAAGTAGATAAAGCAACTGCTGATTTGATTAAAACCTCAAGACAACTGGAATCTGCAAATCTAAAATTGATGGAACTAGATAGGTTAAAGGATGATTTTGTGTCTGTTGCTTCTCACGAACTGCGAACGCCAATGACCGCAATCAGGTCTTATGCCTGGATGGCTTTAAACCGGTCAGATGTGCCTTTGTCAGCCAAATTAAAGAAGTACTTAAACAGGACTTTGATCTCTACTGAAAGGTTAATTAATCTAGTCAACGATATGTTGAATATTTCCAGGATTGAGTCTGGTAAGGTGGAAGTTGTGCCGGGACCGTTTAGTATTCAGAGGCTTTCCGGTGACGTGTTAAATGAAGTTTTAGAAAAAGCACAGGAAAAGAATCTGCATTTGCATTTACTAAACTCACAGGTTCCCGCAGTGTTTGCTGATGAAGATAAAGTACATCAAATACTTCTTAATTTGATTGGTAATGCCATTAAATTTACTCCTGTGGGAGGGGAGATTACTGTATCCTTCTTCTGTGATGGTAGTACTGTAGAAACATCGATCAAAGATAATGGTTTGGGTATTGTCAAAGATGATATGCCAAAATTATTTAAGAAATTTAACCGGTTAGATAATTCTTTTGTAGGAGCAGCAACAGCAGCAGGAGGTACAGGACTCGGGCTTTATATCTGTAAAGAATTGGTTAACTTGATGAGCGGACAAATTTGGGTGAAATCCGAAGGATTGGGAAAGGGTTCTGTGTTTACTTTTTCTTTGCCTGTTGCAACGAAAGAGAACTTAGCTCATGGAGGCGATTTTACCAGACAGGTAGATGGTACACCCAAGATGCTTGAACCAGTAGCAGTTTAATGGTATAACAGTATCAGATATGGAAACAAAAAAAAGGATCTTAATAGTTGAAGACGATCAGTTTTTGCGGGAGTTTTATCAAGAGCTTTTAGAGGCTGAAGGTTTTTCCATTGAAGCAGTAGCTGATGGTGAAACCGCTGCTCAAAAGATCTATGAAGGCGGTTTCGATCTTGTACTTTTAGATATTATGCTACCCAAAAAAGATGGTCTCCAAATTTTACAGGGAAATAAAGCAAACCCTTCAAAACTGCCTAATAAAGCTATCGTTGTCTTAACTAATCTTGGACAAGATGCAATTATTAAGACCTGTTTTGAGCTAGGAGCTTCAGGATATATGGTTAAATCTGCTCTCAATCCAGATCAGGTACTACAAGAGATTCGCAATTTTCTCTCTGTTGCTGCATGATTCAGGTTAAAGTAATTTACTGCGATGACGATTTAATGGTTATTGATAAACCAGCTGGGCTGGTTGTTGATCCTTCAGAGACTCAAAAAACGCTCACTTTGGCAGAAATCTTACAAAGTGAGTTTGGTATTAACCTTGATCGGGGAGGAATAGTTCACCGGTTAGATAAAGATACTTCAGGGCTTTTGCTAGTTGCAAAAAAACAAGAGGTGTTAGAGGCGCTGCAAGCGCAATTTAAGGAGAGGACTGTTAAAAAAGAGTATCTGGCTTTGGTTCATGGGTTAATACTTGAGGATGGGACAATAGACAAACCAATTGGCCGGAATCCAGGAGATAGAGAGAAGTTTGTGGTGTTAGAGGATGGTAAAGAAGCTGTAACAGAATACCAGCCAATTTCAAATTTCAAATTTCAAATTTCAAATTTTAAAGATTTAAATAAAATACAAACGCGCAAACTGGAAAGAAGCAATTATGGACAGTTTACATTGGTTCGATGTTTTCCCAAGACTGGACGTACTCACCAAATTAGGGTACATTTAAAATATATCGGCCATCCAATAGTGGGTGATGAAAAGTACGCAGGTAGAAAAACCTCAAGATTAGATCATCGTTTGGTAGGTAGACAGTTTTTGCACGCTGCAAAATTAGAGTTTAGCCACCCAGGGTTGAAAAAGAGAATGAGTTTTGAAAGTCCACTACCAGAGGACCTGAATATGGCGTTAGAAAAATTAACATGAACAACATCTTTTTACAACTTGCCCTAGTGTTGATTTTATCCTCAGTATTTGGATATCTTGCCCACCGGTTTAAGCTTCCGCTGGTAATTGCTTATTTGCTTTCCGGACTTTTATTCTCTCTTGTTCTCTTTATAGACCCTGCCCATGTTCAGATCTTTGAGTTTTTACCAGAACTTGGAATAGCGTTAGTCTTGTTTTTGATAGGTATGGAGTTAGACCTAAGAGAAATTAAAAGTTTGGGTAAGCCGATTGTTGTTGGAGCTTTGGTTCAAATAATTATTTCAACTTTAGCAGGAATGACTATCACTAAGGCTTTAGGGTTTAGCGCCATTGATAGCTTTTATTTAGGACTTGGTTTATCTTTTTCTTCTACGGTTGTGGTTATTAAGCTGCTGCTGGAAAAGCGTGACCTTGCATCTTTGTACGGAAAACTCTCAATCGGGATCTTATTGATTGAGGATTTAATAGCGATTGGTGTTTTGATGGGTATCTCGGTCGGAAGCTCCACTTTACAGCTTGGTTTTCAAGAGAGCTTGCCCCTCTTAGCTCTAGTTGCTAAAGCCTTGGGTTTGTTTATTTTAACCTATGTTTTATCTCGGTATGTTCTGGAAAGATTGTTTACTGCAGTAGCAACTTCTATTGAACTCTTATTTTTAACAGCCCTAGCTTGGTGTTTTCTATTTACCACGCTTGCTATAATTTCAGGCTTCTCTGTTGTGATTGGGGCATTTTTAGCTGGAGTGGCTTTAGCTTCATCAGCATATAGGTTTCAAATTCAAAGTAAGATTAAGCCTTTGCGGGATTTCTTCGTGACACTGTTTTTTGTCTACCTCGGTGCTCAAGTAAAAGTAGGTGATTTTATAACACATTGGCCAACCATACTTTCTTTAACAGCATATGCTTTAATCGTTAAACCTGTCATCTTTCTCTCTGTTTTAGGGTTATTTGGGTTTAGGAGACATACTCTATTCCAGACCTCGCTGAATTTATCCCAAATCTCAGAGTTTTCTTTAGTTATTTTGCTTATTGGCTCTAAGCTTGGAATTGTACCGCCAACGCTTTTATCAATAATGGCAGCAGTGACAGTTTTGTCTGTCATCATTTCTTCAGTCCTAATTTCATATTCAAAAAAACTATATAAGGTATTCTCCAAGTACTTGGGGTTCTTTGAACACAAGACGCTGACCCATTATTTTGAAGTAAAACATGAAGACCAACTTCTCGATCATGTTGTAGTTGTGGGTGCACACAGAGTAGGAGGGCCATTAGTTAGGTTTTTAAAGAGAGAAAAAATTCCTTTTATTGTGATGGATTTTAATCCCCATGTCGTAGAAGAGTTAAAAGATAATGGTGTTAATGTTGTTTATGGGGATATCGGAGACCCTGAAGTATTAGCCAGTTTGCAACTTGAGACAGCTAAATTAATTATTTCAACTGCAACAGATTTTGGTGATAATGAGATGCTTTTGGTTGAGTGCCAGAGAAGAAAAGTCCAAGCTAAGATAGTTGCCCGGGCCTTTGATCCTGAACATGGTGAGATACTTAAAAAACTTGGAGCTGATTATGTGATTATTCCTGAGAAAGTATCTGGAGACTTTATTGTTAACCAGCTAAAACACCACTGGCCGCAGATCCATTTTGCTTATGCATAATTGACACTATCCCGTGATCAGTTTAAGATTAGAATATATCCTTAATAGGAGGTGTTTTTTATGGCTGGAAGAGGGTCATTTTTTAAAGGTGAAGTAAAGAAAAAGAAAAAAGGGGAATCACAAAAAAGCATTTCAGCAGCTCCTGTATTCGTTCCACCAAGTATCATAAAAAAAGGTAAAGAGAAAAACTAAAGAGCAGAGAAAGGTCAACGTTGCGCAGAAGAAAAGTCAAATTTCTTTTTGCAGTTGCTAAGGAAAAACTAGAAAAGTCAGGTAACAAAAAGAAAAAGACTGTCAACGACTCTCAAAAGATACGTAAGATCAAGAAACAGACTTATCTTGCTGTTTGGGCACTTTCAACCTTACTACTACTTCTTGGAATTGGAAAACTCTTTGTTTTCCTAAGCTCTTTAGACAGACCAAAATCTATTACTATTAGTTCAAGTCGAGGTTATAGCTGGGGTGGAAATCATTCTATAAATTTGGTAGTCAAAAGTAAAACTATTCAGTTAATCAATCTAAATCCAGTAGATAATAAGCTGACGATTGTAGACGTCCCTGATGAGGCTTATATAGAAGTCCCTAAAGGGTATGGGTTTTGGAAAGCAGGGAGTATATTTGAGCTGGGGCAAGGTGAAAACCCTCCGGTTGGTCCCCAGCTTCTAAAGTTGTCTCTTTCTAAACTGTTTGGTTTGCCTATTGACGGAGTAATTTTGCTTGAAAACTCAAATGATATTAGATCACTAGGTAGGGGATGGTTTTCACTTTTGAGCAATCTAAGCAATATAGAATCTGATATGACCACTTTTGAAACCATAAGAGTTTTGCGGAAAATAAGCCCTGTCCGGGCGGATAAAACTTATTTTTTAGACTTGAAACACTCAAGTATCACAGTTAGTAAACTTCTTCCGGATACAACTAGGGTTTTAGGTGTTGATACTATCAAAGCTGATTTGTTTTTCAGACAACACTTGAAAGATGCATATATTAGCAACAGTGATTTATCAATTGGTATTTTTAACGGCACCAATCATCCGGGACTCGCTCAAGAGGTATCCAGAATGATTACAAATCTTGGGGGAAACGTAATCACAGTTTCGAATGCAGACCAAACTTTAGGGCAATCTAGAGTTTATACAGCAGATAATTTGTCTAAACAAAATCAGTCTGTTGAAAGAATTACCCAGCTTTTCGCAGCTAGTTGTCTTAAAGATAAATGCGTTTCCACAGATCCAAAGGTTAATGCTTCAAGAGCTCAAATAAATATCGTTGTTGGTGAGGATTTCTTTAAAAAATTCTATGAACGCAACTCAATCTTCTAACTTGGTATAATCAGGGTGATGGTATTTATTATCCTGTTCTTTATTGTAATCGCTGTTTCTTTTTATTTTGCTTGGCGTTCTATGAAGGATTTTGTGGAATTTCCAAACGCCAAAATTCCTTATAGTATATTCCTGGTCCAGAACCCTGAAAATCTTACTCAAGAAATTTTATCAAAAATACATAAGCTTCTTTACACAGAGAGGTTCCGCAAAATTGATCCTAAGATAATCTCATTTGAGAGAATTGCTAAGGGTAAATCAAAAGCCTTAGTGATTCATGGTCCAAAGGAGTTGTTAAAAAGCTTAAATGAATTGCAGCTTTTAGAATTAGAGGATTTTTCTAAGAAGTTAGAAATTTCTAGGGTATTAAGTTTTGAGGTAGGTTATTTAAACCGGGGGGAATCCTTAGAAAAATTAATAACTGCGGGTATCATGAAAGGTATTGATTTAGAAGAAGATGAGTATTTTTTCTTTCAAGTTGTGGCCCACCCAGCAGGCGGTGTAGAAAAAAACCAGTTTCAGGTAAGTATCCGGATTGCCATAAGCAGCCAAGATTCTGTAAGACGGGCCACACTTGCAAAACAATTTAATAATTACTTAATAGAAAATCTTGGTTTATCCAGATTAGAGAAGAATCAGTCCTCAAGTGATATTTATGAAGCTTTTAAAAAGAGGATACTGATACCAAAAGAGGTATTTAAATTTACTTTAACTTCAGAGCAGGTTTTAGGGCTTCTAAGGGGTTAAAATTATCCCTCCTCAGATTCAGAAGACTCCATTCCACTTCCTTCTATATTTAGCGGCAAGTGATCCGAAGATAAAGTAGCTACATAGGATTCATCCAAAAATGATGGTT
>CAZLKE010000008.1:0-557 GCA_964560075.1 uncultured Gammaproteobacteria bacterium | reverse complement strand
TTTTGAATCTTTTAGACCTGAAAACTTCTTTGATCATAATGGTTAAGCCATTTGATTTAACTGACTTAATAATTGCTTGGTATTTGTTTCCGCCGCGGATTAATCTGAGTAAGTGATGGGAGATATCATCAGGAAGTGCACCAAGATAAGTATTTTTATCTCCAGTGATAGAGATTCCACGGGTCTTGGGCATGATATTTACCGGTGTTCCGCTTGAAAGAAGGGATAGCTTCTGAGGCTCCGCTACTTTAATTAAGTTCACTATTTTAGTAGTACCCGGCTCTTGGAGGAACATAGAGGCGGATAGTTTGCGTGGGTCACTTCCGTTAGTTGGTATTGTAACGTTATCTTGTTTAAAACTAGATAGCCTTTTGATGTTTTTCTGGGCAATTGGATTATATGGATCAATCTTGAGCACGCTTTCGTAGGTTTTCTTTGAATCTTTATATTTCCCGATCTCAAAATAGGCTTTGGCAAGTCTGTTTAATGATGCAATATCATCTGGTGAAAGCTCTATAATTTGTTTATTAAGCTCTATTGCTTTTTCCCAGTTGCAA
>CAZLKE010000007.1:473-28897 GCA_964560075.1 uncultured Gammaproteobacteria bacterium | reverse complement strand
TGGTAGCCGTTTCTGCCAACATATTAAGCACCAACTCCAGATTTGTCATATTATCCCGTAAGTTTTCCTTCTTGAGTCCTTTGAAGTTTTTATACTGCTTTGTGGTCATTCCTGTCCAAGCAATAGTAATATCATCTGTTAAAATAGCAAATTCGCTGGTCTCTTTCATTCCTCGATTCTCCCATTCATCTGTTAAGGCTTTTCGTATCTCAATACTTTTTAAGCGTTGGTTAATCCAGTTTTTACTGTAACCTTTTCGAAGATAAGTTTGTAAGGCACGGTTAATTGCCAGTTCAGGATCGTGTGTTTCTTCAATGCGTTCATATCCAACTCGAGCTAACCATAGCTTAAAAGGTTCAGCATTGGGGGATGGAACAGATTGAATGATACGCAACATGACTTCAGTATCTGCTGCATCTGTCAAATAAAATTTTCCATCAGCAGCCTGCATTTTCAGTTGTCCGATTTTTTCGGACAACTCACTTCCTTCTCTCTTGAGTTTTCTTTTCAAATCATCCCAGTATTTTCTCGGTCTTGCCGTTTGTGCCAGGACTTCAACTACATCTACCACCGAAAAATACCATTTCTCTTCTTTATCGTTCCAGAGGCGTCGAATTCTTTTACCCTCAAAGATGGCAATTTTGGATATTTTTGTCACATCATTATATTAGCAGATTTTGAAGCGGATAATCATGAGAGTTTTTGCTATAGTGTATACACCGAATGATCCTTGGGATGAAAGTACCTATTATTAAGGAGCGTATGTCGGCATTGACCGTCTTGGCTACAGGAATCGGTTTAATGCGTATTCTTAGATGCTCTCACACGATCTATTCCAAAAATCACAAGATGCTCCTTTATATTCTTTTCCAGAAACACAAGAAGTTTTTGCTTCATCACAAATTGGTTTTTTGTTGATCTTATTATAATTAATATCTTTTGATTCTGCGATTTCCATTATTTTTTCGGTAATTTTAGTGACCTGACCTGGAGTATTATTATTCATAGATACTTTATGCTTTTTGTCTTAAGCTGTTAGGGTTAAAGTAGAACAATTTCCATCTACAACGTCACTTCGGTATTCCTGATTTAATGAGAAAAAGTTATTTCTAGTAAACATTTCATAAACTTCTGAAACTTCTCGTGGAGTAAAAGTATATCTTTTACTTTCATTAAAAACACCTTGTGACAATTCTAACTCAGCATTTCCATCTTTGTTTATCTTTAGGTCATTCTTACCCCATTCTGCATGACAAGCACCTCAGCTATATTGGGTTTCGAAATAATTAGGTATAGTATCTATAGGTGGATTAGAAGGCATGATGGTTTGCTTATTGACTAAAAGAAAATAACCAGCAAAACCTGTTACTAAAATTGCCAGAATTACAAAGATTATTTGCGAGAATCCTTTTTGACTCATGAATTTAGTATACATTATTGTAACTTTACTGTCATTTTCTGTAGATAACTGTTGATTGGAGCGGGATACCAGAATCGGACTGGCGACTTCACCTTGGGAAGGTGACGTATTACCACTATACTAATCCCGCAAATGTGGCGGATACCGCTGAACTACCACCGCGTCGGTAGTTATTATATCATCCTTCTGATCATAAATTTGGTGTTTGAAATACAAATAAAGACGTGATAAAGTGCGTAAAATGATTGAGGACTTGCCTGAAAGTGTCAGAGAAGGTGTATTAACGGAGGATAAAGCTGTTGTCTGCAGAAGTTTAGGTTGTCCTTCTTATGCAAGATCTTTAGCTAATAAAGGACAGCCTGGTTGTCATGTGCTATTGGCACGGGATGATTTTAGAAGAGAATTATTTGGAAACATGCGACTTTCTCCAGTTATGGAAGCTCAACTTACTAAAGTTACAGTGAAAGATTTAAGAAGACAAATACCAAATGGTTGCCCAGAAGGTTTTGATATCATCAGAAGCGAAATAGAAGATGAATTTATCTAGGGATTTTAAGGATCATTCCTGGTTCGATTACATCAGGATTTGCGATATTGTTAGCTTCAGCAATCTTTTGATATACGAAAATATCACCATAAGCTCGACCAGCAATCTTTGATAACCAATCGCCTTCTTGAACAGTGTAGGTATCAGAAGTAATTTTCTCACCCCACTCGGTCTGATTCTCTGCTCCGCCTTTGCCTCCTGCAACTGGTTGAGTTTGTGAATCTGCATCAGCAGAAAGAATCGGACTAGGGCTAGCAGCTGGTGTTGGGGTAGGGGTCGGATTTGCTTGAGCAAGTTCTATTTTAGGAATTTCTAAAACTTGTCCAACTTCAATTACATTTTCATCTGCAAGATTATTTGTTTTTACAATTTCGCTAAATTGAAATCCATCCCCGTAATATTTTTCAGCTATAGTGTATAAAGTATCATCCTCCTTAACAGTATATTTTCCAGGAAGATTCTCTTTGCTTACATCTGTTGTTTCGCTAGTTTCTTGATTAGAATTTTGAGATGGACCAAGGTCTCCGTTCGGTTTGTTGAAGTAATTGAAAAGTAAGACTCCTGCAACTACAACGATTAAAACTCCAAGGACTAAGTTTAAGTATGAACCTTTGATGTCCAAGTCTTCTTGAAGTTTTTGCAAGAAAGATTTATTTTCTTCTTGAGACTTGCTGACTGTGACGCGGGAGAGGTTTTGTGTCTGTGATTTTTGCTTAGCTGTTTTTTTCTGTTTTGCCACTTCTGTTAATCCTTTTTTTCATTTTGGGCAGTGATAAAAATGTTGAGCCATTTTTATCGTACTTTTGTTAACTTGTCAATAGATCAAACTATGTCAATTGATACTTTTGGCACAAATTACTAGGGTGCTACTAAATTGTGTTGTTCCCTAAGAGAAGAAAATAAACATAATACATCTGGGGTATATTGTACCAAAACAGAGAGGAATTCCGCTTTCGCTCGAACTACTTGCGGGTTTTACCCGCCGTAGTCGAGCTTCAGCGAGACGAAGGCGGGACCGACCGGATTCGAACCGGCGTTCTTCTCCGTGACAGGGAGACGTGATAGGCCTCTTCACTACGGCCCCAGGTGTGAGTATTTTATCAGAGTGTATAGCTTCGGTCAATTAAAGTGTTACTATATATCTGTGGCTAAGAAGTACGGTTTTAATAACCAGGAGATTGCAAAGCTTCTTCGGGATGTTGCTGCAGCCTTAACTTTAAAAAATGTCAGTATCTTCCAAATCCGTGCTTATGAGACTGCAGCAGATGCCATAGAACACTCTACAGCTGAGGTTAAGGATTTGTGGGAAGAGGAGAAGTTAGATCAGGTACCAGGAATAGGAAAGAATATTCAAAGCCACCTGGATGAACTGTTTAAGGCAGGAAGAGTAAAGCACTTTGAAGTAATAACCAAGGGTTTGCCACCAGTATTTTTTGATCTATTAGAGATACCAGAAATAGGACCCAAAACTGCTAAAAAAATAGTTGATACAGGTATCAAAAGTATAGATGATCTTAGGAATAAAATTGAGAACGGTGTGTTGCTTGAAAGGGGTTTTACAGAAAAAACTTTAGCTAATATCTTCCAGGGACTATCTGTAGCTTTGTCTGAAAAAGGCCGCATACTTCTGCCCATTGCTTTCGCTCATGCAGAGCGTATTTTAGATAATCTAAAAAGTAGCAAAGATGTCTTAGCAGTTGAAGCATTGGGTAGTTTAAGAAGGAGGGTTGCAACTATTGGAGATTTAGATTTTGCTGTGTCTTCAAAACATCCTGAGAAAGTTGTTGGTCATTTTATCAACATGCCTGATGTTATACGTGTGATGAATAAAGGTCGTGAGAAGGCGACAGTATTGCTTAAATCAGGTTTTCAGGCGGATTTGTTAGTTGG
This sequence comes from uncultured Gammaproteobacteria bacterium, assembly GCA_964560075.1. Classification (GTDB taxonomy): domain Bacteria; phylum Patescibacteriota; class Microgenomatia; order Daviesbacterales; family UBA10151; genus HO2-FULL-47-45. The sequence goes on along the minus strand of CAZLKE010000007.1, from coordinate 25,040 downwards.
TGCGCCAGAGAGTTTCGGGGCGATTTTACAGCATTTTACAGGCTCAAAACAGCATAATATTCATTTAAGAGGTTTAGCTGAAGAGAGAGGTTACTCTATAAGTGAGCATGGGGTTAAAGATTTAAAACATAATAAGTTAATAGAGATACCAAATGAAGATAGACTTTATAAGTTACTAAATATGCAAACACCTCCTCCTGAGCTTCGAGAGGATACAAATGAGATTGACGCGGCCTTAAAGTATGAGCTGCCAAAACTTGTTGAGTATGGAAGCATTAAAGGTGATTTACATACACATTCTGATTTTCCCCTGGAGCCATCGCATGGTCCAGGTGTAAATTCAATCCAAGAGATTGTTAAAAAGGCTATCGAGTTGAACTATGAATATATTGGAATTTCCGATCATTCTCCGTCTGTCTCGAACCACTCCGAAAAAGAGATTATTAATCTTATTGAAAAACGTACGAATTTCATTGAAGACATTAAGTACTCGGGAAAAAGTGTTCGAGTAATAAATGGACTCGAAATAGATATTCTTCCGAATGGGAAGCTTTCTGTGCCAGATGAGGCTTTAAAAACACTAGATTACGTCATTGCTGGTATTCATTCTTCACACCGGATGGAAAAGGATAAAATGACACAGCGAATCCTTAATGCTTTAAAAAATCCTTATGTTGATATACTGGCTCATCCAACAGGTAGGCTTCTGAACCAAAGAGATTCATATGATGCTGATTGGGAGCCAATCTTTAAGTTTTGTGCCCAAAACAAAAAATTACTTGAAATAAATTCCTTTCCAGACAGGCTTGATCTTAGAGATGACTTAGTTAGGATGGCTATCGGATTTGGTGTAAAACTTATTATTGATTCTGATGCTCATGAAGTTTCGCAAATGGAAAATATTAAGTTTGGAATTGCGGTTGCAAGGCGTGGTTGGGCCACAGAAGAGGACATTGTTAATACCTGGGACTGGAAAAAGTTTTCGGATTGGTTTAATATTAAATCATGACCGCATTACTTATAGCTGGGGGAATCTTACTTCTAATTGTAGTTTTTGTAATTGCAATTTATAACAGCTTAATTATTAAAAGAAACCGGGTTCATGAGGCTTATTCTCAAATCGATGTTCAGCTAAAAAGAAGATCCTCTTTAATTCCAAATTTAATTGAAACTGTTCAAGGTTATGTTAAGCATGAAAAAGAAGTTTTAACAGAGGTTACTAAAGCGCGAACAGCCTTAATGGAAGCTAAAGGACCGCATAACCAGGCGGATGCTAATAACATGTTAACAGGAGCTTTGAAATCGCTATTTGCTGTTGCTGAAAACTATCCAGACTTAAAAGCTTCTGAAAATTTCAAACAACTTCAAACAGAGCTTTCTGATACTGAAACTAAAGTTGCTGCAGCTCGCCAGTTTTATAATGTAAATGTTTTGGATTTTAATACCTCACTTCAAACTTTCCCAAATTTTATCTTTGCAAATATGTTTAATTTTAGGCAAGAGGAATTCTTCAAAGCTACTGAAGAAGAGAAAGCCGATATAAAAGTTAACTTCTAGGCTGTATAATACACTCATGGCTATAGCTACGGCACAGAACCAAATCTCTTCAAATATATTTAAAACATGGTTAATAATGTTTCTCTTTTCTATTTTTGCGGTAGCTGTTTCTTATATTTTTGCTTTGGGACTTGGATTTGATGAAGCAAGTGGTTTAAGTTTAGTAGGAATCTCTTTTATCGTCGCTGGGGTTATGAATTTTTTCTCTTATTATTATTCTGACAAAATGGTCCTAGCGATTTCAGGTGCTAAGCAGATTCAAAAACAAGACCATCCTGAGCTCTTTAGGTTAGCAGAAAACTTATCAATAGCCTCAGGCCAGCCAATGCCAAAAGTTTATATAATAAATGATTCCGCACCTAATGCTTTTGCTACAGGCAGAGACCCCAAACATTCTGCAGTTGCCTTTACTACAGGTATTTTAGATAAGTTAAATAAACCTGAGTTGGAGGGGGTTATTGCTCATGAGTTATCTCACATCAAAAATAGAGATACCCTTCTTATGACTGTAGTTTCAATCTTAGTAGGTTTGGTTGCACTTTTGGCAGATTGGTTTTTGAGAATCACATGGTTTGGTGGACGAAATAGAGATTCAGAAAATAAGTCTAATCAAATTGTTTTAATTATTGCACTAATTGCAGCTTTTCTCGCTCCAATAATTGGGACACTGATTCAACTTGCAATTTCCAGAAGAAGAGAGTTTTTAGCTGATGCTTCAGGTGCTTATCTTACTCGGGATCCAGAACAACTAGCGTATGCTTTGCAAAAAATAGCAGGAGATAAAGAACCATTAGAGGTTGCTAATCGTGCAACAGCACATCTTTACATTGTAAATCCATTAAAAGGAAGTGAGGTAGTTGGTTGGTTTGCTAATCTTTTTAACACTCACCCTCCAATACAGGAAAGAGTTAAGGCCTTGATGGCTATGGAGGGTAAGGTATGAAGTTGTCAGAGACTCAGGTCAAACACGTAGCGAAACTTGCTAATTTACCTTTAACTGAAGAAGAAACTAAAGAATATTCTGATCAGCTTTCTAAAATTTTAGATTATATCGACCAGCTGAATAAGGTTGATACGACTGGAGTAGCTTCTACATATAATGTGTCTGAGGTAGTTAGTGTCATGGCAGAAGATGTTCCTAAAGATTGCTTGACTCAGGAAGGGGCTCTTCAAAATGCAAGCTTAAAAAAGAATGGATTTTTTGCCACAAAAGGAGTATTTGAAAATGAGTGATTTAACTTCGCTTTCTTTACTGCAAACTATAGATGCCCTCAAAGAAAATAAGTTCTCTGAATCAGAGTTAAATGAAGCTTATCTAAAAAGAATTCAATCGTTAAATCCAAAGCTTAATGCTTTTTTAGAGGTTGTGAATCAAACTAAGGGCATACCATCAGGAATAAAGGATATAATTTGTACTCAGGGGATAAAAACTACGGCAGGATCTAAAATTTTGAGTAATTTTATTCCACCCTATGATGCAACAGTCATTAAAAAGCTTAAATCCCAAAACGTAAACATAATTGGGAAATTAAACAATGATGAATTTGCTATGGGTTCATCCGGAGAAAATTCTGCTTATGGACCTACAAAGAATCCTTGGAATTTAACTAAAGTACCGGGAGGTTCATCAAGCGGATCTGCTGCAGCCGTTGCAGCCGATTTATGTGTGTTTAGTTTAGGAACAGATACTGGAGGTTCTATCCGCCAGCCTGCTTCTTTAACTGGGGTTGTTGGACTTAAGCCAAGCTATGGAAGGGTCTCAAGATATGGATCAATTGCTATGGCTTCATCTTTGGATCAAATTGGTCCATTTACAAAGACAGTTGCAGATGCAAGGTTAGTTTTAGAATGGATTTCTGGACCAGATGGATATGATTCAAATGTCGTCGAGATTGCTTCGCCACTGCGTGGTCTCGCAATGACGTCATTGCGAGGAGGTCGCCTCAGGCGACCGACGCGGCAATCTCTTAAAGGAATCAAGATTGGTGTGCCTAAGGAGTATTTCGGAGAGGGGTTAGATAAAAATGTTGAAAAAGTTGTCCGGAACGCTATAGATCAAATGGTTAAATTAGGTGTTGAGGTTGTGGAGATCAGTTTACCTCATACCCAGTACGCTGTTGAAGTTTATTACACCATGATGTTCTCTGAAGTTTCTTCAAATCTTGCTCGGTTTGACGGAATTAGATTTGGTAATTCTAGAGACCATTTTGGTGATGAAACAAAAAGAAGAATTATGTTGGGTACTTTTGCTCTGTCTAGCGGATATTATGAAGCTTATTTTACAAAAGCTGCTAAGGTTCGAACTTTAATTAAACAGGATTTTGAGAAAGCCTTCCAAAAATGCGACGTTATTGTCGGACCTGTTTCACCAACTGTTGCTTGGAATTTGGGAGAGAAGATTTCAGATCCACTAATGATGTATCTATCAGATGTTTATACAATTCCAGCCAGTTTAGCCGGTATTCCAGGACTTTCTGTTCCATGCGGTTTTGTGGACGGCTTACCAGTTGGATTGCAAATACTTGGAAAATATATGGATGAGGAAACGATCTTAAATGTTGGTGAAGTATATGAGAAATCAACAGATTGGTACAAGGAGAAACCAAAATTATGAAATACGAACCAGTGATGGGGCTTGAAATCCATGTAGAACTAAATACCAAAACTAAAATGTTTTGCCGCTGCAGCGCGGATTATTTTGGTAAAGAACCAAACACTCACACCTGTCCTGTGTGTTTAGGTCTTCCCGGAGCGCTTCCTTATATAAATGAGCAAGCAATAGAAAACTGTATCAAAATTGGTTTAGCCCTGAATTGCTCTGTTAATAAAGTAAGCTACTTTGAGCGCAAAAACTACTTCTACCCAGATCTGCCTAAAGGTTATCAGATCTCTCAGCTTGTTTTGCCAATTGCTATAAATGGTTGGATTGAAGTTGAGAATGAAAAAGGAGAAGTAAAAATAGTAAGAATTAACAGGGCTCATCAGGAAGAGGATACTGGGAAATTAATGCATTCTGGAAATGAAACTCTGATTGACTACAACCGCTCAGATGTACCCCTAGTTGAAATAGTTACAGAACCGGATTTTACAGATACAGCTCAAATTAAAGATTACGCCAAAAAACTCCAGCAAATTTTTAGATATTTAGGAGTATCCAATGCTGATATGGAGCATGGAGATATGCGGCTTGAAGCTAATATCTCGGTTCGCCCAGTGGGCCAAAAAGAGTTACCAAATTACCGGGTAGAGTTAAAAAATATTAACTCGTTTAGATTTATGGCTCAGGCTGTGGAATATGAAATCAAGCGTCAGACTGAAAGCTTAGAAAAAGGAGAGAAGTTAGTCCAAGAAACTAGAGGTTGGGATGAGGATAAAAGACAAACTTATGTTCAAAGAACTAAAGAAGAAGCTCATGATTATCGCTATTTCCCTGAACCAGATTTGCCTGAAATGAGACTGCAGAACCTAGAGTTAAAAGCCAAGCAAGAAACGCCTGAGTTACCTCACGAAAAAATGAAGAGATTTGTGCAGCAGTATCAAATCTCAAAAGCTAATGCCTCAATTCTAACTGAAAACAAAAATTTAGCAAATTTTTTTGAGGATGCTGTGACTATTGGTAAAGATAAAGATGTGACTGAAAGCCAAGTTGCGAACTATATCGTAAACCAAAAAGTTGATTTCCAAAAAACCACACCACTAGCTCTTATTGAAGTTATTTTAAGTAAAAAGTTAGGAATAATCGAAGATGAAGAGACTCTGACTAAGTTAGCTAAAGAAACAATTGAAGAGAGTCCTCAGTTCGTATTAGCTTACAAGGCAGGCAAAACTACAATCCTGCAAGCCTTTATCGGTAATGTGATGCGAAAAACTGGTGGTAAAGCCGATACTTCTAAACTAAGGCAAATCTTGGAAAAGCTATTAAGCGAGTAAAGACCGATACCATCTCCTGTGACCTCGCCAGGATTGGCACATTCCATCATCTCCAATTCCAATTGCTGTATTATCTCCCATTAGATCTGGAAAATAGGCGTATAATCTACCTAAATTGTATTTTGGACAAATATCTACAGGTGTTACCTCCCTGAGACTAAGAGATTCAAGAACCCTTTTCCACATAGCAGGGCGGTGAAGACCTAATTCGCCGGCAATCTTTTTTGAATTGATAACTTCTATCATGGGCAGAATTTTACCATAAAATCCTTACAATTTTCCTACTTGAAATCTCCATGCTTAGAGCTGTTAAAATAATTTAACAAATGTTTCCGCCTGAGCGGATTGGAAACTTAAAAAAATATGGGGAAATTCGTTCATCTTCACGGTCATACTGAATATTCGCTTCTGGACGGACTGCCAAAAATTTCTAAACTGGTTAAAGAAACAAAGAATTTAGGAATGGATGCTTTGGCGATCACAGACCACGGAAGCATGTATGGTACTGTTGAATTTTATAAAGCGTGTGTTTCAGAAGGGGTTAAGCCAATTATCGGTTGTGAAGTTTACGTTGCACCTCGTTCTCATAAAAGCAAAGAAGGAAAATTAGACATTGATCCGTATCATTTAATATTGCTTGCTAAAAACTATCAAGGCTATCGCAACTTAATGAAACTGGTCTCAATCTCTTATTTAGACGGTTTCTATTACAAACCAAGGGTTGATAAAGAGTTGCTTAAAGAATGTCACGAAGGATTGATCTGTTTATCAGGTTGTCCTGCAGGAGAGTTAATTCGCAACCTAGAAGATGATGATCTAAAAAAGGCCGAAGATATTGCTAAAACTTATATCAATATCTTTGGGGAGGAAAATTATTTCTTTGAGCTTCAGTCTCACCCTTATAAAGAACTAGCCGCTAAGGTTACAGAAGATATTATCAAAAAAGATCTTGAAAAAATGGCCAATGCTCAAGATCGAGCATTCAAAGCAATAAAAGAGCTTTCTCCAAAACTCGGTATCCCTGTTGTAGCTACAAATGATTTCCACTACATCAAAAAAGAAGACGCCGAGGTTCAAGATGCATTAATTTGTATTCAAACCGGTAAACTGTTGACAGATGTCAACAGATTGCGAATGATCGATACCCCAGATTATTATTTAAAATCGCCTGAAGAGATGCTGGAAACCTTCAAAGACATGCCGGAAATGCTGGACACTTCTGTCAAAATCGCTAAAATGACAAATCTTGAGATCCCTTTGGGAAAATCTCATTTCCCGATTTTTAAAACGCCCAATAATAAAACTTCTATGGAATATTTGAGGAAGCTGACCTATGAGGGAGCAGAGAAGAAACTTAAGATTACACCGGAAGAAAAAGAGAGGATAGAATATGAGCTTGATATTATTGAGTATAAAGGCTACGCAGATTATTTTTTGGTTGTATCTGACTTTATGGAATGGGCGCATCAGGAAGGGATTATTACTAACACCAGAGGTTCTGCAGCTGGTTCAATTATCCTTTACTGCTTGGGTGTAACGAACTTAAATCCACTAGATTATCTTTTGCCGTTTGAAAGGTTCTTAACCAAGCTTAGGCCTTCCTTGCCTGATATTGATGCTGATTTAGCAGACGATCGGCGGGATGATGTTATTAGGTATGTGATGAAGAAATACGGAGAGGACCGGGTGGCACATATTGTCACTTTTGGTACTATGATGGGAAGGGCAGCACTTCGGGATATTGGCCGGGTTATGGGGATGGGTTATGGGGAAGTAGATAGTTTAGCCAAACTTGTTCCTCCTCCGCATCAGGGTTTTCATAAACCCCTCCATGAGGTAGTTAAAGAGGTTTTGGAACTGGCTGGCTTGTATGCTTCTAATCCCCAGGTTAAAAAGCTTTTTGATCTGGCAATGAAGATCGAAGGAACTGTTCGCCATGCCTCAGTTCATGCTGCAGGTATTGTTATCTCTCCTGAGGAAATTACCCACTTTACGCCACTACAAAAAGAGGCCAATGGAGATAAAGTGGTTTGCCAGTATGACATGTTTTCGGTTGAAGATGCAGGGCTTGTCAAAATGGACTTTTTAGGTATCCGCAACTTGTCTATTTTAGGCCGGGCAGTTGAGTATGTAAGACAAAACCGTGGGGTGGATATTGATTTAAATAAAATCAATATCGATGACAAGAAGGCCTATGACTTGCTTGCCCGGGGAGAAACAATGGGAATTTTCCAGCTTAGTTCTGAAGGGATGACTAAATACTTAATGGAACTCCGCCCGACCAATATTCCGGATTTGGCAGCTATGGTAGCTTTATACCGGCCGGGTCCTCTAGGTGTGATACCTGAATATATCTCCCGGAAAAGAGATCCTAAACTTATTAAGTATTATGACCCAAGAATGCAGTCTTACATGCAACAGTCTTTAGGGCTTTTAGTTTACCAGGAGGACGTGTTGTACTCTGCAATCAATATCGCCGGTTATTCCTGGGAAGATGCGGATAAATTTAGAAAAGCGATGGGTAAAAAGATTCCCGCTGAGATGGAGAAGCAAAAGGGCAAGTTTGTAGAAGGGTGTGTTAAAAACGGAATGGATCAAAAACAAGCCGATGACTTGTTTGCACTCATTGCTCCCTTTGCAGCCTATGGATTTAATAAGAGTCATGCTGCCTCTTATGCGATGGTTGCCTACCATACAGCTTACATGAAAGCTAACTATCCTGTTGAGTTTATGGCAGCGGTGATGACAGCTGAGTATGGGGATGCGGATAAAATAGCTAATGCGATTGAAGAGTGTAAAAAAATGGGAATTCCGGTTCTTCCTCCTGATATAAATAAATCATTTGTCGGATTTACTATTGAAAAGCTAAGTGATTTGTCAAAAGAAGAATTGGTCCGTCAAATTGGCCAGGTTAAAAATTCTAAATTCTCAGAAGGTATTAGGTTTGGTCTTTCTGCCATTAAAAACGTTGGTGTTCATGCAATTGAGTCAATTATAGAAGGACGCAAAGAAAAACCATTTATTTTTTTAATGGATCTTTTAACCAAAGTTGATACACGGCTTTGCAACAAAAAAACTATGGAAAGTTTAATTAAAGCAGGGGCGCTGGATCATTTAGGTTCAAGGTCTGCCCAGTTGATGTCTCTGGAAGAGTGTTTGGAAGAAGCTCATAAATTAGCTAAAGCATCGATGGGTGGCCAGGTATCTTTGTTTGATGGGCTGGATTCTTCCCACAATGAGATTAAATTTGAGTTGCCGGATGTTGAAGAATTGCCTCTTGAGCAGCTTTTGAGTTTCGAAAAAGAGTTGCTAGGTTTTTATTTGCATGAACCACCCTATATTAAAGATCTAAGAAAGATAAAAGAATTTATCAGCACCAGGATCTCTGAATTTGATGATTCTAAAGTTGGAGAAAAGATAGTAGTTGGTGGAGTACTCTCTGAGGTTAAAAAAGTCTTGACCAAAAAGGATGCTTCAGAAATGGCTTTCTTGCGTGTATTTGATGGATCAGGAGAAATTGAGTGTGTGGTTTTCCCAAAGCTTTACGCTGTCCAAAAAAAGATTCTCCTAAAAGAGCAGGTAGTGGTGATGTGGGGTAGGCTAGATAAGCGTGACGATAACTTCTCTCTGGTTATTGATAATATTGATAAGTTCGATCCAAGCAATTTTCCAGTTGTTGATATCTCCACCGGTTCAGTGAGAAAAGGCCACCTAAAGGAGGTTGAAATAGAATTCCCCAGGATAGCAGATAGTGAGCTTTTAAAAAGAGTTCATGTAGAATTGAAAAAATATCCTGGCACTTCTCCAATCTCAATTTTAATACCTTCAGGGAATACTTTAAAGAAAATGGATCTTTCTTTTAGGGTAAATCCTGGTAATGAATTGATTAAGAGTGTGGAGTCAATTTTGGGTTCAGGTTCCATACGCTTGATTTAAGATAGGCAAAAGTGTATTATTACTCGTATGATTTCAGTGAAATACAAAGATAAAGAATTAAAGGTCGGCGATACAATTAGAGCTAAAACTACTGTTGTTGAAGGAAATAAAACCCGAATTCAGACTTTTGAGGGTGTGATAATTAGTCTTCGTGGCCGGGATTCAAACAAAACCATGACTGTTCGAAGAGTCGGCGCAAGGAATATCGGTGTTGAAAGAACCTGGCCACTTGATTCTAAATCAATTGTTGATATTGATGTAGTCAAAAGAGCCCGGAAAGTCCGGCGGGCAAAACTGTATTTCCTGCGAAACATTGTCGGAAAAATGTCTTCAGCACTTTAAATGCTTTATGCGACGCTTGGTTATGAGTATAAGTTATGGAATGAAGGAAAGACTCTTGTGTGTGGTATTGATGAAGTAGGTCGGGGTTGTTTTGCCGGGCCGGTGGTTGCTGGAGCTGTAATTTTTTCTCCTGATTCAAAAGTTCCTGATGGTATTGCAGATTCAAAACTTCTTAAACCAAGTAAAAGAGAAAAACTTGCTGATGAAATTAAAGCTTCAGCCCTAGATTTTGCCATTGCAGAGATTGATGTAGAAACTATAAATGAGGTTGGCATAGGGAAAGCAACTCAACTGGCTTTTTTAAATGCGGTTAACTGCCTAAAAAATTACCCGGAATTTTTTCTGATAGATGCTTTTCATATTCAGGGGTTGGATAAAAGTATCCAAAACCCAATTAAAGCCGGAGACAAACTTTCTGTGTCCATCGCAGCAGCTTCAATTATTGCCAAGGTTTATAGGGATGAGTTAATGAGTAAACTAGATGGTGATTTTCCAGGTTATGGTTTTGCAAGGCACAAAGGCTATGGAACAAAAGACCACAGAGATGCCATAGGCAAGTTAGGTTTATGCGATCTCCACAGAAAGAGTTTTAATCTGGGGAAATTTATTGGCATAAAAGTAAGCACAAAAGGCGACCCCTTTCGAGGCTAACTATTTAAACACGTCTTATCTTGGACTTTCAGCTTCAGATTTGATAAAATGATACGAAGTGTCATCCGCCTCTGGCGGATTTTTGACCCCATCGGCATACTTTTGAGGATGCGTCATCCGAAAAAGAGAATTGTGGCCTTAAGTCGCAGAGCGACTTCAGAAAGCAAAGGTGTCGAGAAGCTTAATAAACATCAAAAGCTTAATATTGACCCCATCGTCTAGTGGCCTAGGACGCAGGGCTTTCATCCCTGAAATCACGGGTTCGACTCCCGTTGGGGTCGCTTGTTACCTTTCCCCAAGGATCCAAATGATACTTAACCCTGTTAAATAGATAATCGATTCCTCCTGAAGCATTACCGATCTCAATAATTAGAGATTGTCCATTAGCCGGACAAAAAACAGCCTCGCAAGGGGTCGCCTTTTGTGCCCAGATGTTTTTACAAACCTGACTTTACGCTTAATAACTTAACAAAAAATTTAGCTGTATAATATGTTGCAAATGCAACACATATATGCCAAATGAAATGAGTGCCTACTCCATTTATTGGACATACAATTAGATCAAAATATCTGGCGAGAACTCCTAGAGAATAAGAGAAAAGTACCGGAAATATACTCACTATTACTTTTCCTATTCTACTGTATAACCAAAAGGATAAACCAAGAATAAAGATTATGTTGAATATGTGGAATGTTGGCATACCTAGAATGAAAAGTGGGATGCTTGCAAACCTAAAACCCAGTTGAAAAATAAATAGTAATAGAGGAATTCCATACTGTAGGATTTTACTTTCACTTATAAAAGCTGCAAGTAAATAGAGTGAGTAAAATACAAAGATATAAATTGGTAATAAATCAAAGATTGCTGTGTATGGACTATGAAATGAGTGGTAAGTAGTACTACCTATACCTATTAAGACCACCAATATTACAAGTAATTTAATTCGCTGATCCTGAATATTGTTGTTTTTGAGGAGTTTATAGATAAAAAAAGCAGAAATAAAAAAAACTATGCTAGATAAAGAATCTACTGGTTCTGAGATTAAGCCCAATGACTTTTCGCAACGATCAGGAAGCGATGCATAAAGGTTTAGATAACTTTGCCATAAGTTCATAGTAAAATTATATCTGATTTTTAAATCTCTCGCTCAGAAACCTTGTTTAATATTTTTTTATCTGGCACACTTCTAGTATGAAGATACGTCAATCAACCAAAGTAGTTCGGCAAACCCTAAAAAATCTTAAAAAGATGTTGGGTTTGGCCTGGGAAATGGACAAAAAACTTGTTATCGGATATTTTCTCTCCGGAGCGTTTGCTGCAATAACGGCTATTTTGGCAAGTTTAACCTTAAAATACCTAATTGATAGTCTGATACAAGACAACATTACAACCAGGGAAATACCTCTTCTGGTAATAATTATTTTAGGCGCTCGTTATCTTGTTACTTTTATCAGTAATATTACCAACTGGACATTACAAAACATGTACTTCGATACCTTGATGCGTTATAAGCTTCAGAATTTTATAGCTTATAAATTCTATAGCAGGCTTTCTGCTCTTGATATTGCTCATTTAGAAGATCCGGTATCCCAAAATCTGATCACAAAAGCCCGGGACAGTATGCTATGGCGTTTGCCGGACATGCTTAGAAATTTTTCTTATTTTTTAAGTAATATTGTCTCGGGTATTGCGTCTTTATTTATTCTTCTTGCATTTGGGTGGTGGGTACCAGTTGCAGTTATACTCACCAGTCTCCCGTTTTTATACCTTCGCTCAAGATATGGAAATGTCCAGTGGTCTTTTTGGGGAGCTGGTGCAGAGGAAAACAGAAGGCTTTGGTATTTTACTTGGTTGCTATCAGATCCTACTGCCATTAGAGAGATGCGGATTTTTAAATCATCGGGAGAATTACTAAGAAAATTTAAGGAAACGCAAGAATATCTATTTCGTTTAAATAAAAAACCTCTGGATGAGTATATGGGCATTTTAACGGCACCGGTTGTTTTGGAGGTAATGGTATTATTTATAATTGCATCCCTTAAATTGCCAGATGTCTTTACTGGAATACTTACAGTAGGAAGTTTTGCTTTGCTTATTAATATGATTGATAACCTCAACGGTCAGGTCGGTTCAGCAGTTATAAATTATGGAGAAATGTATACTAATAGTCTTTTTGTAGATCATTATTTTGATGTACTTGCGTTGCCAGAACTTATAAAAGACTCAGGACAACCTCATGTTTTTAAATCTATAGCACCGCCAAAGATTGAATTTAGGAATGTATACTTTGAATATCCAAATGGACATAAAGTGTTGGATGGTGTTTCTTTTGTTATTCAGCCTGGTGAAAACGTGGCGTTTGTGGGAGAAAACGGAGCAGGAAAATCTACAATCATTAAACTCCTTTGCCGTTTCTATGATGTAACCTCAGGTGAGATACTTATTAATGATGTTAATCTAAAAGACATTAAACTTTCACACTGGTATGATTTTTTAGGTACGCTTTTTCAAGATTTTGTCCAGTACCACTTTACGGTTCAAGATAATATTACCCTTGGTAACCCTTCCAAACATGATCATGATGTAATGAAGCAAGCTGCTATAAAATCTGGAGCTTATGATTTTATCCAATCTCTTCCTAAAGGGTTTGATACCTTACTTGGACGGGAGTTTGCAGATGGGGAAGAATTATCTGGAGGGCAGTGGCAGAAACTTGCAATAGCCAGGGCTTTTTATGAAGGTGCACCAGTACTGATTCTGGATGAGCCAACAAGTGCGATCGATGCTGAAGCAGAATACCAAATATTTAATAACCTTGAAAAAGCTTATACCACCAAGACCCTTATTTTAGTTTCCCACAGGTTTTCTACTGTGCGTAATGCAGACAGGATTTTTGTTGTCGAAGGGGGTAAAATTACCGAAAGTGGTACTCATGCAGAACTGCTTAAAGTAGATGGTAAATACACCAAAATGTTTACTCTCCAAGCCAAGGGATATCAGTAAAGCTATTTTCTTCTTCTTACACACGTCAGACGGATTTTTAATCTGACGTTAGAACAACATAGTTAATATATTGATTGATGGGTACAAAATGATAATGGTTCATTAATCTATTCTCCTGACGTTTCCTTAATAGCTTCTACTACTTCAGGAAGAGAGGTTACACTTTTTGTATCATCTACCGGGCCAGAAAAATGTCCCATGTTGTACTTTACAATTAATTCTGCTCCAAGTTTTTCTTTAAAAATATCTCCATGCCTTAAAGAAACATAAGGGTCATTGTCAGAATGAATCGCTGTAAAGTGTTTGGATTTTGTTTTTATTTTTTCAAAGTCAATTGGAGTTTCAAAAAAGTTTTTTAATTCTTCATAATCTAAATCATCTGTAAATCCAGCTACCATTACAACACCGCCAACTTTTTTACCCTCTTCCAAGTGCTCTAAATATCTTAAAATAGTAATTACACCAACACTATGACCTATCAAATATAAATCTTCGCTTGGCTCATCAGCAATTTCTTTTAACTTAGGGATCCATAAAAAGAGTTTAGGAAAATCAGTTTCCGGCATTGCTGGAACTTTTACTTCAAAACCTTCATCTTCTAATTCTTTTTTCACCTCTGGATACCAACAATATTTAGGGTATCCTTCCCAACAATGGACAATTACTACTCTTTTCATATCGATCTTTTGACGCTATCAATTAGAATCTCTAGTCCTTTATCTAAGTCTTTTCTATCAATAGTAAGAGGAGGCATTAACTGAATGTTGCTTTCGTTATCAGAATTAAGATTTAACCCATTCTCCCAAGCTGTTTTGATAACTCTTTTTAATACTTCTGTATTCTTTTCTTTTGATTGTCTGTCTTTTACAAAATCAATCCCGATTTCCATCCCCTTACCTCTAATATTTCCTACATTAGGAAGGTTACCAATTTGATCTGTGAGTACTTCTCTAATATACTCACCGTCTTTCTTCGCTATCTGCTTTCCACTCGGAAAAGGGATTGTAAATGATATTATGTTTAATCATTATCCGAATTATACCAAAATAATCTGATTTCTCTCGATATCTTACACTTACCACATCTTTTCTTTACTAAGTATTAAAAAAACAGAGCTAACATTTTGTCTAATGACAAGACAAGTTAAAGCAGTGATCTCAGATATAGACGGAACTTTAGTTGAGGGCAGTGAAGTTTTGCCTTCTGATCGGGTTCGGGATGCTATTTTGGAAGCCAAGAAAAAAATTCATTTTGGATTGGCAACAGCTAGACAATATCAAAAAACAAAGCACCTTTTTGAATATTTAAACCTTTCCGGTCCGTCGATATTGAGTAATGGAGCTCAAGTAGTTGAGGCAAGAACAGGGAAGATGATTGTTGAGCACCCGATTGATAAAAATGCTTTATTTGAAGTTTGCAGAAGGCTGAAGAATCTAAATATAAGTTGGTGGATACAGGATAATGGGGTAGATTTCTTCTATCGAAACTACACACCAGATAAACCATTTGTAGTGGTTGCAAACAAAGTAACTCAAGAACAAGCAGAGCGAATAACACAAAAGTTATCGGATATAGAGGATGTAATTGTCAATAAAGCCTCTGTCTATGCAGATCGTGTAGATGTTTTAATTACCAACCCCAAAGCCACAAAGCAATACGCTGTTTTTGAAATCGCTAAAATATTGGATATCAAGCCTAAAGAAATGATTGGAATAGGAGACGGATATAATGATCTTCCTCTTTTAATGGCTTGCGGATTGAAAATTGCAATGGGGAATGCAGTACCGGATCTAAAGGTAGTAGCAGACTATATCGCTCCGACAGTAGAAAAAGACGGCCTGGCTGATACTCTGGAAAGATTTGTAATACCCTACCAACCGGCCGGATGATTTTTGTACCATTTAACCAAGGAATTAACAGAATCTTCCAAAGAATGAGTTGGTTCCCAGCCTAAGATTTCTTTAGCTTTCTTAGTTGAAGCGATCATTTTGGCATATTCACCCTGACGGGCTGGACCTTGTTTGGCATTTAAATTTTTACCGGTTATTTCTTCGACTTTTCTGACTATTTCTAGAACCGAATTTCCTTCTCCTGTTCCGACATTTATAATTTCGCTATTGCCTCCATTTAATAGATACTCTAATGCTTTAACATGCGCACCAGCTAAATCAACCACATTCACGTAGTCTCGTATTGGGCTTTTATCTGGAGTATCGACCTCTGGACAAGTTAAATAAAAAGGTTCTAGCCCTAGTGCTCCCCGGACAGTGTTTTGCATTAAATGAACTGATGGTTTTTTAGAATCTCCGATAAGGCCGTCATCGGTTGCTCCGCAAACATTGAAATATCTTAAAACTACGTAGTTTAATCCTTTAAGTTTTCCATACCACTCAATCATCTGTTCTATTATTCTTTTTGATTCCCCATAAGGATTAGTTGGGTTTGTTGGATGTTTTTCATTGATTGGTACATACTCCGCCTCACCGTACGTTGCACAAGTAGAAGAAAAGATGATATTTTTAATATCATTTTCAAGTAAGTTTCTAAGAAGATTTTGGGTTCCAGAGACATTATTGGAAAAATATTTAGCAGGATCTTCCATTGATTCGTTAACAGAAAGGGAAGCTGCAAAATGGACAACAGCTTCTATGTCTTTTTGCTTGTCAGAAAACTCTTTGAGATCGTCTTTAAGGTCTAATTTTTGATAATGTAATTTTTCTTTACCAAACTTCTCTTGAAGCAACTTAAGCGGGCCCTCAAACCCGGTTGAGAAGTTATCTATTGCAATGATCTGGTAGCCTTTTTGAAGTAGGAGGTAAGTAGTGACTGACCCGATATATCCCCCAGCGCCTGTGACAAGGATCTTTTTAGACATGCTCAAATATTCTAACACACTGTCAATTTTCTATTACATTATTTACATTTTTTTTAACTAAAATTTACATTCCTAATATATAAAGATCTTTCATGGCAGCAGAAAGGCCTCTGAATAACCCACCTTCGCCAGAAAAGCAGCCTAAACCTATAAGTGCTGAGCGTATTGTGGCTACATCTTATGTACTGGACGCTCTTGCATCCGCAAAAATGGAGCCGGCCTTTGCAGCAAGGCAAATGCTGGAATCCTTATCCGGTAAAGGTAGTGCTCAGATGGTGGAGGCTTTAGTGCAAATTGTAAGCCATAGATTTAAGGGATCTTTTAATAAGGATGATCCCAGAATAGATCGGGAAAAGTTAGTCCAGGAGATGAAGGATTATTTAAAGGAGATATCTTTGTTAGGTGAGGATCACAATATTTGATAATTCATTAACGCATGCGTCTTGGTGGGGTTGGTTTATGTTGCCGTGCCAGTTGGCTGCTTCTTTTCGTATGCTCTTCAAGAAATCTTCTGCGTTCATCTCTACTTAAAGCACCGCTTGCAAAAGGTGGTTCTAAAGATGGTCTTTGCTGTTCAGCTTTTTCTTTCTGCAACTGATCCATAACAATTCGTTGCGCTGCTATAATTCTTTCTGTATGGTTTGTGATTGTTGGAGGAACTTGTTTAAGAGCCTTAATTAAACGTTTCTCCATCTCTTTAACCAAAGGCTTTTCAACTTGTTCGGGCTGAGCTTGCGGAGGAGGAATTTCTTGTAATGGCTCGCTTTTTTTTACTGGATAAACTGTTTCAGATTGTGCAGAAACTACCTCCTGGTTATTTGGAATAACTTCTTTAGCTAAAGACATACGCTCTTTTATAAACTAAAAATAACAGAGATGTGTAAGAGGAATGTAAGAATTTGTAAGAAAGTTTTACAGAAGTAGCCTCGGGGGGGGTCGCCTTTTTAGCTGAAAGAGGTATTAAAAGAATAAGAAGAAAAGCTAAAGCTACATATAAATAATTCATCTGCTTTAGGCAGATTGTGCGCACTGTATTGAAGCAGGCTATTTTTTATGATATAAGTAAATCACATGCCAGCATTAATCGAACTCCGCGAATATACTGGACATAGAGAACGAGTTCCCGATAGAACCTTTCGATCATTTCTAATATACACTGCAGGTACTCCTGATAATCCAATTAAACCAGAAAACCACCTAGGTGCATACTTTAAATATCCTGATAACGAAACCCATGGTTTTGTCTGGCATGGGGCTGTTAATTTTGCAAGACTTGGCGAATTCTTTAATGGTTTATCAAAAGTTGTGACAGGGAGTGAAAATCCTACCAACATTCCTGGCAGAACAGTAGAAGCTATCCTTAGCGTAGACGATGGAAGACCTTACCGGATATTAAATCTTAGCAAGAAAAGAGATCTTGCAGCTTATAGAAAAAACTTGCTTACACCCTTTGCTATTAACTCGGCGAGGTGGGATGTGAGAGATGCAGCAAGCAAACAAAAGAAGAGGCTTGTATTTGCTTTAACCGTAGATCAGCCAGATTATGACCCCTCTGACAAGAGGCCGCCAGAAGTTGCCTTAGCCCTACCGGAAAATACTCCATTTACCGCGGAGATGTTAGATTATATTAGAACACATGCGGAATCTGAGGCTTCACCCAAAATCGACCCCTCAGAAGCTATAGTAGTCTTCCGGGTTGCTGCATAAAGTATTTATAAATATTTCTCTTGTTGTGACGTTGGCAAGAATTACATTAACAATATTCCTGTCGTCCTGCTGGGAAGTTGATTGCTCGGCGATAGTAACCCGCTGTTATATTTTCTACCTTCTGATAGCATTTGAATAAATGAAGGGTAGCAAAATTCTGGAACTCATCTACATATAAAAAACGGTTTTCTTTTAGACTCAGGGATGTTTGCTCTTTTTGATGCAGATTGTTGAATTTTAGTAAGAATAGTGAGCCAGCTGTCCGTGATTGGAACCCCTTAATGTAACTCTACCCAACTATTATCAAGATTAACTTCCATAAGCTCAGGTCCTTCACCACGGTAATCACAAGGATTTTGATCTCTTTCTTCTTTACTAATTATCATTTGCTTTCTTGAAACAACTCCTTTTTGTTGAAACTGCGCAAAAACTTCGTCACTCATATGATTGAATACAGAATCCAAATCTGCAAACGGTGATAACCAGTTATCAATTTTCTTAGGTGGTAGCCCAATCTTGCCATAGATCGCATCAAATGAGTAATAATCATCCAGAAATCCCGTAAAACCAACCAACTCACCAGCCTTAACTCTATCCCCAGTTTTTAGCCCGTCTTTAACCTTAATATGCTCAGCACTAAAACTCCACATCCCAACTGGTGGGAGATTGGCAAACATGCGCCGAGGAGAAATCCATAATTCCTGTTCATTATCATTTAGTGAAAAAATCAATGTAATATACCCATCGAAAGGAGCATAGATCTCTACCACTTTATCTGCTCCACGGTTTTCTTTCTTTTCCCACAAATAATGCTTCATATTTCTTTTGCTTTCTTTTTCGTTTTGGGGTACGACAACATGTCCGGTACAGCTTCTAAACCTGGAGATCTTTTCCACTTTATCTAAGTTGACGAAATTTGCCGTAATCTGTGGGGGAGGAACATTTTGGTTGGAAAAGATAGAGAAAAGCGATGCTCCTCCGAATATCAGGATCAAAACTCCGATACCAATTAGTATTTTTAAAATGAAAGACGGGAGAGCAAACCCCTTTTGCATCTTGTATTTATTGTGACAGGTTTTAGTAGTATGGTCAATTTTTTGGTGAGCCGACAGGGATTCGAACCCTGGACCAAGAGATTAAAAGTCTCCTGCTCTACCACTGAGCTACCGGCCCATTATATTCTATCTCTCAAAAATTTTCTTCCATAACCTGTTTTAAAATATTTTTCTCTTTTTTCTGCCTGCTTTTTATCTTGGCATGCTTCAAAATAAATTAGGTTAAATGGTCTTCTGTTTTTAGTTGACTTCACCTCTCCTTGATTATGTGCTTTAAATCTTTCCTTAATATCACCAGTAGAACCAATATATAGCTTTTGATCCTTTATACTTTTTAGTACGTATGTATAATAAAACTTCATCAGCTTATTATACCGCTGCCCGCTGTCCAGTGTAACAGGACTAGCGGATCCGCCTGTCATGTTTTACTTGACGGCGGGAGTTACCGGCCCAAATGATGAAAACTTCCTGTAAATTATACTTGAGTTTTGTATCTGAGGCAAGCTTGAGAGGGATTTAGACTTGATTTCGGGTTTTGTTTGGAATAGAATATCGGTGTGGATTTGGGAGGTGATTGATTTGGTACAGCAACATTTTTGCGAAGAGCACCAAATATGGTTTTTCCGCAATGAAAGAAAAGATGAAAATGGAAACCTAAAGGTTTGGTATTCACATAAAAAATTGGATGGAACCGGTTTTTGCGTTGAAAAGACAAACGAAGTTGTTACTTCAACTGTTCGAGCAAGAGGCAATTCTGCAACAGAACCTGCACCATCACGTTATATGCTGATGTGTAATGCTATGAATAATGCAGTTGCGCTGGCTTCTGCGGGAAAGATTGAGGTAGATCAAATTGGTGGATACTATAAAAAGATACTTTCAGAACTAAAAAAAGCTGCATGATATAATCTCATCCTGTGAAGCCCTTGATAAAAGTAACTAAACTTACAAAAGTTTATGGAAAAAATACTGTTGTTGACAGCATCTCTTTTGAAGCTTATAAAGGTGAAATCTTGGGGTTGCTTGGACCAAACGGAGCAGGGAAGACTACTACTATCCAAATGATACTTGGCTTAATAGAACCTACTAAAGGGAAGGTAAGGATTTTTGGCAAAGATATGAAAACCCACAGGGAAGAAATTTTGAGTAAAGTAAACTTTTCATCTGCTTATGTATCCCTCCCGACAAACCTGAAAGTTTGGGAGAATTTATATACCTTTGCCAGACTCTATGATGTTAAAGACTATAAAAAAAGGGTTCGGGACTTAGTAGATTTTTTTGATATTAATCCGATTGTGAATAAACTCTACGGGCAGCTTTCATCCGGCCAAGCAACTCGAGTGAACCTAGTTAAAGCTCTGCTCAACTCTCCAAAATTATTATTTTTAGACGAACCAACTGCGTCTTTGGATCCAGATATAGCAGATCGTGTCCGTAGATATCTAAAATCAATTCAAAAAAAAGAAGAGATAACTGTAATATATACTAGTCACAATATGGCAGAGATTGATGAGCTGTGTAATCGAGTGATTTTTATTAATGAGGGAAAACTTGTAACAGAAGGTTCGCCTAAAAAATTAGTTAAACAATTTGGTCTGAGGGATTTAAATGAAGTATTCATTAAAATAGCCAGAGAGGAATCTTAAGATGAATTGGAATAGAATTTATTCCATGTTACTTCGATATTTATATCTATATCCTCGCTCTGTGCCAAGAATTTTGGATATAGTTTTTTGGCCAATTGTTGACATTTTACTTTGGGGGTTTTTGACAGTTTTTTTGAGTCAATTTAGACAAGGTGTGCCTTTAGTTGTTCCAATAATACTTGGAGCATTAATCTTTTGGAATTTTGTTCAAAGATCTCAGCAAGCAGTGTCTATTGCTTTCTTAGAAGAGGTTTGGGAGAGAAACTTATTAAATATCTTTGTAACTCCGCTGAGACTCTCTGAGTTTTTAGCAGCAACTGTTTTTGTAGGTTTTGTGAGGTTATTTTTAATTGGGTTTATTACTAGCATCACGGCATTTTTACTTTTTCAATTTAATATTTTTATATTTGGTTTATTTCTTGTTCCATTTATTTTAAATCTATTTTTATATGGTTGGATTTTGGGGTTAATTGCTACATCTATTGTTATGAGGTTTGGTCAAAGCGCCCAAGTTTTGGCTTTTGCTCTAACAGTTCTTTTGCAACCCTTTGTTGCTGTATTTTATCCGGTAAGTGTTTTACCAGCAGTACTTCAGGCAGTAGCTTATATAATTCCTGTAACTCATGTTTTTGAAGGAATGAGAAGTGTGGTATTATTGGGGCAATTGCCTATGGAAAATTTACTTTCGGCTTTCTTTTTAAATATCGTTTGGTTGAGTTTATCAATTGCTTTATTTTTTAATATGTTTAATTATGTTAAAAAAACCGGTCAATTAATGAGATTAATAGATTGACTCTTAACCTGCCCAAACCTTTATAGTCCTCGTCCGATGTACATCGGACTGCGGAACAGTAATTTCTTTCGAAATTATGGCAGTTTTAAGAAAAATTAATACAGTCTTCCTGCTCTCAGAAAACACACTAGAATTTTTAAGTGCTGATTTTGATAGCCCCAAAAAAACAGAATTTCCACCATGTGTTTTAAGAAACGAACAAGTGATAAATAAAATCCGTTTAGAAGAGTTGGTTGTTGAGTTTATAGATTCATATAGTGATAAAAAAAGAAACGCTGTTTTAGTAGTATCAGATGTTTATGCTGATAATTTGGAAATAATAAATTCCATTGTAAAAATTCTTGAAGCTTACAATTATAAAATTATTTCAGTAATTTTTACATCAGTGTTTAAAGTTAAAAACAAAAAAACAGTAACAAGTTTTTATAATAGGGTTTTAAACAATGAGCAACTAGTTAGCAGAAAAAATATCTTGTCAAAAAACAGCTCATTTCTGCAAAAATTCTTTAGTTTCTTCTGAGTTTGTTGTTTTTTTGCTAGTTATGGTATACTAACGAGGCCAAACTACGGCGATAGTTTTCCAATAATTTAAGAAAGGGTCCTTACTATGCCACAAAGTTCAGAAGGTAAAATGAATAAAGTAAGGTCTGTTGGCCTTCCTATCCTAAAACCTGTTAGAGTGGTGATGTTGTCTACTTATATTCCTCGAAAATGCGGTATAGCCACATTCACTAAAGATTTAGCAAATAGTATAAATTCATTAAATCCTGAAAGAGTTGTTGAAATTATCGCTATGGATAACAATGGTGAAGAATCTCTGGATTATCCATGGGAAGTTAAAAAAGTTGTCCGGCAACATGTACAAGAGGATTATCTAAAGGCTGCAGACTATATAAATAACAGTATTATTGATACTCTAGTTGTTCAACATGAGTATGGTATTTTTGGCGGTAAGGATGGTGAATATATCCTAGATTTTGTTAAAAGGTTAAAAAAACCATTTGTAGTTATTCTTCATACTGTTTTGCAGTCTCCAAGCGACAATCAAAGAAGAGTTTTGCAAGAACTTTCTAAAAAGGCTAAATGCTTGATAACTATGATTCCTGTTGCAACAGATATCTTAACTTCTGTTTATGAAATCGAAGAAGAGAAAATAGAAATAATACCTCATGGAACTCCAGATTTTGCATTGATCTTTGATAATAGTAGACTGAAATCCCCAATAGGTTTTAAAGACAAAATTGTTATGTCGAGTGTGAATTTGCTGGATCCTAACAAAGGTTTTGAAAACGTAATTAAAGCAATCCCGGATATCAAGAAAAAATATCCAAATTTTGTGTATTTATTAATTGGCCAGACACATCCGGGAGTTATTAAAAAATTTGGTGAGAGTTATAGAGAAGGTTTGATTCAGTTAACTAAAGACCTAAACATTGAAGAGAACGTAGTTTTGATTAATAAATACATTCCTTTAGAAGATTTGATTAAGTATATTTTAGCTAGTGATTTTTATATAACTCCTTACAAGAATATGCAGCAGATTTCTTCTGGTGCTCTCTCTTATGCAATTGCTGCAGGAAAGATATGTATGTCTACTCCCTACAGGTATGCTTTAGAAAATCTATCAGGAGGAAGAGGGTATTTAGTTCAGCCTGAAGACAGTAAAGATATTGCTGCAGCCGTACTTCATGCACTAGAGCATCCAAAGCAGATAGAGCTTATTAGGGAAAAATGCTATAACTCTGGTCGGAAAATGATTTGGCCAAGGGTTGCTTTTCTTTACCTAGAAAAATTAGTCAGCTTCATTCCGAAATCAAGGAGGAACACCTTAGTTGGCAGGCCAAATTTAGATTACATCCGCTTCATGACAGATGCAAAAGGGATGCTGGAACACAGCGCTCCGGACAAAATTAAATATGAAGAAGGTTATG
This sequence comes from uncultured Gammaproteobacteria bacterium, assembly GCA_964560075.1. Classification (GTDB taxonomy): domain Bacteria; phylum Patescibacteriota; class Microgenomatia; order Daviesbacterales; family UBA10151; genus HO2-FULL-47-45. The sequence continues at coordinate 1,613 of CAZLKE010000007.1, read as the reverse complement.
CTGTTGATGACAACGCAAGAGCTATGATTGTGGCAATACTTCATAAAAAGTATAAATTAGCGGAAAAGTATTTAAACTTTGTAGTTAGTGCGGAGGAGGAGGGGAAGGTTCATTGTGATTTAAGCTACGAAGGACAATGGGTAGATGAACCAGATTTAGGTGATTTTTTTGGTAGAGCTTTTTGGGCAGCCTGTTTCGCTTATCGTTATGGTACTACACCTCTGAAGAATAAATCTTCAGAACTAATAATTAAGCTGTATCCAAATTTAAAAAATCTAAAAAGTTTACGTCCAAAAGCTTCGTGTTTAATTGGTCTTTGTTTGTTGACTGAAAAAGATGGGTCAAGCTTAAGCTTAGACCTAAAGCAAACACAAAAAATGTTAGCAAATAGTTTAATCGATGCTTATCGAATGAATTCAGACGTAGATTGGCATTGGTTTGAAGAAATTTTATCTTATGATAATGCTAGACTCCCGCAGTCATTACTAATGTACAGCAAAATTGAAAATGATGAGACGGCAAAAGAGATAGGACTTTCATCCTTAAATTTTGTAATCGATAATACTTATGATATTAAAGATTCTTGCTTTAAGTTTATTGGATCTGATGGGTGGTTTAAAAAAGACGGGGAAAAATCTACAAACAATGAGCAACCCATTGAGGCAGGTGCTACTGCGGAAGCTTTAGTAACAGCCTATCTTTTAACTGAAAACCACTACTATTTACAGATGGCACAAATTGCTTTTTCTTGGTATTTTGGAAATAACTCATTAAGGTTTCCGATGGTAAACTTCCAAAAAGGCTCAATCTATGATGGCATTGGAGATATGTTCCAAGATGAAGGAGTAAATTTAAACCAAGGTGCAGAATCTGTACTAAGTTATCATCTGGGGTATTTTGCATTAGAATTAGCCATCAATCATTGTAAGGACCGGGAAATTAATAATAATTTCCATGCTCTACATACCAGTATGAGGCATATAAAATCAAAGAGAAGATTCAAATTTAATCTTAAGTCTTTATTGTCATTTGGCATGAGGTAAAAAAATGAATTTTTCAGAAAAAGTCATTGTTATTTCAGGTGCTGCAAAAGGGATAGGTAAAGCTACTGCATTAGAGTTTGCAAATTTAGGAGGTAAA
>CAZLKE010000007.1:0-463 GCA_964560075.1 uncultured Gammaproteobacteria bacterium | reverse complement strand
TGACAAAGACCAAGATGCAGTTTTAGAGATTAAAAATGAGTTAGAAAAATTAAGCTCAAATTTTCTTGTTAATAACGTAGATATAACAAATTTAAATGAAGTTGAAAGATTCTTAAGCAGGGTGAGGGAAAAATTTGGAAATATTGATGTACTTGTGAATAACGCAGGGTTTGGGTTTACAAAAAAATTTGAACAAACTTCACCCCAGGAATTCGATGCTGTTTTGAATACTAATTTTAAAGGCGCTTTTTTCCTCACTCAAAAAGCTTTGCCTATTTTAAATAACAGAGCAAGCATTATTTTTATAACCTCAATTCATGCCGAACATCCGTCACTTGACCCAACTTATGACAGCAGCAAAGCAGCTATCAATAGTTTTGTTACAAATCTTGCTTTGCAATTGAGTTCCCGAGAGATTAGAGTGAATGCAATAGCTCCCGGTCATATTGATGTAAATACTGAA
>CAZLKE010000006.1:8151-29828 GCA_964560075.1 uncultured Gammaproteobacteria bacterium | reverse complement strand
TTCGTCCGACGGTCGTCGGACTCGCAATGACGATTTGGCTGGACAAAACTAACTAGTTACGTGCTAGCCAAAAATTCAAATGCTCTCTTTGTATGCCTACACGTGTATCGAAGTCTATTTTACCGGGTGTTTCTAAAGTCGTACCCCGCAGGCTGATGCCGTTGAAGATTAAAACCGGAACCAAGGCCCCCATTTTTCGCAGTTTAGAGTTTTTTCTAATATTGCTGCCCAAATGAATTACTCCTCCACAGTTTGGGACGCCATAAATCCTTTCTTTAGTGTTTACTTCAACTCCCTGAGTTTTTACCCAATCTAGAAACTGGTACGACTTCATCAAAATACTGTCATTATCATAACCATTGCCTGTTTCATACATATAAACAGTTTTTTCACCGCTGTCTTCATGCATATCTATATGGTGGTCAAAAGTTTTATGTTTTAGAAAATTAATAATTATTTTATTTTCAGGAAACGACTGAATATGAAAGTGCCTGTTTAAGTCCCTATTGTTGCTGCCTCGCCGCCTCTTTTTTTCAAACCCAAGAGGATTAACAACCGGTATAATCGTAAAAGTAAACTCGCTTAAGTATTTTTTCAAGTCCTGTCTTAAAAACATCAACAACCCAATAGGACCTGCTTGTTCTTCTCCATGAACACCAGCGGTAATAAGTATTTTCCTTTTCCCTTCACCCAACCCAGTAGCATAAAGGTCTATTTCTTTTAAACCGTATGTAAAACTGCCTATTTTATTAGCTTGTGCATCTAAAGAATTAACGCCTTCTATAAAATCATTAATGTATTGTTTATACTTTTTAAAATCCATGGGGAATATATGGATTCTAAAAGATGCCTGCTTCAAGTGTCAATTACTCTTCTACATCCATCACTCTTCTAGCGTAACGGTTACTTCTTTTTTGTCCGCCTCGACGTCCGGCCTCCCTGGCCCTCTCCGGATCATTTTTAAAATTACCCGGACTTTTTTGTCCGCCTTTTCTGCCTATTTGGCTGTAAAATGATTCATCATGAGTTGAGGCTGTTTTTTTGCCACCAGCCCGACCCGCTTCGGCATGACCGCCTGGATCACCATGCCAACCTCTGCCTTTTTTCTTAAATTTATTGTCTGATTTTTGAGCCATAATTTCACCTCCTAATCAAGCTTTAGAAGATATGATAGAAAGAAGAGGTAAGATCGCATACAGACTAGTGTAAGAATCTGGAAAGATTCGTTCGCTTCAAACAACACTTGGTAAGGAAACGTAAAATGTAGAACCTTTACTTTCTTCACTCTCTACCCAGATTCGACCTTTATGTTTCTTAACTATTTGAGATGTTATATACAGACCCAAACCCAAATTTCCAGCCTGCGCTTGATGGTTTCCAACTCCTACTCTAAAGAAGCTGTCAAAAATTTTATCTTGATATTTCTTAGCTATACCGATTCCAAAATCCTGAACTTCAAGCAAGGCGCGTTTTCTGAGTCTACTTAAGCGGACAATTATTTTAGTATTTGCTGGTGAATACTTAGCTGCATTAGATAATAGGTTACTTATAACCTGACTTAATCTAAATTCATCTCCTTTAACCTGAACCTTTGGCTCTATAATACATTCAAATTGGTGTTCTGGAGTCATCTGTTGAAAATCTTTGGCTATATTTGTGGCGAGTTCACTAAAATTAAAAACCTCTTTTTGGATTTCAAATTTCCCTGACTGGATCCGGGAAACATTTAAAAGGTCTGAAACTAAATTGTTCAACCGGTCAACTTGCTGGTTTACCCTATTTATATAACCAATCACCCTTTGGTCACTGAAATCTTTACTATAATTTTCTAGTATCTGGACATAGCCTTTGATTGTGGTTAATGGTGTTTTGAGTTCGTGGGAAGCAATACTAATAAACTCATTTTTCCTCTCTTCTAATTCATGACGAGAAGTCACGTCTGAAATCGCTATTAATACTGCCTGCTCTCCCTCAAAATGAATAGGTCCCCAAGCAGTTTCCACATACACTAAACCCCCATCTTTTTTTAAATGCCTCCAAGTTCCCGCAGGTTGTACACCAGAACCGCTTGAAATCTTCATTTTCGCATAATATTGAAGCAATTTAGGCACATCTTCAGGAGGCCGTATTTCCCTTAAACTCATCCTTAAAAACTCTTCTTTAGAATACCCATAAAATCTAGCCGCAGCCTGGTTAACTGCTAAAAAACTTAGGCTGTTTTTTTCAATGACAAACATTGGCTGAGGATTCTGCTCAAAAAGCAAACGGTACTGCCGTTCGCTTTTACTCAATGCTTTAGTAATCTCTTGTAGATTTTCTGCTTTAGTTTGTTTCTTTAGTGAAATAACGAGTAACCTTTTTAAATAGCCAACCAAAAGAGCGGTTAAAACAGATGTTGAACTTACTAGAATTAATCTTTGAAAGCTTTCAGCGGTATAGTTGAAAATTTGATTAGGCACAGACAAAACAAACGCTGAATACAAAAAAATAATGCCTGCTGAATTTAGGCCGCTAAATGTACCACCTACAATAGCAGAATATACAACTAGCAGTTGGAATATATTAGAGGGATAAATAAGCTCTATATTTTCAACAATAAAAAAATGAATAATGATTAAAGTTACAATTGTAGTAATCAACCCATTTAATTGAGCCGGCTTGCTGTCATTAAAAGACAAGCTTAGCTTATCTAAGAATTTAAGTGGATTCAGTTTAAGCGATGCTGTTCGGTGTTTACCTTTCATAGGCTAATTATACCTGTTAAAATCTAACTAAGTTATGGCTTCTATTTGTGGGAAATTAATTATTGTGACTGGAGGTTCAACTTCAAGTGGAAAAACTACCCTGGTAAATTATCTACTAAATGAGTTTCCTAAATTTTCCAGAATAATTACCTATACGACCAGACCACCCCGTGAAGGGGAAATTCAGGAAAAAGATTATTATTTTTTAACTAGATTTAAGTTTCAGGAGCAAATACAATCAGGTCAAATATTAGAATGGTTTGAATATGCTGATAATTTGTATGGAACAGGCAAACAAGAGATTGAAAAAGTGCTAAATGGGAAAAACAAGATTTGGGTTATCCACCCAGTTACAGCTGCTGATATTAGAAATGTCCTTAAACATTGGTTAAACAACGAAGATATTGAAAAAATCTTAAAAAACACCTTAATTATTTATCTTGATGTCGAGGATGAAGAGGTGATTAAAGAAAGACTTAAAGAAAGGGGCTATACAGAGGAAATTATTAAGGAAAGAACAAACCAAACAAAAAAAGACCGGCTTGCAGTGATTGATAAATTCGAACATATTATTATAAACAAAGAAGGCAAGCTTGGAGACACCCTACTTGAAGGCAAAAAACTGGTAGAAAGTTTTTTAAGAGGCTATACTAATACTAATGGGTAAACTTACTGCCAATCAGTTTCTACTACCATTTTTTCTACTGAGCTTTAGTATTATTTTTTCTATTTATATAGAGTTGCACAGCAATAAGGATCTTTTTTATCAAAGCGGGGTCCAAGAAAGACAAACTAACCAATACTTTTGTACAGTCTCTTTCAAATCCGGTTTCCCCTTTGTGTTCTATACTGCTAGCGAAAATCACTATGATCTTTCTAGTGAATCTGATATTAAAAAACTTTGTCCTAAAGTTGCAAACTTATCTAAATCCAATTACCTTTATTTAACTCTGGATATACTCATTCTAACTGTTCTTATTTTCTTTATGTTTATCTCACCTTATCTTCTCATTAAGCATCTTAAATATAGAATTAGGCCGCTTCGGGTTATAGCCTCTTTTACGCTTGGCCTAATTTGGGCTTTTTTTGGATTTACCAGTGTCTTAAGACATATTGATACAGATCGTCCGTTTGACTTGCTGGATTATACTTTGGGTATCGCTTATGTAATAAGCTCGATCTTAGGTGAAATGATGGTTAAATTGGCCGGAATTCGCAATTTACCAATTTTTGACTTTCTGGTTCTTCTGCTTGTTCCAATAGGGATCACCACCTTTTTAAGTTTTATCTTTGTTGAAGCTGTGCAATATTCGCTTAAAAAGTTGACCAGATAAATTCAGTTTACCGGCAAACCCTTGTTTACATTATGTAAATATTGACATTATGTAAAAATATGATATACTAAGTTTATGATTAATAAAACAATGACTGCAAAAGAAGCTAGGGATAACTTTACTGACTTACTCGGCACTGTGTATTATGGCAAAGAACCAGTGGTAGTCGAGAAAAAAGGCAGAGCTTTCGCTGTAGTTATTAATCCCGAAGAGTACGAGCGACTCCAAAAACTAGCAAAGGAACAGTTCTTCAAAGTTGCGGAAAAAGTTCAGGCCAGAAATGCCCAGTTTAGTGAAGAAGAAGTCTTAGCTGATGTAACAAAAGCTGTAGAAGAAGTAAGAGAAGCCAAAATAGCCAGTGAAGAGTAAGCCCACTGTTGTCATAGATACCAACCTCTTTATCAGTGCAATTATCAAAGGTGGTACCCCTTTTGAATTGCTCAAACAATGGCAAAATAACGAGTTCCTACTAGTTACAACCCAAAGAATATTTGAAGAAATAGCAGAAGTATTTAGGAGAGATGTAATCTTCCATAAGTACCAACTCAATCAAGCCGAAATTCAACAACTACTGAGCAGCTTAAGATTAAACGCCAAATTTGTTACTCCACTTAATATTAAAGAACTGCCAGTACATTCAAGAGACCTAAAAGACGATAAAATTTTAGCGGCTGCCTTAAGTGGTGAAGTTAATTTTCTTATTTCCGGTGATGAAGACCTCTTAAGTCTAAATGATGATCCCAATCTAGGTAATCTCAAAATCCTCACAGCTAGAGAATTCCTTAAGCGTCTGGTGCAAAACTAGACAAAGTAAACTCCTGCAGGACTAAAAGCAGAAACTTTAAGAAAAGTAATCTCGAAGATTTCCAGAAAATACCGGAAGTATTCAAAAAATAGTTATCTATTTACCCCAAGATATCTTTTAATCCTATCAAAATCAGTTAAGCTTAAGTTCCTGTTTGCTAAATAGTACTCGAGTAGTTGAGACACTTTGATGCTAGCACTCACACTCACTCCTGTACTTCTTAATTTCTCTAAACCACCTTGCTGTCTATCTATAGCCATTGCCATACGAGCAGTTCTTAAGTCATTCAATCGCAAAGCTCTATAACAGGTGATAAAATCTACCTGCACTCGTTTCTACTTTAGTCATCTTTAATTGGGGGATATCAGAAAGTACTGCATATGCTTCTGCCAGCGGAGTTCCGGCATTTGGAATTCCAACCACATAATCTATGTTTCGCTCTGCTACTAAAGGAAGGGTATCTATATACAAAGCATTGGCTGTCGCCTTCTGAAGCATAGGATATTGTCCTTCTTTCACATTTTTTTCTCTCATCGAAATGTAAAACGGGGAAAAAGGAGCTTCTGGATCAGTTTCGTGAAGTTTTAATCTGAAAGAACCAACCTTAAAAGCGCCAGCAGCCCATATAGCATCGGCTAAAATAAGTTGGGATTTTGATAAATGTTCACCTTTTGCCACTCACTTTTAACCTAACACGGATTCTTAAACTTTTACAATAGCACTTCGTACTCATAAATTAACAATAACAAAAAGTTTTATTTAATCTGGTTTCTTACGGTTTTGCGACTGTTTTCTTACCTTGGGAGAAACAAGACATCATCTCCACACTCGCTTTAAAACATTCGACTATTAGCGGTCTTTAAGCTTATCACATCCTTTAACCATTAACCCCAAGCCAACAGCCGATGCTGCAACGCCAATCCAAACCAACTTTTCACTTTGTGAGTTATCTACTCCTAAAACATCAGGCCTTGCACTTGTTGCAGACGGAACACCTATTGCAATATTAGACTTTCCTACTATTTCAGAACCACCCACTACTACTGCAGCGACTCCACTTGCCATTCCCAAAATTCCCCCTCCAATTAGAATCCAAGGCAGCATAAACCTTAACCGTCCCTTTCTCCTTAAATATAATCGAGATGGAGAGGGTAATATCTCCTGTTTTTGTTCTTTTTCTACCACTAAATCACCTTATTCTGACTCTATAAGAATTGAGTAATAAGCTAATCAGATTAAAGTAAAAGTTAACACCTTGCTTCGGTTGACAGACTACAAAAGCAGAAGGTAAACTCCCTAATTTGTGCACCTAATCTTAAAAATTTTAGGGAAAGTCCTGCCTATGGAAAGAAGAAGATTTCTAGCGTTGGCAGCAACTACTATAGCCTTAGCTCTTCCCTCCATAGAAAACATCCCAATAGCTTTCATAGGAGATGCTGTTTCCAGTACTCGACTAATTAAGAGTCGACACTGACCAATCTTTAGTCGAAATAACTAAGCTAAATTGTTAGTACTGGCAGTATATCTTTCAATCTTGTACAAAAGTTCATTTAAATCATAAGGCTTAGGAATAAAATCATCAGCGCCACACTCTTTTACAATATCTCTAATATTAAGGCTTGCAGAAATAATAATAACTGGAATGTTTTTTGTGCCCTCTGTATTTTTTAAACCCTTTGTAATTTCACCACCATTACGGATAGGCAGCCAATAATCCATTAGGATTAAATCCGGCCTTCTCCCGTCAAAACCCCTCTCAATAATTTGACCATCTTCTGCAACTATCACATAATATCCGGAAAGCTCCAATACCATCTTCAAGCTCTCTAAAATACCGGGATCATCTTCAATAACCAAAATTTTCTTCATCTTCTATCTTTTTACATCAAATTAGGATCTTTTAATAGGTAGGGAAAAAAAGAATTTTGAACCTTTATCTTCTTCAGATTCCACCCATATCTGCCCCTGGTGGCGCTTAATTATTTCAGAACAAATATAAAGCCCCAACCCCAGTCCTCCTGGAAAATCTTGTCTCTTTCTGCCATAACCTTGAAAAAATCTGTCAAAAATATTTTCTCTATCTTTTTCCGAAATACCTACTCCAAAATCTTGCACTGACACAATGACTTTATCTTCACTAACCTCAGACTTAATTATAATCTTATCGCCATTGGGCGAATATTTAATAGCATTAGACAAAAGGTTGGTTAAAACTTGAGCTATTCTATACCTGTCTCCATGCACTTTCTCTTTTATCTTATTATATAACTCAATCTGATGTTTTTTGAATACCAGTTTTAATTCATCAACTGTTTCTTGCACCAATTCGCTTAATTTAAATGTTTCATCTTTATATTCAATTTTGCCGGCATTAATCCGGGAGATATCCAACAAACTGTTAATCAGATCCGTCAAACGGTTTAATTGGGTATCTATTTTGGAAAGAAAAAGCAAAGCTTGCTCATCTTTTTGTTGGTATTCATGCTTTTGAAGTATTTGAACAAAAGATTTTAAGCTGGTAAGAGGGGTCTTTAGCTCATGCGAAGCAATCCCTAAAAATTCATCTTTTCGTTTGTCCAGTTGGTTTCTGGCAGCATTAGCCAAAAGATTAGCAACTGCCTGGACGAAATCTATGTCTGCCTGCTTAAAGGTTCTTTTACTTGTTGTATAGATTCCCAACACGCCAAACGGCCTTTCTTGCCCATGAATAATCACTCCAACACCGCTTACTATGTTGTTATCATGCATAAGGGGGGCTCCTGCAAATCTTGATTCACTAGTCAGGTCTTCAATCACAACTGGTTCTTTGGAAGCTAAAACAAACCCAGCTAAGGATTCTGTTGTCCTGGCACTAATAATAGTTTGAGATTTTGTCACATTTTTAAACCTAAAACCTGCTTCATAAGTTAAATAAGCGCCTCCTGGTTGAAGCTTTAGAACCAAACAATAATCAACTTTCAGGGTGCCGGCAACAAGATTGGTTGCTCTTTCAAAAAGCTTTGTTAAGTTAGAACTAGCTAAAGCTTCTTGGCTTAAAACAGTTAATACACCTTGCTGCATAGCTCTACCTTGTAACTCCTCTTCTGCTTGTTGGCGCTCAGTGATAGGAAATCGAACTGAAATGTATTTTATGGGTTTTCCGTCTTGATCCAGGATAGGAGCGATGCTGGTATCAACCCAATAAAACGAACCATCTTTGGCTTTGTTTTTAATCTGTCCCCGCCACAACCTCCCCCGAGCAATAGTTGCCCACATATTTTCATAAAAAGGTTTGGAATGAAAACCTGATTTTAAAATCCTGTGGTTTTGCCCAATTAATTCATCTTTTGAATACTTAGATATCTCAACAAATTTGTCATTGACAAAAGTGATAATTCCTTCGGCATTAGCCTCTGATACTATTGCAGTATTGTTTAATGCCTGAAGCAATGCCTCTAAATCAGAATATGGCCGTTTTGAAAGCTCGTTGTTCATAGGGTCACCCCAATATCCGGTAAATTCTTCCTTTAAAATATTTTTTCTCTGTACCCCAAGTGACAAAAGAATATTTTCAATATCAAATACCCTCTGGGGCGCCCCTGACAAATAAAAAAGAGTACTGCTTTTGTCTTTTATCTCCTCCTGGATGATCTCATTTGTTAAGGTTCCGAAATGTGTTTTAAGCTCAAAGTTTGGATTTTCTTTTTCAAGTTGTAATAGCTTATGCAAAAATACGGCTTTTTGTTTTGAGCTAGCGGTATACAAAAGAGTGATTTTGTAAGAAAGCTTTTCTTCTGTTGCAAATTTAACCATGCTTAAAAAGGGAGTAACCCCTATTCCACTGGCTATAAATGTAAATTTTTGATCGCTGTCTTTAGGCAAAGTAAATCGGCCAAACGGACCATCTATCTCAACTTTTACGTTTTCTACTTCAAGTAAAGTTTTTTTAAACCCGCTTCCCGTATTTTTAAAAGCTAAGGCAAGATGCTTATCATTTGGAGAAGAAGCTATAGAAAAATCACGCCCATTTCCTCTTGGATCAGGATATTTTAAGCTCGGTAAAGAAAGATGAATATATTGTCCGGGCTTAAAAGTAAAACCTTCTTTTCCTAAACCCAAAATAATCTCGTAAATATCAAATGCAACTTGTTTCTTGCTGATAACTGAAAGTTTTTGTAAGGCATCCATAAACCGCAAGGATTGATTCTACAGAAACTATGTAAGAAAGGGGTAATAAAATCAATTACTTCTTCTTTGGATGACTCCCCTGAACCGTTGGCGGTTTTGTACCTGTAGTTGGAGAAACTCCTGACACTTCGAATTCAGCATGATAACTAGTTCCCTTATTTGCTGGCACATCCCAATCAAAAACTAAAGCAGTGTTGCGAATTGGGTTGGTAGTAGTAACTGTTGCAATATAAGAATAACTCCAAGTACCTTTATGGCCCCTACCATCACACTTTGACTTTAAAGGAGGATCAGAAATGACCGATTCTTTAACTGAAGCCTCTGCTAAATCAACCCATTTACCTCCCTTAAACTCCTGCCAGTTACTATCTTCTAAGGTAATTTCATAAAAGGCAAAACAATCTTTTTTTGGATCTATTTTACATCTCCAATTTAAATCAAGTTCAAAATTAATTGTCACTGTAATTGTCCCTGCGCCTTGAACTGTTTTTTGGGGTAGAGCTTTAACCTGATTTACCTTAATATCGTGTTCACAACAAGAAAAATTAGGACTAGCATCAGGACTAGGCTCAGGAGAAGATGAACTTTCAGTTGCAGCAGATAACGGTTGGTTAATAAAGGCAAATCCAGAAAAAATCAGAGCAAAAAATGATATTATTAATACGATATTTTTAAAGGACTTCATAGATTCCTCAGCAACTTAAATTTTCTCTCGCAATTTTAAATTTTCCATAAGAAAAAAGGGGTAAGTTAGAAAGAAAACTACAATTCTGAAGCTAATTTAAAACCTTTACTCTTGTAAAATCTATCAAAACTAAAAATAGCATCAGCCTGATGCCTTTTAGCTATAGCTGCTACAATCGCATCAAAGAGGGTATTATGTTTGCTTGATTTGAGATCCATCAAGAGAGAGGCTTCTTGAAGAATAGCACCATCAACAGATTCTATCCGTAGCTGACCTTTGTTTAAGAGTTTAACAATCTCAAACGCTTGATCCGGTTGATTCAGCCTGCCTTGTAAAAAAGTCACCGTTTCTGCAATCACTGTCGCAGGATAAATAAGTTTTGCACTGGGTAATGTATATCTTTTGGGTTTATACTTCCAATTAATCCGTCACTATCCACAATAACAATCATGGTTTTATCCTAGGATTCTTTTTAGGTAGGCCCCAAAGATAATAATCATGGTTAACGGATAAATCTCTAGGTAGTTTTTCATCTTTGAGTATTTCTTGGGCCTTTTTAGATAATTCTAATAGAGCCTGTGCATCACCGTATTGTTTTATCTCATCTAACCCCTTCTCCAAAGCATTCCTCATTACCTCTGCCTTGCTCTTTCTTTGCGCTTTAGCAGTATGCTTTATTTTTTCTTCCAGGTGTTCGGGAATATAGAGGTAAGTCTTTAACATGAATTTATTATACCACAGTATGTAATATGTTGTGTAATATGTCGTAAGTATCTAGTTTGGAATTTCGATGAGTTGAGCAGTATTTGTCTCAGTATCATAAACCGCAAAAGATGGTTTAGTAGTATTTCCTAACGCTCCGGGGTTTACAACCAAAGTTTTTCCAGAAATAGCTACTTTTGCTGCCATATGCAAGTGCCCATGAAACAGAGCATCAAAATTTCCGGATTCTATCCTTTCTGAGACTTTTTCCGGTTGATGAGCAACAGCAATTTTCCTACCCCCAAGCTCAAATTCAATCACATCACCTCTTGCTACAGCAGACTCTAGTGCTTTCCATATTTGAGTATAACGTGCTTCATCTGCATTGCCGATTACAGCATAAAGGGGCAGTCCGGAACGTAAAACTTCTGCTACATCCTGAGTTGTTGAAAAATCCCCGCAATGAATCACTGCTTCCATCTTTTGCTGCTTCGCAAACCCCAGCACATGGCGGATAAGATTAATATTTCCATGGGTGTCAGAGATAACCAAAACCTTCATTTTTAAAGTTTAAGTTTTGCTTTTGCAAATGGTATTGAAAAAGCTTTACACCAAATCCAAATTATCTGGTATTTGATAATTTTGCGAGCCTTGATCACCTTTTAATCTCCCGATCTCTGCCTGTCATTAAAAAGAGTGCCAATGGTGCAGCCCAATTTGCCCACCTTTCTATAAAATCCCAGATTGGCTCTCCAACTAAAGGACGAAGTAGCGCTGTCCAGAATCCCCAAATAGCTGCCCAGAGTAAAACTGGTCTAAGGGGCTTAATAAGTACCACCAAGGCAATTGCTATATCTAAAAGACCTACCAAGAATATAAGCTGTGTCGCCATTGTTGTATCAACTCCGGTCAATTGCTGCATCCAACCAATCCACTGCTTTTTGCCTTGTAATGCAAATACTCCGTGACCTATAAATTCACCGGCAACACCGATTCTTAAAACCCAGTTAACATATTCTTTTTTCATCTCTTATCACCCCCTCTTAATTATGATATATATAAAAAGAATTTAAGGGAATAGACCAATCTAGTAATCTAGCATGTGTCTAGTTTGTTAGCGGGACAACTTTTAAGTTAATTTTATTCATATCTTTTTTTGCTAGTTCTTTAGTAAGTGTTTATATTCTTTTAGGTTGCCTTCTTTGTACTTTTCTTCCATGCGGATAGTATAACAAAGGGTAAAATAATTAGCTTTTTTGTTTATTTTCTAGCCCAGCGGTTGTAAAGCCAGATGGTTCCATAAACTGTTACCCAGGTTACAGCCGAGATGGTCAAGAGCCCCCAAATAGCTGTTAAAACAGGCATCTGTGTGGTTGTTCTAACTGAATCCAGGCTTATGGTATGCATCCAGGACCTGCCAATATTAAAAATTACTTCTGGGAATAAGACCGAAAGCATCCAGCAAACAACATAAAACACTGCAGTTACCACTGTGGCAGCGTTAGCAAAAGCTTTTGCATTTAACAATTTAATCACCCCTATTTGATATTAAAAGCAAACAATAAAGTTTACAAGTAAGGTTTCTAGGGTTGGAAAAGTTCTTCGGGGATGAATCGCACTTCTTTTACTTCCGGAAATTGCAGGGCGGTTTTTTCTATCTGAGCCCACAAAAGTCTTACTCGACAAGAGCCTCTGCTTAATTTTCCCTGAGGATCAACAAACTCCAGAGTTAAAATGCCGTTTTCTAGATTGGCCCCTTTGAGTTCAACTCCTGTTAAAGAAAATTCACTGGTAAACCCTTTTGCTCTTTCTTCCTCTGTCAATTCACCCCTTAACAAAAGTTTAATTGCATCCTGAATGGGAGTTTGGGTCAGGGGGATATTTCGAGTTACAGGTAAAACAGCCTCAGGACTACAAGACTCACTGGGATCTCGTTGGCTATTGTAGTAGAAAAGTTGGATGCTGCGCGTTTTAGTCTCTTCAAAATTAACAGGGATACGAAGCTCATCAGCTTGTTCCTTTAAACCTGAAGGGTTGTTTTTTTCCAGAATCAGGGTACCTCTCCCTGGCGCCTGAGCAGTAAAGATTAGCTCGGATGCAAAAGGCACAAAATTTTCCGTCATCCAATCCCCGTTTGCAGTAGCAATAGCTCTTCCTAACTCATTTCCGTTTTCGTCTACCAATCTGACCGGAAAATCAGCTTCAAAAAACCAATTACCTCTTGCTTCTCCCTTAATACTCAAGGGGTTGGTCACAACTGCATTTGGTCTGGGCTCTTCAACTCTTATCAGATCCCGTTTGTCCAGTTCGTTGCCGGTATTGTTAACTGAAATCGGTGGTGTTTGCCTGGAATTTTTGTACCACAACCATCCACTCCCAGAAATGAATATAATAAGGAGAACAAGAATCAATACTTTCTTCATTGCTCAAATTATAGCCTTTATGTCAATAAATGTAGAATTACAGATACCTCTTGAAACCAGTTTCCTATAGTATATAATTCACCCATCATGGGTCGAAAAGTGGCTCTAAATTATGCAAATAAAAACGTCTATTTTACGATTTTAGCCTTTATTGTTTTATTCATTCTTTTATTCGCTGCTAAAGTTTATAGCTACCTTTTATTTCATACTTCGGCAGAACTATTCAGTGTCGTTATCGCAGTCTGTGTTTTTGTTTTCGCCTGGAATACGCGCAAGATCGGCAATAATAGTTATTTTTCGTTTATCGGAATTTCTTTTTTATTTGTCGGGATTATAGATTTAGTACATACTCTTGCTTATAAGGGCATGTTTATTTTTCCAAGCTTTGACGCTAATACCCCAACCCAACTTTGGATTGCGGGCAGATACCTTCTAGCTATTCCTTTTTTAATTGCTCCGATATTTATAGCCAGAAAGTTTAATGAAAAATTAATGCTGCTTCTTTATTTTCTTGTAACTTTGTTAATTTTACTTTCTGTTTTTTACTGGAAAAGCTTCCCGGTAAGTTATATTGAAGGGGTCGGCCTTACCCCTTTTAAAAAAGTAAGCGAATATATAATTTCTTTAATTTTTCTCACTTCAATTATTATTTTAAAGTTCTTCAAGGATAAATTTGATAAGACTGTTTATTTATTGCTGACTTTGTCTCTTGCTATTAATATTATCAGCGAACTTTTATTTACTCTTTATATTGGAGTTTATGATGTCTCTAACATGCTTGGTCATTACGGCAAAATTTTATCGTATTATCTGGCATATAAAGCGATAATTGAGGTGGGGCTAACCAAACCGTTTAATTTGATGTTTTTGGAGTTGAAACAAAACGAACAGCGCAAGGACGATTTCTTAAGAATTGTAAGCCATGAACTGAAAACCCCTATTACCACTATTAAAGGTTATTCGCAATTTCTTGCCAGTCAACTTAAAAAGTCTAAAAATAGCAAACACAGTTATTATGTCTCCCAAATTACCGCCCAAGCAGATAAAATGAACAGTCTAATCGATGATTTTCTAAACACAACCAAAATAGAATCAGGCCAAATGACTTTTAAAACAAGAGAGTTTGATTTACATGAACTAACATCCGAGGTCGTAGATGAAATACAAAGACTTCAAAAGAATCAGCGTATTAAGCTAAAAAGCAAAGCTAACATCAAAGTTTTCGGGGATCGGCAGCGCATCGGGCAAGTATTATCAAATCTTATTTATAATGCTATTAAATATTCGCCGGAAGATAAAAAAATCAAGATTCAAGTAATGCCAAACACCCGTAATGTTATTGTCAGTGTGGAGGACTCAGGTATCGGCATTCCAAAAAATAAGCAGCAAAATATTTTTAGTAAATACTACCGTACTGAAAAAGGACAGCAAAAAGCTGACGGCCTGGGACTGGGCCTGTATATTTCCAAAGAAATCATTAAACACCATAAAGGAAAAATATGGGTTGAGTCTGAAGAAGGCAAGGGTTCAAAATTCTCATTTACTTTACCTTTAAGGTAACTGGAGCATCCATTCTGTACCAAACTTGTCAGTAACCATTGCAAAAGTCCCAAAAGGCGTTTCCTCTAACTTCATAAAGACATCTCCTCCTGCGGAGAGTTTATTATAGAGATCTTCTATCTCTTCTTTGCTCTCACAAACCAAACAAATAGATACGGTATCCCCTTTGGTAAAACTTTCCGGCATCATCATGTCTGAAGCCATCAGCACCCAACCATCTTTTGTCAAAGTAGAGTGCATAATCCGCTCTTTGGGAATTTTATCTATATTGGGCATTTCAGAGGCCCAAGGGGTCTCACCCACAGTTTGAAGTTCTAACTCTCCTCCTAAAATTTCCTTATAAAAATTCATCGCCTCGCGAGCCGTTCCGTCGAAATGTAAATAGGGTCTAAGCTGTGCCATAACTAGATAAAATATTATACAAAAACGAAGGTAAAAAATCTGAAGAAAAGCATAAGAAACCCGTAAAAATCAGCTCCCTGCTAATTTGATGGAAAAAACCTCTTTCTCGAGTAAGGGCTTGATTGCCGGCTCTAATTGAGCCTTAAGTAAATTTCGAACATAACCATCGCACAAATAATTCACCATGGGAAGTAAACACATACTTTGGTCAAGAACCAGATGTGAATAAGCAATTTTACGGGTTGCCGGACAAACCGAGTCATAAAACCCATACGGGCCAAAGAGACCATATTCCTCTCGCAATTTTTCCAGGTTAGAGAGTGCTTCCCGGGGGGCTATTTCCAAAGCCAGAAAACTTGCATGCGGTGCAACAACCTCGTCTCGGGGAGGTTCTTTTTTGCCCGCTTTACGAGGGTCCATCCCTAATTCAGCCACACCCCACGCACCATACCCATCTTTTCCTTCAAAATATCCCCTGGGGTTAGAAGCGGGTGAATATCCCCATACTCCATAAGGAGATGCAAGACCATGGCTTATTTGCGCCAAAACAAAATTTCGCAAATTTATACCCCAACTACCAGCCCCCCACTGGGCTTCGGGCACAACCATAGACGGCATCATCGTTTCAAACATTCCTCCATTCCACGGTGGTACAAACTCAATCGGCGCCCCACCGTTTTTATAGCTATAGTGCCCTTCAAATACCTCCACTGGGATATCATTTATTTCATATGTAACTATATGGCCTTCTGGTTTTTGCTGTTGCTTCCATTCTGGTGGCAATGTCCGGTATAGTCGAAAATAATGTTCGCCGGGTAAATCTCCTCTTGCAATCCCTACATAGCTGGCAATACGCGCTTCTGTTATAGCTCCGTAATGCCAGCGGCTTAATCTCATGGTTTGTTGTTTCCTATTTACCCGCGCCCCTCCGTGAAGTTGCCCAGGGTGTCGACACCAAGGCTGCTCAGGAGTATTCTTATATAGATTGTATAGTTTCCCAAAATCCATTCTGCCGAGTATTGCTTGCGCAAGGCCTGTAATTTCCTGATCGTCTTGGTACGCCTGTACTACTCCCGTAATCCCCGCTGCCAGCCATCCATTGTCAACCGTAGAGACAAACTGATTTGTCCGCCGGCCGGTTTTCGGCCAAACTTTTAACAGTTCGCCAGTCCTTGAATCATACCAGTTCAGATAAAAACCCTGTACGGTTTGGCCTTGTTTGTGAGCTTTCTCCAAGGTGGTAAGCGCATTAAGGGTCTTGGCTCTGGCAAAATCAGGAGTAACGAATCCTAAACGGGCGGCTGCCAGAAAGTTAAAGAAATTCAAGCCGATATTGGTCGGAGAAGTCTGGTAATCTGTGTAAAAATTTTTATTACATCCTTCCTGGCCATCCTCAGGGCTCCAAAATATTTTATCTGCCGGCCATCCAGTCTCCGGTTGGGTCATACTAGCTATGGATTCCCATGTGCGCTTTGCATACTCAAGAGTCCTCTCTATCTGGAGCATACACCAATATTATTGTATGTTTATTTAATAAACAAGGAGAGCTATCTGAGGAGGTTCATTCATTGTAACTGGAACAAAATCGTGCAATACTTAATTTAATGTCCCGCCAAAAAGGATTTGCCCTCCCTCTATTACTTATTGGCCTCCTGATAGCTTTGATCATTGCTGCAGGTTTTTATGTTACTTTAAATAAAGGTAAAAACAACCCCCAACCAATTCAACAAGAAAAACAAAGCTTAGAGGGAAACCCATTTACTGATTCTCCCACCAACAATAACTTAACCTGGACACCTCCAACATTAAAAGAGTTAGAAAAACAGATACCTAATTTAAAAAGATCATATCCTAAAACTATTAAGGGACTATTAGACCCTGCTGGTGTAGATTTTAGAAGAATAATTGAAAACGAAGTTCCAAAGGTTAAGGATCTTGGGGTAAATACTTTATATGTTTATGCAGATTACAAATATGATAATGGCAAGATGAAGCTTTCGACCACTTCTCGTGGAGGCCCTTCATTTGCAGAAGATGCAAGCAACGACTATATATGGCAAATTGTCCAAGCAAAGAAAAATGGCTTTGCAGTAATGCTATCTATAAGCTTTGGTGGCGGAGAAAATGGTAAATTTGGTGTTCCTTTAGACCAATTTTTAGAAGATGTAAAAACCTCTGCCTTGTATTGGGTAGAGATTGCAGAAAAATATCAGGTGGAGTATTTCGTCCCAGCATCTGAAGCAGATTGGCAAATTTATAGAGAATATTATAATCCCAACTGGAACCAACATTTAAAGGCGGTTGACGCCTTTAATAAACTGCACGAAGATTTGCTACCTGAAATTAGGAAAAGATATAAAGGAAAGGTTGCTATCCAAAAAGCTTTAAGAACAGACAAAATCTTAGTTCCAGGTTATGACCTTGTTGGCTTGGATAATAATCCTAATGGAAAATCTCCTAAAAACTTTAGGTCGGATTTAATACAAGATTTAAAAGATACGGAAACTATCGCCAAAAACTCCCAAGCAGAATGGTTTGTTGCCGAATTTTGGGTGCCTTATTTAGAACCAACCGCACCTAGCCAACCAAAAATTCAAAAAAAGGATGAAAACGGACAGTTATACGAAAACAACCAGCATGAATTTTACAAAATAGCAGCTGAAGAATATAAAAAGTTTTCAGGGGGTATAAAACCGGTGGGGTTTGGGTTTACAACTTATCTTTTAGACCAGGCCGCGATCAAAGACAGACCAGCAGAAAAAATAGTTAAAGATTTTTTTAGTCAAATTTAATGCTGAGAATTATCCGAATACCAAAACCTTATCTGATTCCTCAATCATTTTAACCAGGTCTTTCATTATTGAGACAGGGCAGGCACTGTTTTCACCTTTGTGGCGAAGCTCAAGACAAGTCCCGCAGGCAAGCAATTGTCCCCCTAATTTCTTGAACTCCTCAAGTTTTCTGGAAATATCAAAATGATCTGTATCAGGAATATCTTTCATCTCTACACCCTCATTCATAAGAAAGATGCGCACTGAATGCTCAGCTGAAAGGCTGGTTATTCCCAAACGCAGTGTGTTCCAGATATGTTCTGGATTATTAGACTCAAGAATTATACCAAGTTTCATAGGTCTTTCTTCTTTTCTTCAAACTCTTTTTTATCTATCTCTCCTCTGGCATAACGCTCTTTAAGAATTTCTAAGGGAGCTTTTTCTTTATCATTACTTCTCCCTGCACTACCAAGATAGCGAATAAGGGCGACTACACCAAGAATTATAAGAAGCCAGAATATAATCATAAAGAACCATCCCAATAGGCCAAAACCACTCCAACCATTCATCATTCCAAACCATGGACCCATCATCGGATTACCACCTCCTCCCACTTGTGGTGAGCCTGTCGAAGGAATCTGAGCATTAGGCTCACAGCCACTTAGTCTTTTTCCCATTATAACGTGCATTTGTTCCTCACCTTCTTTACCCATCATCTGCTCCATCATGGTATTCATGGCTTCATGAGAATTACCTGTCATCTGTCCCATAAAATACTCTCCGAGAGAAGTAAAATTATCATCAGTGAGGTTTTGACACTCAAGTTGTTTGGCTTGTAGCTTCTGCCATATTTCTTTTCCTTCTTGCTCCTCACGGGCTGTGTGATTACCGCTTTCTGTGTTTGATTGAGCTATAGCTAAAGCTGGAGACAAAAACGTAACAACTGAAAAAATAACTAAAATCAGCCATGTTTTCATGCTCTAATTATAGCAGAACTTAAGGCATCCTTCTTATGCTACAATAAAATTAATGCCTAGCCAAAAAGGATTTTCTTTACTTCTAGTTGTACTGGCTACCATAATACTAATCGCTACTGGCATAACAATCTTTAATCTATTTATTAAAAACAGCACATTTTATACAACGGTCCTTTTATCCAAAGAAGAAAAACTTAAAAACAAGCCAACACTATATAATTTAGGAGTTAATTTTGATAAATTTGACCCGTCATCCGGGAAGGCGGGAGATTTTCTTTTTACTAGAGAAAAAATATTTGAGGACAGGCTATTTTTAGAATTTGGTTATGTTGTTAAAAATGGCCAGGTGCAGAAGGTGCTGCCTCATCCTACTTACTTTTTACCCCAAGGAACAAAAATAATAGCAATTTCACCTGGCAAAGTTCTTGGTCTTCGCTCTCAAAAAGATTCAAATGATTATGAATTATTAGTTCAACCAAAAGACGCACCAGGATGGAGAATAGCTTATGACCATTTAGAAAATGTTAGGTTTAAAAAGGGAGACACGGTAAAAACAGGGGACATTGTAGGTGAAGTTACCGCGGGCTATAACAGCGGTTCAGGAAATTTCACTATGACAGAAATAACTGTCTTTATAGAAGGGACAAAACCGGAAGATATAGAAAACTATTGTCCCTACATGCTGCTTGAGAATTCTGTTAAAGATCAGTATGCCCAAAAAATACTCCAGTTTGCCAAAGACTGGGAAGAGTACACAGATAACCCTGCAATGTATGACGAAAAATCCTGGGTTTTTCCCGGATGTAGATATGAAAAATTAAATGAAACTAATACAATGAAATGACTATGATAAAAATCTTAGGATTAGGTGTTATAATCGCGCTCATTGCAGGAGTTGTTTTTCTAAAACCCTTTAGTAAGCGCTCAGATAGCCCCATCAGCAATGCCCTCCAAAAGGTCCAGGAGAATATTCCTCAAGCACCCAAACGTTCTAACGACGAACCTCCCCTTCTTTTAAAAAGCATCGGGGTAAATTTAGATGATATTGTTTTTTCAAAAGCGTATCTTACTGGTTTTGATCAACCTTTCATGGGATTTGGTTATGTCATTCCAGCCAAATATTCCAGTACCGGTCAAAGTAAAGGAAACGCCCAGCCAACGTTTATTTTACCCAAAGACACAAAGGTGCTTTCGATAGTTGATGGAGTTGTCGCAGCTATCCCCCAACTTTACAGCGGTGATTACTCTATTCAAGTTACGGCCAACGGCAAGATTGAAAAATGGATCTATGAAACAGAACATATCATCAATCCCAAGGTTAAAGTTGGAGATAAGGTTGTGGCCGGCCAGGTCATTGCCGAGGTTAGTAACTATAACAAAAACTTGCCCGGCTTTGGGATTGTAGAGATTGGCATATTAAAGGGGGGTAATCCACCTCAACATATTTGTCCTTTCTCCTACTTAGACCCATCCATAAAAGAAGAAACATTTAAAAAGATCAAAGCTTTATATAAATCCTGGGAGGAATATATACGCAACACTGCTTTATATAGTGAAGATGAACCGGTAACAGGTTGTGTTTCAATGGACCCAATCGACGGTTGATTTAAGGCTCAATACAATCAGGTAAGAACAACCCTCGGCCAATTCAATGCTTTACCAGAAGACAAATAACTTCTAATTTAATCTCTAATTTGACTAAAGGCTTTTATAACAGCAAGGTTAATATCCGGACGATACACCGGAGGAAGTAGCAGCCTATCAACACTCCAGAAAGTCAAAAAATTAACTTCACTATCTCCCCCTGCTTGCACTAATTGACACTCTTTCATCAAGTGGGTTATTCCGAACTACCAACTCTTCTTAGATTTTGATTTCCTCGCGACACTATACCCATATGAGTTATATCTTTAATATCAAAATCCCACCCGTCTCTTCTTGAAACTCTCTTAAGACAGCATCAACAGGGGTAGGGTCGTTATTTTCAACTCGTCCGGCTGGAATAAACCAACCGTACTGATTTAATCACTAAAGGTCTTTGATGTACATCTGGCGATAAAACAGGATGGCTGGGATTGGTATAAATTAGATAATTTGCCTCAACCCATTTTTAAAACCTGTGATTTATTCTTAGAAAGTTATAAAACAGGTAAAAACTCTTTTGATTCAAACTCTTAGCAGTAAAGGGTTACAATAATGCATCTCTAAATTTCAGCAAACAGAAAAGGCCTTTTGAGGGTTTGTAGGCTTTGTCTGGAAATCTTTTCGCCTCGAAACTGAATTAAGTTCGAACTTATCCTAAATATTTACCTTCTAGAAATCCTTCAAAATCATAGTAAGCTTCAACGGCCATTGCCAGATGTGCAGCAGTGTTAGGCTTTATCTTTTCTTGATTCTTAGGGGCTACTCGCCCGATATAACTACGTATCAAGTTTGCAAAGAGATACTCTTTTGTTAGAAACTCTCCTTCTCCCAGATTGTAAAGAGATTGAACCATTTCTTGTGTACAAGCTAATACTCTCCGCATACCATCTCGGTATTGAGGGGCTACTTGGTAATCAATATTTACGCCATTGTTTTTTGTTGCAAGAGATGAGGCATAATCAAATACAAACAAGAGAAATCCCCCTAGGAAAGTGTTTACGGTTGTTGCTGGCGATTTGTAAAACATCTTTCTTTTTGGATCTATAATCTTATATGTTGTTTCTCCTTCTACATCTTCAACAAAAAGATTTCCAAAATGCTCATCCCCATGACCTACAGTAACTACAGGGTCATAAGCTTCACTTAGTTTCCTTGAACAGAGCTGACACATTACCTCTAGTGAGGGGTAAAATACCCCATTTATTTGTAAGGGCAAACTAAGCACTGGTTGGGTTTCAGGATCACTAACAAATGCGGAAATAGTATCGAGAGGTTCTTTGCGATGCTGATCTTTAATATCTTTTCCATACACCTTATTCGTATCAACTCGAGATTTTGTTTCTTGCCATAGTCGGGAAAGGTCTTGAGTAAATCTCTGCACTGATTGGGTGAACTCTTCTGGGGAGGAGAGTACCGCATCATCATAACGAATACCCCGAACTCTTTGAACTATTAAGCTTTGG
>CAZLKE010000006.1:0-8141 GCA_964560075.1 uncultured Gammaproteobacteria bacterium | reverse complement strand
CCCATATTGTCCGAGCAATTTCCATCTTGGAACTCTAAGATATCCACCTAGATCCCTATACGCTCGTGCTTGAAAATGTGGATTCTCTGACCAAGGAGCTGTAGGAGCTTTTACGAATACACTGGGACGACCATGACGAACAGTTTCTAGAGTGTGTTGTCCAACTTGTATGAGCCTTCTTCCAAATTCTATCTCTGATATTGCCATGGGGCAATTATAAGAGAAAAGAGAGCAGATTTCAAACTATAGGACCCTCAACTCCCCATCTCTCGACTTATTATACCCTAAGATTTTGGAAGGATTCCAAAACAATAACTAACCACCCTCCGGGTGAATTAGCCTCACACCTCTTCTTTTGTCAGTTCGAGCAAGAACTATCTGGCTTGCCTTCCTACCTTTCCTAGATTTCACAGGCAGAAAGTTATTTCTAGGGTATCTGGAATGATAGATGAGGATTATTTTGAAGCTACATCTCCTACAACTTTCTTACTACACGCACATAAATTTATAAGGTAAATAGGATGAAATTACGCACATATTCATATGCGCTATTTAGATTCCAAAATAAAGAAAGGAGGTGATGAGTTAGTGAATAGTTTTAAAAAGGTACTAGCGGGAGCAACTAGTGCTGCTGTCATCTTTGGCAGTATGGCACTACCGGCATTCGCCAAACCCCCAGGAGCCCAGGTATTTGACATCTATGACAATACTAATGATGGACTTGTTGTAGGAACAGACCCTGACACTGGTAATGTTAGATTTGAAGCCAACCCCGGTGGAGCCAACCGCATAATCGTTGAAGCACACTTGCAAAAAGCGGCACCGAATTGTACGTATGACGTACAACTGGTAAGAGACACCGCTGCATCAAACGGTGGCTTAAATGCTGCCGGGCACTCTGGTTCAATCCAGGTTCTTGGTACATTAGCTACTAATGGAGTGGGCAACGGTAATGCTCATTTTGATCTTGATCCATCGGGTGATGGTGTAGGAGATACAGCGGCTTTCGGACATCTGGACTTTGAAGATCCATCAGGGAGTTGTGTAGAAGCTGATGGGACTCCAGTAGTCAATAATGAATACGGCGCTGCTCCAGATCCTACGCTTTTGACGCCTTTGAATTGGCTGGAGTAATCTTTCCTATTTCCTATTAGAAAACGGGTGTAAAACTTTCTAGTAGACATCATAGGCTTAAGAGGCAAGCGTTAGACAGAAAACCCCCAAGCACCTGGGGGTTTTCTGATGATCTTGTCGGAAATCATCTTGTCCCAGTACCAAGGGCTCGAGAAAGGCTTTCTCTGACTTTAGGCTTGTAGCTCAAATTTTTCAGAAGCTAATTGAGGCTAATAAAATTACATTAAGTACAGACTTGCTCGCCAACTGTTTAGATTGCCGTAAGAGTCTAATCTTCATATAACTCATCCTGTATCGGACAACATTTGGGTAAACTTTAACATAGGTCTGTCATGTATGTGTTAGAATACGAGACATGAAAGATAGAGAAAAACAGACAAGCTTCGAAGAACTAACCAACCAATCTCCAACTTATAGAGAGTGGTTCATTGCTTTTTTATTATTGCCGGTAACTCTACAAAAGCTGGCTCAAGGGATAGGTCAGATAGCAGAAGAGATGCGGTATCACAGACGAATCTACCAACACTTGGCAAATTTAGATGAAGTAGGGCGAGATTTAAATACCGGACTATACAGATTTTTCGGGGGTAGAGTTAGTTACAAAAGACCTGATCCGGTTACCTCAAACCCTAATTCTAAATAGTAGCCTGCCACGACTGGCACTGTCGGGCAAGGCAGCAATGGCGGGCAGGTGGGAAGCTAATTATTCAGGTTTTATTGATCTATTATTAAACATTTTCATAATTAGTTGTCTTGTTGTTTTCATCTTATCAACTACTGGCTGGATTTTACCTCGAGTAATCAAGGTGTTCATGGAAGTAAACCAAAGTGTAAGAGCAAAGGATGTTGAAGCAGCACTTTCAACTAGTAATTTATTATTCTCTGTGGCTATTGCTGCTAAGTTTATTGGATTTACAACTGACAATCCTGCATAGTTAACAAGATGTCCAGTGATAGAAGAAATTAATGGTCTTTCTGTTAAAATATTCAGTGCACTCGCGACAGGACTCGCACTATACTCACGACGCTGCAGTGCTTTTGATTCTGTAATTACACTTACAGCATTAGCTACCGCTAGTGCACCTATAACACCTATTTTTAACAAATTAGGATCAGTGTCTTTTGCTAATTCATGTACAGCATAGGTGAGTCCTGCTTCTAATGGAATCATTACAGCAGGTGAAACATATGAACAAGCACCACTAACTAGCAATCCTTCTGGATTAATTCTTTGGCGAGCCGATTTGAACGCTTCAAGTACATTGGACATCGGAGAAGTATATCATGAAGGGTTGATTGAGCTGTAACCTAGGGATTATATGATATGAGAGAGTAAGAACAGCTTTGGGAAAGATACTTAGAGGCTGTTTGCTTGCACAACAGGCTCTACGTGAAGTCCAGAAGGATCACTGTGACCTGCATTGAGAGATTCTGCAGCTGTTACCAACCCATCCCGTACTTGCGACCAGGTGGAACCAGGATGGGATTTAATATACAAGGCGGCTGATCCTGCCACATGTGGGCTAGCCATACTTGTCCCGTTTATTGTATTATATCCGCCACTTTTCCAGGTTGAATAAATAGAAACTCCAGGCGCACCAAGATCAACAACACTACCATAGTTGCTAAAGCTGGCAAATGTATCATCTGCTCCATAACTTGTTGCTGATCCGAGTCCTCCTGATTGTCCATCAGAATCTGCAAGTGCCGACACTGTAATCACGGTATCGTCGTAGGCAGCAGGTACAAAGGTGCTGGCGTCAGCACTGCTATTACCAGCTGCTACTGTGTAAGTGACACCTGCATTTGTTGATTTACAAATTGCTTTATGTAATGCGTCATTGTTTGTATCTCCACAATTATTGTCACTTGAGCCACCACCCCCAAGACTCATATTAGCCACCTTTATGTTAAATTTAGTTGCATTGGCAGTTACCCAATCAATACCACAGATTACCGATGACCAAGTACCTGAACCCTGCGAATTAAGCACTTTGACGGCAACCAACTTTGCTCCAGGAGCAACACCTACAACGCCAGAACTGTTATTGAGTGCAGCAATCGTACCTGCGACATGACTGCCATGACCATTATCGTCATTACCTGTCTTTTTCCCTCGAATACAGCTTTTATTTGCTACAATATTGGCTTGTAGATCAGGATGTGTTAAATCGATACCAGTGTCGATAACAGCGACTCCTACACCCGTCCCTTTATTGGTATTTGCCGATGCATTTACCCGACTGATTCCAGTTGGAGTAGTTTGTGTAAATGCCTCAACTATTCTATCCCCTGAGACAAACTGAACTCGTCCGTCACCTTTCACTTTATCAAGTCTGGCTTGAGGAATTGTCGCCGAAAAACCTTTCAGAGCTGTGGTATAAACATGCTCAACAGAAAGACCATGAGTTCGAGCCATCTCATTGGCAACATCCTGAGGGTTGCCAACATTGTCTTTGAGTACCACAATAAAGTTATTGGGGATAACATCAAGCTTTTCTTGAGCATTCACCTTAAAACCTGCTTGAGATAAAAAGACACCCCCTACAAGTAGGAGCAAAGTTACAAATATGTACCTAAATTTATTAATAATCATAGGTTAGAAAGCCGAAGTGTCAGAACTGAGTTGATTTAACTCAGTGTCCACTTGACTGGTATCAGTATTATCCAAGTCATTAGCTGCTGTATCTAGGTCACTACTGCTTTGTATGGTAGAGGAGCTCCTATTACCGGATGGAGTAGCTGTGTATTTACCTTTTTTTGGGGCAAGCAAGAAATAGCCAGCCACAACTACAACGGCAATAAACACGATTATAAATATTAGCGAAAATCCTTTTTGATTTTTATTCATATTATTCAGTCGGTTTTGGCGATACGCTTGGGTTAGTCCTTTCAGTTTCCCCAGTTACTGAGCGTACTGCCACAATTAAGTCCTTAATAGATGTTCTATAGTCTTGTAGAGCCTTTTTAACCGTCTGCATGTCTGTCCTGAATTGTGTTAGCAGTCCTTTAGGGTCATTCCCAGTGCAACTAAAGTTAGTAGAGTTAGCTTGAGCAGTAGTCAAAGCAGTCGCAACTGCAGTCTTTTTGGTTT
The DNA here is from genome assembly GCA_964560075.1 of uncultured Gammaproteobacteria bacterium. GTDB lineage: Bacteria > Patescibacteriota > Microgenomatia > Daviesbacterales > UBA10151 > HO2-FULL-47-45. The sequence continues at coordinate 3,913 of CAZLKE010000006.1, read as the reverse complement.
GAATGTCGGCTACTAACGTATCATGATTTGTTACTGTTTTACCGCTTGGGACTACTTTTGAGGTGTAATATTCTTCTACCCTCTGAACAATGGCATCAAACTTGCCTTCCATTGTCGTTACCAACTCTATTAAGTGAGTCATTCTTTTGGTGATAGCACCCTCTCGGGCTTGGCAAGCCTTTAACTTAGCCTCAGTTAAGAGGTTCTGAGCTTCAGCAGGTAAACCAGATGGTTGACCGGCAGCACTATCGCTTGGCCTTCCAGGGAGAGTATCGGGTTTGCCAATAGCAAAAGCAGGGGTGGCAAGAAGTACGAAAGATAAAACCAAAAAAGCAGGAAGAATCTTTATTTTCATACTTATTTTATTAGCATTAAGGTATCAAAATCAAAAGTCTTTGTCAATTATAAATGGCAGTGTTAAACGAAATCTAAACTTTTAGCCTCGGAAGGGGTCGCCTTTCGTGCCTAAATGATATAGTAACCATATACCTTCTGTTTAGATTGCCGTAAGAGTCTAATCTTCATATAACTCATCCTGTATCGGACAACATTTGGGTAGGCTTAGTCTATTGGTTCACCAATAATTTGACCTTTGCGGTCTGATTTCTTTATAGTTTTATCTACTAAAAAGAATTTGTAAATCGGGAACAGAAAGAGCACAGGATAAACTTGGGGATAATTTATTTGCGATGGAAGATCAAGAACGCTTTGTAGACCAAGTTGTGAGAGTAGTAGATATGGCTTCTATAAAAAGTGTGCTTGATTTGGGTCCTAAGTCAATCAACATTGCCAAGGAGTTTGAACCAAAAGAGAACTTAAAGTTTAAAGTCGGCTACTCACACCAGGCCCATGGGAGGTTTGATCTAGTTATTCTAAATATGGTTCTGCAATGGATACCACGTCACCTTCTAATTCCGACTTTAAATCAGATTGACCAATGTGGTGCTACGTTTGTATTCATCAAGGACTTTCGACCCCAAAAGTTTCTTAGTTCAGTGTCGGTTCATAATCCGAATGTCCGAATATTCAAACAGGATTACCGACAAATGTTTACCACTTTTCCCTTCTTTCAAGTTGGTTGGGAGGAAGTAGAATATGCTACCCGTGGAATAGACTTTATTCGCTCGAGTTTCCTAATAAAAAGAGTATCATTAGATGAGGCTTATGAGGATCGTCCGTCCGTAGTAGAAAACCAGAGGGGCAAAAAATCTTAAGTTTTATTTAATAACTTCAGTATATCTTCCTCCACTGAATTGGCCACTTAGGACTGGCAATTTGGAGAATTTAAGTAAAAAAGGAAGCTAACATATTGTTTTTTTCTTGGATAACGCATTCTTGTTTCTGTCCTAATACCATGATCTGATCCAGCATCAATAAGCCAGGAATTAATATGAAGACTATTTAAATCTTCTAATTCAAAATCGCCGTTGAGAGTTGGATAAGCTGCTTTCAACAGTACTGCTTCTACTCTTTCGCTTAAACAAAAACGTGGAGTTTGACCTATACAAAGAATCTCTTCCATCCCTTGGCGTAGATCGTCTGGTAATGGTTCACAGTTTACATCAATTAGATCTCGGTAATTTCGCACTCCATCCGGAATTACCAGCAGATCTTTAGAAGGTGGCATCCATTGTTCTGATTCTGGTTCAACTAAAATAACTGCCTCAATATCCCCTAAACTCCAATGAACTCCCTCTTGCCCTTCAATAGTGATTTCAGAACCAACTAAAGATCTTAATTGTTGACCGTATAGCGGAGGGGCCAAAGGGCAAAAGAATCTAAATAGTCCCATTCCCTCTTCCAGTTTAATTGGCCGCGCGCTTCTATTGGCAACAGGAACTTGGGTTTCAAAAGGTTGTTCGAAGATATCTTCTAGCTCACGATAACCGATCTCATACCACCATTCCCTGGGCCTTGAACCAAGCATTTCCAGCCCTACTCCTTCATGGAAATTAATTGGACACTGAGCATACCTACCGTTGTAACAATCTCTGGCAATTTCGTGAGCGAGATAGTTACCAGGATTTTCCCATAAATCTATACCACTTTGAGCACGACGACTTTTAGCGGAACCTTTAAAATGTGACAAATCTGAACGGTATAAACCCTGGAGAGGAGGTAAATTTTCCTTTGTTACTACAATCGGGACATTAAACCATTCTCCGTAACGAGCGTTAGCAACCGAAGGAGGGATAAGTATGTCTCGTCTTATTATTACATCGCTCCCTTTCCAAAAACTACGCCCAACATTATCAGAAATTCGGTGTAAAGAATTTCGATAAGATTCTCTTCGTTCTTCTAATCTTGAAGACATGGAGGAATATTACTAAAAGCGTAGTTTATTATCAACCCATAGTCATTTGCTCCACTGAGTTGGAACACTTAGGACTTAGTATACTAGAATCTGAAGAAGATTTTGAACCTATTTTTATTTAGGACAGGATTTTTTAACTTCGCGATGAAGGGAGGCAGCTAATGAAATAATCTTCCATTAGTCCTTTAATAGGATCTGGAATTTGCTCAGCTATTCTTCTAAGCATTGGTCTTCTCATTAAAGCTTTAGCTTTTTTCTCTCTCGCATCAAACAATGTTTGTTCTGCTGAACTAAGTAAAAAGGTTCTTTGAGCTTTAGACAAGTAATCGGTTGTCACCTGTAAGGCAAAAGGTACCTGATCCAAACCTAAACGGGATCTTGATCCAGCTAATCCTTCAAACAGAAGTTGCGTGCGTTCTCTATGGCTTGGATTAACTAATAAAACAACGGTATCAAATATGGGATTAGTAATCAGCAGATCAAATACCTCAACCAGCTCTCGCTCGGTGCTGTTTACAGAGGGATTTTCCCCAGCTGTAACTATAGAAGGAGAAATTTCATGGTAAGGAGCAATCGTGCGCGACCTCATGACCCGTCCTTCTAAGTCAGGAATTAAAAAATGAACTCTTCCTGTAGGACAGAAAGCCTGTGCAGATTGATTTTCGCTTAAAAAATTAACGGCTGCATCCACTTGAGCCTGAGAAAGAGTTCCAAGAGGGTTTTCTCTAGAAAAAGAGAGCCAGTATCCGTGAGGGATAAGTAATTCCATAGGGAAAAGTATAGCAGAGTTGAGCGTGAAAATCAAACTATAGGACTTTGCTCCCGAGTCCATGTTTTAATATAGAGGAATCCATCAAGCGATTAGTTCAGATAATCACCGATTTAGGCACAATTGGCAATCTTCCGAAAGTTCAACTAGCTTACGCTAAAGTATAAAACCTCATTCCTCAAGGGTGTCTTGATAAAAAATTACAGGATTATTCATATAGATTTGATACAATACCATTATGAAACTTGGGATAATTCTTTCAACTAATAATACTGAAAATAACTGGAATGCTTTTCGGCTTGCAAACCTGGCTTTATCCAAAGGCGATACTGTTTCTATTTTTCTTCTAGGTGATGGTGTGGAATATGGCCAAGTAAGCTCTGCTCAATTCAATATTAAAGAGCAGGTTGAAAAGTTCTTGTCATCAGATAAGGCACAGATTATTGCCTGCGGTACTTGTTTAACGCTGAGAAAACAGGGCAGCACAAAAGAATGCCCTGAAGGCAGTATTGAGGATTGGTATCGCATCGTTTCCGAAAGTGATAAAGTTCTTACCTTTTGAAAGTGAGCAAATTATGAAAAAAGCATTACTAATTACCTTTCTTTTACTTGTTCTACTCCTTGCACCATCTCCAACCTTTGCTCAAGGTATGATGGGTAATTGGACGAGTTCACCATCGTCGGTAACCTCTGATGACCACACCGCGCGCGAAGAACTGGAGGGCAAAGAAACTTGGGAGAAACTGCAGTCAAAACAAATTGAGTGTAAAAATCTCACCGATGAACAATATGGTGCTCTGGGAGAGTATTTTATGGGTCAATCTATCGGA
>CAZLKE010000005.1:19817-32125 GCA_964560075.1 uncultured Gammaproteobacteria bacterium | reverse complement strand
TGATAGTGACATTATCTCCGGCTATCACAGATGATACAAATCCTTCACCCAATAATCTGCCAGTTAAGACAATATCTCCAGCTACTTCGAGAGTTCCAGCGATAGCAGTATTAGTATTGATCGATAATTTCCCAGCTCGAATATGTTGACCCAGGGCATTTTTCTTTGTGTCATCGCGAGCGACCGAAGGGAGAGTGGCGATCTTCTTAATGTTTAAATCTGGCCTAGATTGCTTCTCCGCCAGCTGGCGGATCGCAATGACATTTACTTTTCCTGTAGCTTCTTCAAAAGTACTTCTAATTACTGGGTTAGAAGATCCAAGGAAGATTCCTCCGCCAACTAGAGTTAATATTAGTAGACTTAAAAATGTACTGAGGATTGTTCTTTGGGTAGCATCCCTAGTTGAGTTGAGTTGAGTTGAGTTGAGTTGAGTTGAGTTGAGTTGAGTTGAGTTCGTCCAGAGCCTGTAAATTAACAGGTTTAATGTAGTTTGAATAAGGATGGAAAGGCTGAGGGGAAAGTTTTTTGGATAGCTTTGGATGGACATTTTGAAACTTTTTTAAATCATTTAGCCGGTATTTTCTGGTTCCGGCTGGAGTTTTGAAGGGAAGTAATGTCCCATTATCTTCCCAGTTTCTCAGAGTTTCGATTGAAACCCCAAGAAGCTCTGCTGCTTTGCCAATGGAAACAAGGCCACGCTCTTTTCCAGTCAAAATTTGAATTTCTTGTTTTTTCATTTGGGCAGTATCTTCAGGCTTAATTTCTACAAAAAACCTAGGCAATTTTATAATGACAGGAAATAAGAAAAGAGTCAATTGGCCGCTTAAAGAAATGTATTGTGTTGAGCCTATTGAAATGTTAATGTATTGCTTATGACAGAAAACGCTCCAGAACCCACACCTCTTCGGATTTTGGGTATAGGCAGTGAACCTGCAACACTACAGCGTCTTCATCATGCATTAGGTTCTTTAGGCCATAGGTTTGAATCCTTTCTAGACGCAAAAAGGCTTTTTTTTACTTTAAAAGCAGACGAAATAATGGGTTGTGGTTTTGACGCTTTAATCACAAGCCCCGACGTGCCTGGCCTTGGACTGGATGCGATGGTGGTTGGTGTGCGGGAACTGTATAAAATTACTCCGATTATTCTTTGTACCGAAGCAGAATTGGGGAAAGCCGATAAAAGGTTTTTCAGGCAAAAGGGAGTAGACCTGTATTTACCAAAACCTTTTAAATTGCCTGATTTGGAAGCTGTATTAAAAGATGTTTCGGGGATTAAGGCTAGGAATATATAAGATAGATTTAATCCAGGGATAATTAACAGGCATTATTGTCAAATATGTTGACAATTATTTATTTGGAGATATAATAAGTATATGGCAAAGCTGTTTAATTATACACCCAAGCTGGTTAATCTCCTGGTTACTGCTGAAGCCTCATACGGCCAGCTTACCTCTCAGGTAAGAATCCCTTCGTTAGCTTTAAGGCTCAGCAAAGAAAATAAAGTCTTGGCTACCCATTTTTCTACTTCTATCGAGGGTAATCCTTTAACACAGGTTGAAGTAACCAATATTGTTTTGGGTGATAAAGTACCTATCACTAAATCAGAAAAAGAAGTTAAAAACTATTTTGAGGTTTTAAACAGAATTTCGGTATTGGCCAGGGAAAGGAAATCATTAACCCTGGAACTTACTCTTAGCTTGCATAAAGATTTAATGAAAGGTGTGTCTTCAGTCAGAGATGTAGGAAAATTGAGGAATGAATCAGTTATTGTAGGCCACCGGGACGTAGCCGGTGCAGTCCATGTCAAACATAATCCACCTGCCCATACCGCTCAGGAAATAGAGCAGTTATTAACCAAGTTATATGAAGATGTCTCATCGGATAAAGAAAACCATCCTTTAATAGTAGCCGGTGTTTTGCACCATGGTTTTGTTTATATCCACCCTTTTGTAGATGGCAATGGCAGGCTGGGGAGGATCCTGACTGCTTATTATTTATTGCTGAATGGCTATGAGGTTACCAAATACTTTATTTTAGACGATTATTACGACATTGATAGGTTGGAGTATTCTGATATGCTACATGGTGCTGATTCAGGGGATAAAACTAAATGGTTAGAGTATTTTATTGAAGGTATTAATTATTCGCTACGAGTTGCCATTAAGAGGGTTGAAGATTTACAAGGGCAAAATGTAGATGAGGTAACTGGAACCAAAAGAGTTTTGGTCTCCAAAAAGGAAGAGGAAGTAATCCAATTGCTCCTAGAAAAGAAGGTTTTAAAGGCTCAGGATTTAGTAGAGTCTTTTGGCATAACCCGTCAAAGAGCCGGATACTTATTAAATTCCTTAACGAAAAAAGGAATTATTAGAAAACAAGGTAAAACTAAGTCCAGTTATTATGAACTGGTCACTAGCAACTAAAGACCCTAAACCCATTTCATCATTCCTGTTTGGAGCCGAAGACGGGAATCGAACCCGTGACCCCGTTCTTCGCTTTAACCTCATTTCCATTAAAATGCTTTTAATGAGGGCTAGACTGTATCTTCTCGCCGGAGGCGAGTCCTTGTCAGTCGTTCGGGCCGAAATTATCGGCCACGGTCTCAACCTAGCATAAGGTTATTAACCGTTATTCGGAATTCACTCCGATGTTACCATTGGAGTGGGCAATTGTGCGAATCACCAAGAACGTGCTCTGCCACTGAGCCACTTCGGCACTCTGAAGATTTTAACAAATTTTTAAACCATAAGCTAGAATGTACTGTTCAGGTCAGTTACAAGCAAATTACGCAATTTACTGTTATGGTAGTATATAGTCACTACTCCGTATTCACTCTTTTTCCTATAAGTACCAAGTGAGTTTGATTTTGTGACAATTGTTTTATAGAACTGACTTCTTTTTACACCCAATTGGGTAGTCCAATAATTTAAAGCCGCTTTAGTATTAATATCGGTAAAAATCTGCAAACCGAATCTCAGATGATCCTTCTTAACTGAGAAGATGGTTACTATGAAATTTATGAAAGTCTTTAGTAAGGCAGGATTTGTGTTTCCAATTCTGACAGACGTTTTGCTAGCTTTTGTTCCTTCTCCCCAATATAATCCTAATCCAATACCATACAATTTAGCTTCTTCAAGAGTTTTAGGTTTGTTAAAAACAAACGGATCTCCGTTGGGATTTCTTTTGACATAAGTAGCTTCACTTCTTGAACGACGTTTGATTTTATACTTATCCATCCAATATACGACTTTATGAGGAGAAACTTTATACTTTTGAGCAATTTCAAACATGGATAAGCCAGAGGAATAAAGCTCTTCTAGATTACTTCTAGATAAGAAAAGCATAAATTAAGTATTACCAAACAATACCCGAAAGTCAAGAGAGTGTTTAAGATTATAATGGGAGCCGATGGTCGGGCACGATCCGACAGCCTTACGCTTACAAAGCGTCTGCTCCACCAGTTGAGCTACATCGGCACAAGGGATATTTTACGGCAAATTTGATCAAAAATCCACAGGTTCAGAGGGAGTGAGGACATAAAATACGAGTTAACTAAATATTTAAGCTGGCCAGCTTACCGTCTAACTTAAGATAATTACTGCCTACGAAGTCGTGTTCTTGGCTCATTTTCCCCAAATTAACAAGTGGGAACCCTAGTCTGACGACAGACGTCCATCAGACATTTCCAGGTCAACCCTCTGAGGATTGAAAGATAGGAAAAAATTAAATACCAAGATGTCAAACGTGCTAGGTAGGCAATTAGCCTTTTCGGCATGTTCCATTAAGGAACACCCTTATAGTATGAAATTAGACCCTTTAAGTCAAGTAAAAAATGTGTAAGTAGGGGTTGTTGTATTAAGCCGGCCAAGCACAAAAAGTAATCAAAATCCAAGAAGTCCTCTTAAGAATCCAACAGCCGTGCTTAGAATCAAAGCGAGGATGGACGTGTTACCGATTCTAATAAACCACAAAGCTAAAAAGAGTAAGATTCCGTACCTTTCAAAAGCCATAAATTGTCTGGCCAGGTTGTATGGTAATTGTGACATTAATACTTTAGAACCGTCTAAAGGTGGAATAGGGAGTAAATTAAATACCCCAAGTATCAAGTTTATATTAACAGTGAAGAATAAAAGCTGGAGCAGCAGCCTTGTTGGGAGAACAGCTGCTGAAATATGGAATAAAACAGCTGCAATTATCGCCAGTCCAAAATTTGCGCCAACACCAGCCAGAGAGACCAATAGTTCACCTCTCCTAATATTAGAAAAATGTAATGGGTTAACAGGGACTGGTTTTGCCCAGCCGAATAAAACAGGCGAGTTGGTGATAAAAAGCAGGGCAGGCAGAAGGATTGTTCCGATTAGATCAATATGGGGAATAGGGTTTAAGGTTAATCTTCCGGCGTTTTGGGCTGTCCGGTCTCCAAAATAAAGAGCTGCCAGGCCGTGAGCGACCTCATGGAGTATGACAGAAAAGAGCAATATTACAATAGATAGAGCGATAAATTCAGGAGCCATTTTGCACTTTTAACTTATTTATGTTATATTTTAGCACATATGTTAATCTGTACGCTTTGCAATAAAAAATCAAATATCAGATCCTGGTCCAGACACAAAAAGGGTAGTTCTGGAGCTTCCGAGTGGCCTCTCCGTGCCCAAATTAGCAAAAAAATCCAGAGACCAAACCTCCATATTTATAAGGGCAATAAATACTGTACTAAGTGCCTTCGGATCGTTAAACCAAAATGGGTTGCTCCAAAGGTTGAAGAACCTGCAGCAGCTGCCTAACATTTACTGCAGACACTCAAGAATATTTTTTGGGAAATTAGGATAGCCGTTTAAGAATTCTTTAACATACACAGGTTTTTTGCCTTCGACTTGGATTGCTTTATTGGGTAAAAATTTTACTATTTTACTTTGCCATTTGGTCCAGGCTGTTGGCCAAGGGTAAAAGGCTCGGATCATTCTATTTAGAGTCTGAGTGGAGGGAGGATTATTAATATCAAAATATCCATCTTCTTTTTTGAGCATTTTTGTGTAAGTAGCTTTTGAATGGTCTTGGGGTTGAGGTTTTAGGTTATTTTGAAGATATTCTGGGATTGCTCTGACTAGCATTTCTGCACCTTTTTGGAACATTTTATTGTACAAAATTTCAGTTGTATCTTTGTCTGACAGTTCAAACTCTTCTTGAACCAGTATTGGCCCGTGGTCCATTTTTTCATCAATTTGCATTATGGTTATGCCAGAAATCCTGTCTCCGTTTAAAATAGCGTTTTGAATAGGTGCAGTCCCCCGGTATTTAGGAAGCAGGGAAGGGTGGATATTTAAAGTTTTATATTTGGGGCTTTCAATAATTGATCGAGGAATGATTTTGCCGAAAGCTGCCACAACAAAGAGATCAGCTTTTAAATTTTTAAGCTTTTCCATTGAAAGAACGGGTATATTATGACTGTTTGCATAAACTTCGACAGGAGCAGGAGTGACAGGAGAGGTGACAACTGCGACGACTGTAAAATGCTTATTTAAAGCTTCTAAGACTGGGACAACAAAGCTTGGAGTACCGAAAAATATTATTTTTAGAGATTTCATAGTTAGAGTGTTATTTCTTCGAATATATCAGCGCCGGTTTTGTCTTTTCCTGATAATTTATAAAGTTTTGCTTTTTGTTCTAAAACTAGATCCATAAACAACCTGCCGTACAGATGGTCGTATTCATGCTGAAAAATTCTGGCATTAATGCCTTTTAGAGTCTTTTTAATTAGCTGGCCGTTTGAATCCATGTACTCAACCTTAATTGTTCCGGGGCGCTTGATATATGAATAGTAATCGGGGATAGAAAGACACCCTTCCATAAAGGTTTTCTGTTGTTTTGAAAAGTAAGTAATCTTTGGGTTAAAGATTTGAACAACCTCCATCTCTGGTTCTTTTTCGGTATCTTCAGCTTTCGTAACAGTCTCTTTCTCGAATTTTGCGATGAAAAACTGTTCAGAAATACCTATTTGGGTTGCAGCAAGACCCACTCCTTCTGGGTCTTGGAAGTTGTTCATGAGTTTTGTCATTTCAGCAACAATCTTTTTTAAGTTTGGAGTGATTTTTTTAACTGGTTTTGTTTTACTTCTTAGTACTTTATTCGGTGCAATTACTACTTGCATATCCGAGAAAGTGTATCATATTTGCTTATTATCTTTAAGCTCTTTGAGCTTCCACATAAACAGCTTGGGTTTTGATTTGGCATTTGGATAATCCGTGACAAAAGACAAAGCTTGTTCAAGAAGCTTGCGGTCATAATCTTTGGCAAGTTTGATATAAAGTGAGTATCTTTTAGTGTCTCCAAGCGTCTCACAGATCCGGCAGCCAAAAAACTGAAATTCGTGTTTTAAGTTTTTTGGGCGGTTTTTATGAATAACTTGGTCTAAAACGTTTGATAATTTCTTCATTTTTGTTCCCATTTCTTCAAATACTCCAAAGCTTCAGGATCATTTGGGATAAGTTTTAGCACTATATTCATCTGTTCAATCGCTTTTTCTCGCTCGTCAATTTGTTCGTAAAAAAGCCCTAAAGCTATGTAGGATTCACGATAATTTGGTTTAAGCTTTAGAGCTTTCTGTAAACTCTCGGTACCTTCTTCGTTTTTACCAAGCTGGCCAAGAACTAATGCTTTATTGTAGTAGAGCTTAGCATCAGTTGGAGCAAGCTCTATGGATTTATCCAATGCTTGGAGTGTTTTGTCATTAAAATTAGGGTCAATGCTTGATAGTTGATAATAGGTCCGGACAGCTGTGCGTAAAAATGAAACATTTTTAGGGCTTGTGTTTAGTGATTTTTCAGTTTCAGCAACACTAATGTCTTTAAGATAAGCTGACAGCGTAGCATCCTCCTCATTTAAAGCTAAAGCAGCTGATGCTGCTGAAAAGCCTAATTCATTTCGGTAGTAAGGTTCATTTGGACGCAAATTTACAGCCTGGGATAATTTGGTGTAGGCTTTACCAGAACTGCCTAGCTCTGAATAAGCTGTTCCCTCTGCAAAGACAGTATCAGCAAACCAGATTCTTCCGGTATTAAACAAGGTAAGCGTGCCTGCGAAAGCAATAATAAGCATTGTGATAGCTTTGAAAGCTTTTTGTTTTAAAAGCTTTTGGGTTATGTTCCAGGAGAGATCTTTAGTATCTCCTGCAGCCAAAAAACTTAAAGCAGGGAAGAGGTAGAAGAAAACTGCAATAATGACTACAGAAAAACCAAAGAAATTTTGGACTAGATAGGATATATATGAAGCTAAAAGTGCAAAGTTCAAAGTTAAAAGTTCAAAGTCTTTGTTCGGTTTTAAAGATTTGAGCTGCTTGATGTTCCATATAATAAATAGGACAATTATGCTCATGTAGGCTAAAAATCCGACTGCACCAGTATTGGCAGCATAGTTTAAGAATTCATTGTGGGCTTTGTTATATAAAAAATCCCATTCAGACACCAAGTTATGCTCTGTGGGCCGGAATTGGTAATAAGAAAAGGCGAAGGTTTCAACTCCTGTTCCAAACCAAGGGTATTTTCTAAAGATTTCTAAAGCGCCTTTCCAGACAATTAAACGGATCTTTCCGGATTCTGTGCCGCCGTTTTCGAGTTGAGTGCCTCCTGCGGGTGCAGGTTTTGTTGTATCGGCTTTCCTCTCGGCAATGCTCGGGGCAGGTTTGACTTGGAAAAACTGACCAACATTAAAGCGGTTAAACGCTGAACCAAAGAAGATATTTATTAAAAAAACTGCAAGTAAAACGAAAGCAATTTTTTTAAAATTTATTAGCATTGCAGCTGCAAATACTCCAAAGCCTGCCAGAAGCCCTAGTGTTGCTCCTCTTGAATAAGTAAAGGTTAAGCTCAAATACAGAAGGATAGTGAGTAGCGTATAGCGTATAGCGGATAGTTTGGAAGATGCTGTGAAGCAAAAATATAGAGCAGGGAAGATGAGCATGGCAAGATAAGCTCCTAGCCAATTCGGTTGGCCTAAAGTTGCAAAAACCCTTGCTTGGACGTCTTGAACCCAGCAAGAAGCTGTAAACTGACCATGTAAAATCACACAAGATGGAGATACCCCGAAGTGTTCAGGAATAGCGTATAAAGAGACAACGAGTCCGCCAATTAAAGCGGCTTTTAAAAACTTCAAAACATCTTTAGATTCAAAATTGGAAACAAAGGCATAATACAAAATAGTGTAAGCAATAATGGAATAAAGCCCTCCATTTTGACGGGAATAATAGCCCCACCAAGAAACATGGGGATCGATTGAAAGCAGGGTAGAGATAATCTGGGAAGCTAAAAAGATAAGTATAGGGATATCAAGCGGTGTTCTTTTTAAAATTAGGGCTTTTTTTTGAATCATTTTAAGGATCCAAACTGTGGTGATAATTGTCGTTAAAGCATAAACAAACAGCATTTTACTGAACTCAAAAAGCTCATAATTAAAGCTGGTCCAAACAAGGGGGGTTACAGCAAATAAAGCGTAAAATGAGTATCTAATTATCTTGTTTTCGAAAGAAAACTTCTCTAATTTTGAATTTTGCATTTTGAATTTGCTTTCTTGATCTTAGCAGAAAAACTTGAGGTTAGGCAAACTGGAGTAATTAGTTAGTTTTTTCCCGCAAAATCGTCATTGCGATCCGCCAGCTGGCGGAGAAGCAATCTCTCTCGTTAAAAAGATCGCCACGTCCTCCGATGTACATCGGAGTCCTCGCGATGACAACTTACTGGTAAGAACTGAATAGTTGCAAACTGGATGGTTGTTCAAGCTGGAATGCTATGCTACACTCTTTGGGATGTTTGGATCGTTTTGGCAACTCTTCTCCCATGATATAGGTATAGATTTAGGAACAGTAAACACCCTGGTGTCTATTAAGGGAAAAGGAATAGTAATCCGTGAGCCTTCTGTTGTGGCTGTTCACAAAAAAACCCGCCAGGTTTTGGCAATCGGCGTCGAAGCTAAACGGATGATCGGGCGCACTCCGGCTGTGATTGAAGCTATCCGGCCTCTTAGGGATGGTGTGATCTCTGATTTTGACTGCACTGAAGCGATGCTTAAACATTTTATCCAAAAAATTCACTCAACTCCCAGAAGTGGCTTGTTAAATTTACCAAGAATTCCCCGTCCGAGAGTAGTGATTGGTATTCCATCTGGTGTAACCGAGGTCGAAAGACGGGCTGTCCAGGATGCTGCTCTATCCGCTGGTGCTAGGGAAGCTTTTTTAATTGAAGAGCCGATGGCAGCTGCCATTGGAGCAGGATTAAAGATTGAAGACCCGGAAGGCAATTTTATTATTGACATTGGTGGGGGAACAACTGAGATTGCTGTCATATCACTAGGTGGAATGGTTATAAACAAGTCTTTGCGGGTGGCTGGAGATGAGCTGGACCAGGATATTATCAATTATATGAGAATGCGCTATGGAATGCTGATTGGAGAGCGGACTGCTGAAGATATTAAAATAGAATTAGGTAGTGCAGTGCCTCTTGAAAGAGAAAAAGATACCATTGTTAGGGGTCGGGAGCTTGCTTCAGGCCTTCCTAAGTCAATTAAGGTTTCTTCTACTGAAATAAGGGAAGCCTTGTCTGGGACTGTGATGGAGATTGTGAGTAACATACATGAGGTTTTAGAAGAGACTCCGCCAGAGCTTTTAGCTGATATTTTAGAGCGGGGACTTGTAATTACTGGCGGGGGGTCCTTAATCAAAGGGTTTGATAAAAGGATTTCAGATGAAACTAAGATGCCTGTAATTGTAGCTGATGATCCACTAACGACGGTAGTCCGCGGCTGTTCGAAAGTTTTAGATGATTTAGATTTGTTGTCTAAAGTGAAAGTAACCGGCGGCCTCCGATAAATAGCTAATTCTCCATATTGTCAAATCAATTAATTCCGGAAGTAGGGAGGAGAGGGGATGTGGATAACTGTGAAAAGTGATATAGTTTGATATGTTACCCATAGTATTTCTTACAAAAGGCCTCTAGTAATTAGCATATGGCAGGGAATGGTGCTCAATAGTGGCGTGTAGAGAATTAATATTTTTTAAAAATTTATTTGAAAAATTTGTTAACTAGTCTACTTAACACTCTATTTCTTGTAGTTTTATACTATATTTATTCGATGTCGTACAATATATGAATTTAAAATTTGAAATTTAAAATTGAAAATTTTTTCGGAACTAAAAGTTCCGAAAATTTATTACCCCGCTACCCTGCCTGAATTTGGTGTTTAAGTTGTCAGGAAAGGCTAAACTAAGGAATATCTAGACGGCCAAATAGTCATCCCTGAGGCCGAAAAGCCGTTTTTGAGGCCATTTTGGGCCTCGTGCCTATTTAGGATCTATTTGCTATAGCCCAAAGTCTTTCTGTTGCTTTTGGTTTGACAGTAATCCAGCCTTTTCTAAAGCTTAATAATCCCATTCTCCTTAACTCATCAGACGCTTTAGTCATTGCTTCTCGGCTTGTGCCTATCACTTGAGATAACTCTTGTTGTGTTACCGGTAATTCTGAACAACCAAACTCTTCTGAAATTTGGGCTAATAATTTAGCAAATCTTCGCTTGGCAGATAAATTAAACATATCAGCTGCTTTTTCTATAGAGTCTCTACTCCGTTTTGCTGCAAGTTGCATTACTCGAGTCATTAAATTTGAAGAGTTGTAAAGAAGGTCAACATGGTAAATATCTACATGACTAGGCGTGAGGGTTTTGAAACATTTACCATTTGGATCTTCATAAAATGCATTCTCTCCTACTATATACGGGGCACCTATGATTGAAGCTGTACCGGAAACACGATTTACTTCGAGCACTAACCCAGTAGTTAAAATCCCAAATTTTGCTTCACCAGGAAGATGAAATTTTTCTTGGGGTCTTTTAAATAAAGACTGTCCGGTAGTTTTAATTGTGATGCTTGTTGGTATCTCTGCAATTGCCATATAGATAAGTGGAAATTATACCACAAACTTAATACTACAGGCTAGCCAGAGAGATCATAGGCCTATTTAGCTTTACCTTTTTTCCAGGGTACAGAAGATATAAATGGATAATATAAGTCTTCCTCAAGAGGGACTATAAGGCTGTTAAAATGACCTTTTGAAGTGTATCTTCGGTCTATAAACTCAATAGAGTCATCTAAATCCGTAATTAAAGCAATTGGGGTTTGTTCGGCCCCCTCACCCATGACAAACACTGCAGCTGTTGCTAATGAATCTGGGTTATTAGTTTGTGAAACTCTTAATTCTTTGCCAAAAAGGTCTTTTTGTCCCCGGTAATCCCGGAGTGGTTTGAAGCCAAAAAATCCTAAGGAGAGTCCGACTATTCCCCGGCGCCCAGGAACTTAATGTGAACCAGTAATAATGACACCTAAATTTTTGACTCCTGATTTTTCTTTTAAATATTTCCAAATTTTTTGAGCAGATTTTTCAGGATCTTTTGGCCATAATACAAAATAGTCATCTGAGTTACTCTCATCAATCCCAGCTGTCGGTATTAATAAATTATTTTTGATAGTGTGCATTACCCAGCCACCTGGTACAAACTCCCGGGGAAGATATTTTTCAGCTTCCTGGATTACCAACTTATCTTTATCTGGATACCTATCTAAAGGAGTGGTGTTGCCTTCTCCAATAGAGACAATCTTTGATGAAACCGCAACGATTGAGTCGGGTTTAAGTTTGGGAACAACCGTATCCAAGACTTCATATAAATTATCTTTGGGCGGATTTAAGATCCTTGTTTTGATTGCTAGGATTCTCATATATCTTGGGATTGTATCATTACTATGATATATTAGCCTCTAATACACTACTCCAACAATGAAGGCTGCACTAGTTGATATTAAACGTTTCTTAATTTTGATATTAATTTCACTTGCTATAGCCTTACTTGATCTTAAAAATTTCTTTGCAATTCCTAAGTCAATTTTGCAAATAGTAACCACCCCTATTCAATATGGGCTCTATAAAACAAGTTCAACCACGGTTAAACAATTTGAATTTGTGATCAAATCGCGTACTGCTGCCCAAGAACAAGGGGCTTTAAAGGAGCAACTTTCCCAAATTCTTTCTGAAAATGCTAATTTACGGAGACAGCTCTCAGAATTAAAAGCTTTTGAAGCGCAGCAGCAAAAGCTAAATCCCCAAACCTTTAACTTGGTCCCTGCCCGTCCTGTGGGGTTTGCCAGATTTCTAAAAATAGATAAAGGCAGCGAACATGGATTAAAGCTAAACCAGGCTGTAGTTTATAAAGACAACCTGATAGGAGAGATAATTTCTGTTTCCCCGCAACAATCGGAAATTGGTTTAATTACTGAC
>CAZLKE010000005.1:0-19807 GCA_964560075.1 uncultured Gammaproteobacteria bacterium | reverse complement strand
TACAGCTTTTGTTTCCAATTCTGACAGTAAAGCTAAGGGACTACTTGTTGGGCAGTTTGGTTCGGAGATGTTACTCGATAAAGTTTTACATCAAGAGGTTGTATCTGAAAAAGATTTAGTTTATTCAGAAGGGACAGAAGGAAAATTTCCTAGAGGTTTAATATTGGGACAAGTGACCCAAGTTTTTGAAAGAGAAAATGAGATTTTTAAACAAGCAAAAGTCAAACCTGTATTCGGAATCGGAGATTTAGATCTGGTATTTGTGATTGGAGAATAAATGAGATTTTTAATTATTTTGCTGCTTGCTGCACTAGTTCAAAGTTCATTTTTGCCTATTAATTTGGTGTTAGTTTTTTTAGTCTGCAAAGTCATGATGACAAAACAAGAGCATTATCTTACTCTAAGTTTTGTTTCAGGACTCTTTTTAGGTTTTTTGCAATTAATTAATTTAGGGTTTTATGCGATTGTGTTTTTAATAGTATCCAAAATCGCCCAAATTTTTAGGTCTTCTCCACTCTCTGCAAATGTGTTTACGGTTTCGGCTTTAGCGGGAGCAATATTTTTAGCAGTTGCAGCAGTAGAAAAACTGATTTTAGGAATCAGTTTCCATTACACTAAAATCATTTATGAAACCCTATCAGCACTACTTACGTGTTTATTCATTTACTTGTGGGAAGACAGGTTTGTTTCCAAACCGCTAAAATTAAGAGACTAATGAAAAAAAGACACGATCTGGAAGGATACAGTGAAGCATTTATACGGGGTGGGGAATTTGAAGGAGCCTCTGCTCCAACTTCAAACTGGAGAATTGTTGTGCTTTCAAGTTTAATCTTAATCTCTTTATCGGGAATATTTTTGCGGTTGTTTAACCTGCAGGTTGTGAACGGAAAATCAAACCGTGAACTTGCAGATTCTAACAGAATAAAAATCAAAGTTTTGCATGCGCCAAGAGGTGTAATTTATGACCGCAACGGAAGAGTTTTGGCGCAAAATGAGCCAGGATTCCGGCTTATTGAAGCAACTGAAGGAGGTACATTAGTTAAGTTGATTAGCCGGGATGAAGCGCTGAAAATGGAAAGCAGTAGCGGCCCCCGGTTTCAAAATTTAGAGGTAGACAGCCTTCGCTCCTATCCATTGGGGGAAAAAGCTGCCCATGTTTTGGGGTATGTAGGAGAGATAAACAGTGAAGAGCTTAAAGACCCAAAGTTTAAAGCATACAAACTGGGCGATAAAATCGGCCGGGGTGGGATTGAACAGGTTTATGAAAAAACTTTGAAAGGACAAGATGGTGGAGAAATTATTGAGGTGGATTCATTCGGTAATAAGCTGCGGACAATTAGAGAAAAACCTCCTATCCCTGGATCTAATGTTTATTTAAGTATTGATGCAGATCTGCAGAGCATTACTTTTGACTCTTTAAGAGAAGGTATTGCAAGAGGTGGTTTAGATTATGGTTCAACTAAGTCTTGTTGTGGGGCTGCTATCACGGAGGATCCAAACACCGGTGAAATTTTGAGTTTAGTCTCTTACCCTTCTTTTGACCCCAAAAATCCTGCGCCCGCACTAACTGATCAGAATGCACCAATGCTTAACCGTGCTATTGCTGGTGTCTATCCTCCGGGTTCAACTTTTAAAATCGCCTCTGGTTTGGCCGGCCTTGTTTCCGGAAAAATTAAACCTGAAACTACTTTTGAGGATACCGGAATTATGCATCTTGGGCAATTTAGCTTTACTAATTGGTTTTTTACTTCTCACGGAAAAACAGAAGGGCAGGTAGATTTAATTAAAGCTTTGAAGCGTTCGAATGATATCTATTTTTACAAGTTAGGCCAGGAAGTGGGTGAAAAAACTATTGCTGATGTAGCAAGAAAGCTTGGAATGGGTAAAACTTTAGGGATTGATTTGCCAGGAGAAGATACGGGGCTTATCCCAGATAATGAATGGAAGGTAAAAAATATGGGGAATAAGTGGTTTCCTGGGGATACGCTCCATATGTCTATTGGGCAGGGGTTTGTTCTGACAACTCCGCTTCAAGTTTTGAATCTTTCTTCAGTTATAGCGACCAATGGGAAATCGTACCTTCCTCATTTAATCAAAAAGGTTACATCTTTTGATGGCAAAGTTATTAAAGAATATTCCTATGACCCAACTCATTTGAGTGATTTCACGCAGGATCAGATCGGTGTGATTAAAAAAGGTTTGGAACAAGTTCCAAAACCAGGCGGAACAGCCTGGCCTTTTTTTGATTTTGGGGTACCTTCCGCTGGTAAGACAGGGACTGCAGAATTTGGTGATCCTAAAGGGAGGACGCATGCTTGGTATACGGCATATGCTCCAGCAGATGATCCAAAGATTTCGATAGTAGTTTTGGTTGAAGGTGGTGGCGAAGGATCATCTGTGGCAGGACCAATCTCAAAAAAGATCTACAACTGGTATTTTTCCCAAGACCAGACATATGCAACTTTACTTAAGAAAGATACGATTTCTATCTCAACTGAAAGCGCCAGATTACTGGGAGAATGATGAAAAATCTATCTTATCTTTTAGCTCTTCATTCCATTGAAGGATTAGGTTCTGTAAGACTAAAAATGCTCTTAGATTACTTTGAAGATCCAAAGTTGGCTTGGGAAGCAAGCAAGAAGGAATGGGAAAGTTTAAGGCTTCAGAGGAGAGTGATTGAAGGTTGGATAAACGTAAGAAAAAAGCTTGATCCAGAGGATTACTTGCAAAGGATCTTAAAAAGCGGGGTAGGAATACTTACTTTTTTTGACCCCGACTACCCTGCTCTTTTAAAACAAATCTATGATGCGCCACTTATTTTATATTTCAAAGGAAATAAAAAAATTTTAAATCAAAAATCAATTGGAGTTGTAGGAACCCGGCAGGTTACTGGTTATGGAAGAGCTGTTACTGAAAAATTAACTCAGGAATTAGTGGAAGCTAGACTCGTGATAGTTTCAGGACTTGCTCGAGGGGTAGATTCGATAGCGCATAGAACAGTCATAGATAATGGGGGTTTGACAGTTGCGGTTTTAGGGGCTGGTTTAAATAATATCTATCCACCAGAGAACTTAAGGTTATCGCAGGAAATAATTGACAAAGGCGGAGTAGTTTTATGCGAGAATCCGCCTGATTATCTTATTGTGCCCGGTGTTTTCCCTTCCAGAAACCGGATTATTTCAGGGCTTTCCTTGGGAGTGTTAGTTACGGAAGCAGCAAAAGATTCAGGTTCTTTAATAACAGCCCGGTTTGCGCTAGAGCAAGGAAGAGAAGTTTTTGCTGTGCCTGGCCCGATTACTTCTTATTTTTCTGCAGGACCGGCTAATCTGATAAAAGAGGGCGCGAAGTTAGTAACTTCAGCTGAGGATATTTTGAGCGAATTAGGTATCGGTGCTAACAAACGTGTCACTCTGAGCGCAAGCGAAGAGTCTAGCTTTTCAGACTTAGAAAAACAAATACTTAAGTTTCTCGAAAACGAACAAAAGCATATTGATGAGATCTCCAAAAAGTTGAATAAACCCTCATCAGAAGTTTCTGCCAGTTTAATTAAGTTAGAAATTCAGGGAATTATCAAAAGCTTAGGAGGAGGAGTTTATATCAAGAGTTTTCCTGCTGAAAAGATAGGGTTCTCCAAAAGCAGTAGCTAAAAACGCTGCTTTTTGAATTGGTAGCCTTAATCCGAGTTGAAGATTATGTAGGCTAACCTGTCTAATATTTCCAACATCAGGCATAACAAGACGGATGCCAAATTGATTTAGGTCAACGAATAAGCTAGTTTCATTTATCAGCCTTGTTAGATAGCGCTTTTGAGTCTGAGATGTAAGATTATAAAATTTGCTGCCGGCTTGAATTACGTCGTCAGAAAATCTTTTGGTAAATTCTTGTTCTCTTTTTCTGCTGAAATAAACGCGTGTATAAAGCTCATGTATTTCAGTTAATCGGATATCATCTGGTAACTTTGATCCAATCATTTGGTTGAAAAGTTTTGCTAGTTCAAGTGGATAAAATTTATCCTTCCAAGCCTCTGGATTTTCAATTGACTCTTTTGCTCGCCTTGCTGCTTCGAGGCGGACGTGGTCTACCTGGGTACTTTCATGGGTAATGTCTCGTTCTATAGCCCGAACAAGACCTGCCGGAAGTGGGCTTATAAAAGGATTTTCAATCATATGACTGATCGTAGCAAAGAGTGTCTTATAGTGCAAGTGGTGTAAGCGTAACTATTTAGTATTTTCCAGTACACTGTCATCGCGAGGACTCCGATGTACATCGGAGGACGCGGCGATCTAATAAGATTGCTTCGCTACACTCGCAATGACTAACCACTGGAGAAAACTGAATTCATACGTTAAGCAGTTTAGGCTAGAGAAATACGATACCACCTTTAAGGTGGGAAGCTAAACTTTAGAACCTTCGCGTACTAAAAAATAATGCTTGCTGTGATATATTAAAGTTATGACAGAGTCTGAAGTAGAGGGTGTTCCCAATTCTTTTACCACCCCGACCCAAAAAATTGCGGAAAGCTCACGCAGAAATGTTTATCTTTACAAAGAGCCTCAAGCAGTATTGAAAACAAGAAAGCCTGAATTATCAAATAGGTTTAATAGCGCACAAGAAGCGGTACAAAAGATCGAGGAAGAACAGACAGACAAAAAAGAAGTTTTGAGGGTATTAGATAAAGTGGGTTTGAATAGTGAAACTATCCCTCCTGCCAGTTTTGTTATTCATGATGGAATCCAGGGAGGTAGAGAATATAGTGAAGTACAAAGATCGATAAATAATGGGGTTACCTTAAGGCAAGACAAGCTAAAAATCTTTTCTCTAAAAGATGAAGAATTGCGAAATTTACAAAAAATATTCAAAGCTAATATACAAATGTGGAGAAAAAACAATAATGTTATAGATATTTTAGGTTCACCCTCTTCTTCACCAGGTACAGCTGTGAAATTTATCAGAAGATTATTGCCGATTTTCTACTCTGAAAACATAATGGTTGATGGAGAAGGAAAGGTTCATTTTGTTGATACGGGGGTATTAACAAAACACACAGCGGGACGAGTATTCAATATAGCTCGTAATCTAGAAGTTGTAGGATCTATTTTTTCGCTGGGTATTATTAGTGGTATTTTAGCTTTGAGAAAAGCAAGAGTGTTACAATGAAGATATGCTTACTCTGCCCATTAAGTTGGTTAAATTTTGGTTTCTAGATTCATTTGCTCTTTTCTTTAGAACCTGGCAACATACAATCTCTATTATTGAAGAAGATTTAGCAGTGGGCTTGATGTTAAAACTTCTGTTTGTCCCACTCTTTCATGATAGCAGTGGTGTTGGAAGGATTTTAAGCTTTATTTTCCGATCTTTTAGAATAATTTTGGGATTAATTGCTTATCTTGTTGCAACTGTAGTTATTTTAAGCCTCGCTTTAGGTTGGTATATTTTACCAATTCTTGCACTAACGATTAATTACTATTGGATACCACAGATACTATTCTTGACTGGGATAACTTTATTTATTGATCAAGTTATTTTTTATCCTGAGAAAAAGGTTTGGCAGATAAAAAAAGCCAAAGATATTTGGAAAGCGACTAAAAATCTTAAAAAAGATGCCAGCTGGAATAATTTATTAAAATCGCACGAAGTTGAGCAACTATTGTTTAGTTTAGAAACAAAACCTTCCCAGTTTGCTTCTCAGGATATAAAAATCGAACCCAAGCACGAAGAAACAGTTTTTAAATTAGCAAGAGAAAACAAGGCAAAATTTATTAGCAAAGAATATTTTTTTGTTGCCCTACTTTCGCAAATTCCAGAGATTGAAAACCACTTGCTTAAATTAAACTTAAAACTAGAAGATGTTTATGAAGCGCTAAATTATGCAGAAATAAAAAAGCTAAAATGGCGGAAAGTTTTTCTTTGGGATGAGGAGTTTGGAACAAAACACTTAAAAGGTATTAATAGAGGTTGGCTTGGGGCACCGACACCAGTTTTAGATAGTATTACGACAGATTTAACTAGAGATGCTGGAAGAATTGGGTTTGATAATTTTTTAGGTAGAAATACAACTGTGATGCAAGTTATCAATATTCTATCTGCGCCAAAAGATCGAAATGTAGTGTTAATTGGAGAACCTGGTTCAGGAAGATCAGCTTTAGTTAAACATTTAGCAGGACTAATAATAAGCGGGGATGCACCAGAGGCTTTAGCTACCAAAAGGCTGTTGCAGCTTGATTTAAGTAAACTCCTTGCAGGAGTCAAAACAGAAGGTGATTTGGCTACAAAAATTGAAGAAGCTTTTTCAGAGGCACGTTCCATCCAAAATGCGATTATTTATATAGATGAAATTCATAATTTTAATGTCTTTTCCCTGCTTTTGCCTCATTTAGAATCTAATGATTTGCAATTTATAGCCTCAACCGAACCGGAGGCTTATATCAAAATAATTGAAAAACAAACCTGGTTTGTTAGATGTTTTAATAAAGTAGAAGTTCCTCCGGCAACGCCGAAAGAAACAATGGAGATATTGATAGAGTCAGCCATAAAAAGCGCTCATAAAGAGAAACTGCAATTTACTTATCTTGCTCTAAAAGAAACAGTAGAGTTTTCCGTTAAGTTGATCCATGACCGTGTTTTGCCTGATAGTGCTTTGTCTGTTTTGAATGAATCCAAGAGTATGAGCCGTAAAGGTGTAATTGACCAAAATGTAATTAAAGAAGTAGTTGGTAAAAGAGTCAATGTTCCGGTTGTAGATATTGATGAGTCACAAAAAGATAAGTTGATGGACTTGGAAGCTCAAATCAACCAAAGGTTGATCGGTCAAACAGAAGCAGTATCATCTGTTGCCAATACTCTAAGACGAGCAGCAATCAGCTTGCGGGATGAAAAGCGTCCGATAGGATCATTTCTTTTTGTTGGCCCAACAGGGGTCGGGAAAACCGAACTTGCTAAAGTTTTAACTGAAATTTATTTTAAAGACCGCGCAACCTTTTACCGGTTCGATATGTCTGAGTATCAAACAGACGAGGCAGTGGATCGGTTAATTGGCTCCTCAGGAGAAACAGGTTTACTAACAGAAGCTGTGCGCGGCAAACCTTACTGCTTAATCTTGCTGGATGAATTTGAAAAAGCTGATCCAAAGATCCTTAATCTATTTTTACAGGTGTTGGATGATGGAAGATTAACTGATGGAACTGGAAAAACTATTGATTTTACCAATACAATTATTATTGCGACCTCTAACGCAGCCCCATCGACTTTTAAACTGGAGCTTTTGAATCGTTTTGACGCAGTAGTTGTTTTTAAGCCTTTGTCTGAGGAAAACCTGGAAAGAATCGTCAGACTCAAGCTTTCGGATTTGAGCATCCAACTTAAAAACAAAGGCTATCTAATTGATTTTGATCCTGGTTTGGTTTCAGTACTTGCCCAAAAAGGATTTGATCCAATTTTTGGTGCCCGCCCTCTTCGCAGATTAATTCAAGATACTCTGGAAGCTAATCTATCGAAAATGATTTTAGAAGGAAAACTTCACAAAGGCGAAAAATTTTTAGTTACAAATATTTTCTAAGTTCTGGCTCTACAAACCATCGTTGTTGTGCTCTCTCTGTTAGTTCTGTTTTTGTAAAATAAACATTGGATACTTTTTGCTTTCCTCCGGATCTTACATATTTTAAATTTCCCACAGGAACGACCTGGTCATCTCTTAATTCCTCATTATCTATTGCAGTAATAAATTCTGTTGGTAACCATTTGAAGCGGAAACCCGCCTCCCGTGCTATCTTGCTAAGAGCAATTAGTACAGGATTTTCTCCGGTCGTTCCTACAACATAAGCTCTTCGAGTAACTTGCCTAAATAGTTCCCGGAGTCTAGTTGGGTTCTTCTCTTCTTGTATTTTTTCAAGAAGAGCTTTAGTGTCTACACCTGCACTTATAGAACTATAATCAATACCCCATCTTTTTAAGTTCTGAAATACTTTGTGTAGTTTTACAGGGTTTTCTCCTAAAAGACTAAGAATATCTTCACGAGAAGCTCTTTGTTTAATCATACTTGCAATTTGTGCGGTCAAATCACTTCTATCAGTTGCTCTTTTGAAAAGCAGAGAAGGCGCCCCTTTGACTACTTTAGGAATCCATTCAAGAGGATATAGATTTTGTAGATATGGGTCTCCTAGTTTATGTAAATTTCTAATATAGTTATCTTTCAGTTGCCGAATGCGTTCACGAGTTAGTCCGTATTGACCACCAATAGCATTGATACTTTGTCCCTGGTTAAAATATGCATCACCTATTTCTGCAAGCCGGGGATTTTTTTGTTCAAGTTCACGCATCATTCCTTCAGAGTACATAGTCTGAAGGAATCTTCTGGTATATTTATCAACATACTGCCATCTTATTGCCTCTGTTTCCATAGTTTGTAATTATACTATATTAAAAACTTAAGTTACTCCAGATTAAATCCCATATTTGCCTATTCAGGAAGTTAAGGATATAATTTAAGACTATGTTAGAAATTCCGGTACGGCATACTCCAGACTCTCTTTTAAAAGCAATTGACCGAACTCAAAAAGATATGGATTGTGATGATACATTTTCTACAATAGCTCTAGGACTTGGAGGTTTGAAATTTTGTGGATGGATTGGATTTGGTACTGTTGCACATCTTAGGCCAGACTTAGTGCCAACTGAAGTGCCTCAGGTTCTTTTGGGAGGGGCAATTGCCAGTACTGCAGCGCTAATCTACTTTAGACTTAGTAGTGATAAAGCTTTTGATAAATTAAGTTCTTTAAAAAGATTGGCAGAAATTCCTAAGGAGTCCCCGAAATCCGAATAATTTGACAAACCGTTTACAATTATCCCTTGAAATGTTTGAAAGGATCAGAGATCATTAGACTACTCATGAGTAACTTGGTTATTGTTGAATCGCCTACTAAAGCTAGAACTTTGTCCCGATATTTGGGGAAAGATTACCAAATTGAAGCCTCGATGGGGCATATCCGCGACCTTCCCAAAGCTGAGCTTGGGGTAGATGTGGATAAAAATTTCCATCCTCAATACATTGTTCCCCGGGATAAGAAAAAAAGAGTCAATGAGTTAAAAAAAGTTGCCCGCGATGCCCAAATAATTTATCTGGCCTCAGACCCTGATAGAGAAGGCGAAGCAATTGCCTGGCACCTAGCTCAGATTATCGGACATCCGATATCGGATATCAGAAGGGTGGTTTTCCATGAAATAACGGAAGAAGCGATAAAAGAAGCATTTAAAAACCCTAGAGAATTGGATATGAAGCTGGTTGATGCTCAACAAGCCAGAAGGGTACTTGACCGGCTGGTAGGTTACAAACTTTCCCCATTGCTGTGGAAAAAAGTTAAAAGAGGATTGTCTGCAGGACGAGTCCAGTCTGTAGCTGTCCGATTGATAGTTGAGAGGGAAAGAGAGATCGAAGCTTTTAAGAGCGTTGAGTATTGGAGTATTGAAGCTTTGCTTCAGCCGAAAGATGATAAAGTGCAATTTAGTGCTTCACTAATTCAATTAAATGGAAAGAAATTAGAGGTTAGAAAAAAGCAAGAAGCAGACAAGCACGTTGCTGCACTAAAAGTCGCCGATTATCAGATTGATAAGATCACTAAAAGAGAGGTTAAAAGAACTCCTCCACCACCATTTACAACTTCAACTTTGCAACAAGCAGCCGGTAACAAACTTGGGTTTACGGCCAAAAAGACTATGAGTGCTGCCCAAGGGCTTTATGAAAGAGGCTTTATCACTTATATGAGAACAGACTCAGTGAATCTTTCCTCTGCAGCTTTAAACATGGTACGAAGCTATATTCAAGAGAGTTTTGGGAAGAATTATTTGCCCGCTGGTGCCAGGATTTATAAAACTAAATCTAAGGGTGCCCAAGAAGCGCATGAGGCAATCAGGCCAACGAATATCAAACTCATTTCAAGTCAACTAGCCAGTCAGGGAGATTTAACCCGGGATCAGGTGAAGCTTTATGATTTGATCTGGAAAAGAATGGTTGCTTGCCAAATGAGTGAAGCGGTGATGGACCAAACAACTGTGGATGTGATAGCCAAGAAAGACGACAGTCTTTACACCCTCCGCGCTACTGGGTCTGTTGTTAAATTTGATGGTTGGTTGAAAATATATGGAAAAAAGGAGAGCGAAGAGGAAGAAGAACTTAAAACTCAAGTGCTGCCTGAGCTAAAAGAAAAGCAAGATTTAAACCTGATTGAATTAAAACCTGAACAACACTTTACAGAACCTCCTCCAAGATACAACGAAGCATCGTTAATCAAAAAACTTGAAGAGCTTGGGATAGGGCGTCCCTCAACTTATGCGCCAACCTTATCAACGATTCAGGATAGATTTTATGTAGAAAGAAGAGAACGAAAACTTTTTCCAACTCCACTGGGAATGGTAGTCACTGACTTTTTAATGAAAAACTTTCCTGAGATTATTGATTACAGCTTTACAGCTCATATGGAGGACCAATTGGATCAGATAGCTGAAGGGCAAAGGCATTGGCAGCCGACAATTAAAGATTTCTATATTCCGTTTGAGAAAAAGCTGGAAAAAACAGAAGAAACTGCAGAAAGGGTTCAGCTTGAAACTGAGACAGTAGATAAAAAATGTTCGGAATGCGGGAAACAGTTGGTGGTCCGTTTTGGGAAATTCGGTAAGTTTTTGGCTTGCTCGGGTTTTCCTGAGTGTAAACACACAGAAGCCTTTGAAGAGATCATAGATGTTCCTTGTCCAAAATGTGGCGGAGGGGTCGTTGTTCGAAAAACCAAATCAGGCAGACCATTTTTTGGTTGCAAAAATTATCCGAAATGTGACTTTGCTTCCTGGACCAAGCCCGAGAGAGAGACTTTGATACACTAGTTTACAGTTGACTCTTATCTCAAATTCTTGCATAGTAGTTGTCAGAACTTTAGCTGCCCCTTCCTAAAATAATGAAATATATATTCGTTTCTGGTGGTGTAATTTCTGGTATTGGCAAGGGAATTGCCACCGCTTCCATCTCCCTTCTTCTAAAATCTGCCGGGATCAAAGTTGTCCCGATGAAATTTGACCCTTATTTAAATATTGATGCCGGAACTATGAATCCGATTGAACACGGTGAGGTGTTTGTTTTAGATGACGGTGCAGAAACCGACCAGGATCTAGGACACTATGAGCGCTTTTTAAATGAATCACTAAATAATACAAGTATTGCAACCCAGGGCTCAATCTACTGGACAGTTTTGCAAAAAGAAAGAAACTTAGAGTACGGTGGAACAAACGTTGATGTATTAACCCATATTACAGAAGAAATCATGAACCGGATCTCTGCTGCCGGGAGATCTAAAAACGCAGAAGTGACCTTAATTGAGATCGGCGGAACAGCGGGTGAATACCAAAATGTGCTTTTTTTGGAAGCCAATAGATTACTAAAACTTAAAAAACCCAGTGACGTCATTCATGTCCATATTACTTATTTACCAATCCCGGCTTCAATTGGCGAGATGAAAAGTAAACCTGCCCAAATGTCGGTCCGGGATTTAAATGCAGTTGGAATCCAGCCGGATATTATTTTGGCCCGGGCCGAGAGAAGATTGGACCAATCCAGAATTAAGAAACTAGCGATGTCTACAGGCCTGGAACCGGAGGATATTATCAGTGCACCAGATGTTACCAATATTTATGAAGTACCAGTTAATTTTGACGATGAAGGGTTAACCAACCGCATTTTAGGTAAATTGGGATTAAAAAGAAAACACAAAGACTTGGTTGAGTGGAGAGAATTTGTTAAAAGAGTGAATACAGCAGAAAAGGTGTTAAAAGTGGCGATTGTCGGCAAGTATTTTTCGACCGGGGATTTTACTTTAACTGATTCCTATATCTCAGTAATTGAAGCCCTAAAACATGCTGCATTTACAGAGGGGTTTAAGCCGGAGATAGCTTGGGTAGATGCGGGTAGAGTTTTGGAAAGTCCGGACAATTTGTAAAAGTACCAGGGAATAATTGTGCCGGGTGGCTTTGGCTCAAGGGATATTGAAGGGAAAATTGCTGCCATTAAATTTGCCAGGGAAAATAAAATCCCCTATTTTGGCCTTTGTTATGGAATGCAGCTAGCTTGTGTGGAATTTGCCAGGCATGTATTGGGTTTAAGGGAAGCAAATACTACAGAAATAAATGAAAAAACTCCTGATCCAATAATTCATATTATGCCGGATCAGCAGAAAAAACTCTTAGCAAAAGATTATGGAGGGACTATGAGGCTTGGTGCTTGGGATTGTGTTTTGGAAAAGGGAAGTTTAGTTAAAAAACTTTACGCAAAAGAAAAGATCTCTGAGCGGCACAGGCACAGGTATGAATTTAATAATTTATACCGCAAAGTTTTTTTGAAAAATGGAATGGTTATTTCCGGAACTTCTCCGGACGGAAAATTAGTAGAGATCGTTGAGTTTCCGGAGCATCCTTTTTTTGTCGGTACCCAGTTTCATCCGGAGTTAAAGTCCAGGCCTCTGTCTCCCCATCCTTTATTTATGGGGTTTGTCAAAGCTGCCAGTAGAAAAGTTCAAAAGGCAATTTTGGTAGAGAAGGAATTAGTTAAAGTAGCATAACCGTGTCATTGAAGCAATCTAGCCTAAAAGAGATTGCTTCACTACGTTCGCAATGACAATTGAAAAATATGAACAAAATAAGTGACTTTGAATTTTTAAAATATCCAGGAGCAGTACTTTCTGACCGGGATATTAAATCGGCTATTAAAAGTGGTTTTATTGAAGTCAAAGCGCCCCATAAACTCAATGTCCAACCAGCATCATTAGACGTGCATTTAGCTAAAACTATTATGACAATCTCCAGACGCCGGTCGAAGGAAGCAGCTATTGATCTAAAAAAACCAGTGGATGAATTTATTGAATACGAAGAGATCGACCCCAAAAGAGGAACAATACTTCATCCACGGGAGTTTATTTTGGGAGTCACAACTGAATGGTTTAGACTTCCACCACAAGTGATCGCGAATGTTGACGGAAAATCAAGTTTAGGAAGACTTGGTCTTGTTATCCATGCTACAGCCGGGTTTGTTGACCCAGGGTTTAAAGGTCATATTACTTTAGAGATTACTAATTTAACTGAGCAGCCTTTGGTTATTTATCCAAATATGCCGGTTGGACAAGTCCGGTTTTCTGTTTTGACTTCTCCTGCTGAAAACGAGTATGGATCGGCAATTTTAGGAAGCAAAAAATATCCCAATGATTATGACTTAAGCCCTAAACCAATAGCTAGCCAATATTGGAAGAATTTTAAATGATGAAAGTTAAAATCAAAAGAATCGATAAAGCGCTCCCCTTGCCTGAGTATCACACTCCCGGGTCTGTAGCTTTTGATGTTTTAGCCAGAGAGACTGTCACTATTGAACCGAATGCCATTGGGCGGGTACCAGTAAATATTATTGTTGAGATCCCAAAAGGCTATATGATTTTACTTAAAGACAGATCGAGTACTGCTAAAAAGAAGGGGTTATTAAATACAATTGGCTTTATTGATCAGGATTTTTGCGGGGATGAAGACGAGATACAGTTGCAGTTTTATAACTTTCAAAAAGAACCAGTCACAGTTGAGCGGGGTGAGCGACTTGGGCAAGGTGCTTTTGTGCGGATTGATCAGGCAGAGTGGGAAGAGGTTGAGTCGATGAATCATAATAAAACCAGAGGTGGGTTTGGTTCCACCGGAGGACATAAAAATGACTGAGAAAAAACCTCCAAGTGGTATTTGGATAGCCTTTGAGGGTGGAGATGGTTGTGGTAAGAGCACTATTATGAAAGATTATGCTGAACATTTAAGACAAGAGGGGTTTGATGTTGTTGAAACTAGGGAGCCAGGAGGTACTCAATTTTCAGAACAGCTTCGGGGTATGATTTTTAACCCTGAAATAAAAGATGATCCTAGAACACAACTTCTTTTATTTACTGCTGCCAGAAGAAGAAATATTCTAAAAACTGTTTTGCCTGCGTGGGAGAATGGCCAAATTGTACTGTCTGATCGATCAGAAGGCAGCTCTTATATTTACCAACACTATCAATTTGGTTTGTCTTTAGATGAAGTAAGAAGAGTGAATGAATTTTCAACAGAAGGAATAAGGCCAACTACTACGGTGTTGCTTGATGTTGATGTGGGAGTTGGAAAAAAGAGGGCTGCTGCAGCCAAAGGCGTGGAGCTAAATCATTTTGACAAAGCTGATTTGCTTGCTTTAATGAAAAGAAGGAATGGATATTTAGATTGGGCAAGGCAGCAAACAAATTGGTTGGTTATAGACGCCAACCAACTTAAAGACAAGGTGCTCGCAGACGTAATTTCTGATATAAATAGATTGGGGGTGTTCGATGAAAAAACTCGCACAAAGAATAGATACGTCTGAATGGGCTTATTTAGATCTACTTGTTGATATCTTAGAAAATGGTGGGTATAAAGATGACCGGACTAAAACTGGAACCAAAAGCGTTTTTGGCAGACAAATAAGATTTGATTTATCTAAAGGATTTCCATTGTTAACTACAAAAAAGATGTTTCTTAGAGGAATTATCCATGAGCTGCTGTGGTTTTTAAAAGGTGAATCAAATATCAAATATTTGGTGGATAATGATGTTCATATCTGGGATGAGTGGCCATATAAATACTATACCCAGCAAATGGAAAAGGCAGGGGAAACACCTCTAGCACAGAAAGATTTTATAGGTAAAATCAAAGAAGATGAAGTTTTTGCTAAAAAATGGGGAAATTTAGGTCCTGTTTATGGAGTACAGTGGAGACATTGGAAAACTCCCGATGGAAAAGAAATCGATCAAACCGCAAATGTGGTAGAAGGTATTAAAAAAGATCCTTATGGCCGAAGGCATATAGTTAGTGCTTGGAATGTAGCTGATATTGATGAGATGGCCAAAGCTGGGCTTCCTCCGTGTCATTCTCTTTTTCAGTTTTATGTTGTCAAAGATAGGTTATCTTGTCAGCTTTATCAGCGAAGTGCGGATATGTTTTTGGGCGTGCCATTTAATATTGCCTCATATGCTCTTTTAACCATGATGGTAGCTCAAGTGACAGAATTAAAACCAGGTGATTTTGTCCATACTTTTGGTGATGCCCATATTTATAGCAACCATATTGAACAGGCCAAAGAACAACTAAGCCGGGAGCCTCGTCCGCTCCCTACTATGAAGATTAATCCAGATGTAAAGGATATCTTTTCTTTCAAGTTTGAGGATTTTACGCTGGAAGGATATAATCCTCATTCGCCAATAAAAGCACCTATTGCTATCTAAAATTATGGAAGTTCCAAGAATTAGTCTAATCGCAGCTTTGTCGGAAAACCGGGTGATCGGGAAAGACAATAAACTTCCTTGGCATATCACAGAAGACATGAAGAGGTTTCGTGATCTTACAACCGGGCATACTGTTATTATGGGTAGAAAGACTTTTGATTCAATCGGCCGACCTCTTCCGCGCCGAACCAACGTAGTTATTACCCGAGATCCAGAGTGGAAAGCTGCCGGAGTAATTGTTTGTCACTGCTTAGATGAAGCAATTAAAGTGGGATACAGCGATCAAGAGCTGTTTGTAATTGGTGGGGGGCAAATCTATGAGCAAGCCATGCCAATAGCAGACAGGCTCTATCTTACTCTTGTTCATACAAACATTGAGGGTGATGCTTTTTTCCCGGATTACTCTGATTTTAAAAAAGTGATTTTTAAACAAGACGGAGAGTCCCATGGCTGCTCTTATACTTTCCTTGATTTAGAGAGGTAGAAACTTCTTAGTTGTGATTGAATTGCTTGCTTTGCTATAATTTTGGTATGGCAGCCAGGTTAGAAATCGTTAGAAACGACGTACAACTACCGGACTTAGATACATTTGACCATTGTCCTTTATGTCTGACTCCAAGAGGTTGTACAAAAAATCACGTTAACCAGCTCACAGTCGATCATGTAGTTTTGCAGTGTATGCGAAAAAAAGAGCCAAAAGCATTCAGGTCTATTGTTGAAAGCAGAGATAATCAATTTGTTGTTTGCAGAAGAGAACATGCAGGATTAGATAAGATGAAAATATTTATGTACCGTGAGCATGGAGTTGTTGGTTTAGTTGAACAAGTGGCTTTGTATCCGCGTGCAAAAAGACCTGATGATCTTGATTCACAGTACCATCAGTGGATGGCTTTATTTAACAGAGTCAGAAGAGGTTTATATGTAGCTTTAGATCATGTATCTGAAGAAAAACATTCTCAGTATAGAAGGGGAATAGATATGACGGATCGATACTTATATCGTTGGGCAAAAGGGGATTTTAAGGTTTAGAGTTGTTTTTTTGTACTACTTCTGCTAAAATCTCACCATCACACATCTAGAGACTAGATTTTCCTGAAGATTCATCTCTGGAGAGGTTAAGGAAAACATATTTCATGAAAGCATTAGTACCATCAATGCAAGAATTACTGGAAGCAGGTGTTCATTTTGGACACAAAGTCTCCCGTGGTAATCCTAAGATGCAACGGTATATCTATGGTGTTCGGGATGGCGTGCATATTATTGACCTAGCTAAATCAGAATCAGAACTCAAAATTGCAGTTAATTATGTTTACAACTTAGGTAAAGAAGGCAAAGTGTTGCTAGTTGTTGGTACTAAAAAACAAGCCAGAGAGATTGTTGAGAGCTTAGCTAAAGAAGCAGGTGCTGCTTATATAACTTCCCGCTGGGTAGCAGGACTTTTAACTAACTTTGATGAGATTAAAAAGAATTTAAATAAACTGACTCAACTTAAAAAAGAGCAAGAATCAGGAGAGTTGAAAAGATATACCAAGAGAGAACAGCTTTTAACTGCCCGAAAAATTGAAAAATTTGAAAAAGAGCTAGGAGGGGTTGCGGGCTTAGAAACTTTACCTGATGCTATATTTATAGTTGACGCTTCAACAGAAGACACTGCTGTCAGAGAGGCAAGAAGAGTTGAAATTCCTTTAGTTGGGTTTGCAGATACAAATGTTGATCCAAATGTATTTGATTATCCGATTCCAGCAAATGATGATGGTATTAAGGCGATTAGGATTGTTTGCGAGGCGGTTATTAAAGCTTATGGAGAAGGAAAAAAAGAAGAATCAAGGGTCAAGAATCAAGAATCAAGAGAGGTAAAAGTAGAAGAGGAGACTTCAACAGCCTTAAGTGAAGAGACTGAAGTTTTGGAAGAAGAGATAGAAAAAGAAGTATTAGATGAGTCAAAGAGTAAGGTAGAATAATTGTATTCATGAATATTTCCGTAGATTTAATTAAACAATTAAGAACTGAGACAGGTGCAGGGATTGCCGATTCCCGTGAGGCGTTAGAAGCATCAAATGGAGATTTGGAAAAAGCAAAAGAGATTCTTAAACAAAAAGGTTTAGACAAAGCAGCATCTAAGCTTGAACGGGAGGTTAAAGCAGGTATAGTTGAAACTTATTCTCATGGAGGAAGGGTCGGAGTTTTAGTTGAAGTTTTGTGCGAAACAGATTTTGTTGCTAAAACTGAAGATTTCAAATATTTAGCCCATGAACTTTCATTGCAAGTTGCTTCAATGAATCCTGAAGGCCGCGAGGAGTTACTTAAACAACCTTATATCCGGGAGTCTTCTCAATCAATTGAAGATTTAATTAAAAGTTATGTAGCTAAATTGGGGGAAAACATTCAGGTTGGCAAATTTAGTAGAATTGAATTAGGTAAGTAATGGACCAAGAAATACAAGAAGCAAGCTCAAGAATAGATGACGCGCTAAATCATCTCAAGAGAGAACTATCCTCTATTAGGGCTGGTAGGGCAAATCCTTCCTTAATTGAAGAAGTTCCAGTTAGTGCTTATGGAACAAAGATGAAGCTGATGGAGCTTGGTTCTATTACAGCGCCACAGCCATCACTTTTAACTATCCAAGTTTGGGATGCAGCATTAGTTAACGAAATCCAAAAAGCAATTTTAGAAGCTAATTTAGGGCTTAACCCTGCTGTCGAAGGCCAAACAGTTAGGCTTCCGATCCCTCCTTTGACTGAAGAGAGAAGACAAGAGTTTGTTAAGCTTTCCCGCAAACACGGGGAAGATACAAAAATTGAGATTCGACAAATTAGGGCCGATGTCCGGACTGCTTTGCAGAAAGCGAAAGAAGCAGGAGAGATTAGCGAAGATGAACTAAACCGCAAGGAAAAATTCTTACAAGATCTCATCGAAATATCTACAAATACTGTAGACGGGCAGGTTAAAGTAAAAGAGCAAGAACTAATGACAATTTAGTCATTAAGATGGCTATTTTAATTTTCTTCGTTACTATTTTTATTTTAGTAATCATCCATGAACTTGGACACTTTTTTGCTGCTAAAAAATTTAATATCAAAGTTTTAGAATTTGGCTTTGGTTTACCTCCAAAGTTGTTTGGAAAAAAGTGGGGTGAGACGTTGGTCTCTTTAAACTGGCTGCCGTTTGGAGGATTTGTCAAACTAAAAGGAGAGGACGATGATGACCCAAAAGCTTTAACAGACCCAAGATCTTTTGCCTCGCAAAATGTTTGGAAGCGGATTACTGTTGTTGCTGCCGGCGTATTAATGAACCTAGTGTTAGCTTGGGTAATCTACTATGGATTGATTGCTTTCCAAGGTTTTAAAGTACAGATTCCTTTGCTTGTTGAACACGACTTCGTCGGAGTATCCCAAACTAAAGAAACTGTAGTCATTATATCCAACGTAGCTTCAGATTCTCCTGCCAGTCAAGTTGGGATAGTTCAAGGAGATAGAATTATTGCAATAAACGACCAATTTATAGAAAATTCAGAGGAGTTTTCAAATAAAATTAAAGAAAACGCAGGGAAAAAGGTCACTTTAACACTTTCAGATGTCTCAAAAAATAAATTTAGAAATGTGGAGGTTACCCCAAGAGAAAATCCACCCCAAGGTCAAGGAGCATTAGGCGTTGCTTTAGGCTCGTTTAAAGTGGCTAACCTAGAATTTGCTGCTTTTTGGCAAAAGCTTCTAGCTGCGCCAATTCACACATTTAATTTAACTAGTTATTCTTTTGAAATTTTAGGTAATACAATCAGAACTGCATTTGTTAAAAAAGATATTGCTCCTGTGGGGCAGACCGTTGCTGGACCTGTGGGAATTACATCTTTAATTGGAGACATCTTAAGGATCGATAATCCGATAATTCCTTACCTGGAGTTTTTAGCTTTACTTAGCCTTAATTTAGCAATTTTTAATGCTTTACCCCTGCCTGCTCTGGATGGAGGAAGATTGTTGTTCTTGTTTACTGAAGCCATCATTGGGAAAAGAGTGCCCCCATCTACTGAAAAGATCATTCATGCTGTTGGTTTTGCGCTACTTATATCTTTGGCAATCCTGATTACTGTTTCGGATATTAAAAAGCTATTCTAAATTTTTAATTTTTGCTACAATAATTTCGAGATGGCCCGTTTGCTTGCCCTTGCTACTTTGATCTTATCTTTGGTACTTTTCCCGCCGGCCACACTCGCTTATTTGTCTCAAGATGCTGTCCCAGGAGATAGGATGTACCCCATAAAAAGAGGGTTTGAAGATGTGATACTTACTGTCACTTCTATAAATCCTTGGAGTAAGGCTTTTGTGGCTACAGCCCGTTCAGCTAGGCGATATCGGGAAGCTCAGGCTCTTCTCGCCAGAGGCTCTTCTGAAGCTACTAAAACATTAAATGAATTGGTTACCCAAACAAGTTCAGCAGCAGAAGATATTCAAAAAATAGCCAATTTTGAACAAAAACAAGCTTTAATTGCTAAGCTTTCAAAAGAAATAGAAACTTTT
>CAZLKE010000004.1:9334-35882 GCA_964560075.1 uncultured Gammaproteobacteria bacterium | reverse complement strand
TTCGAATCTTGACGTTTTAGAGATAGATGCTGCGTCAAACAGGGGGATTGATGATATCCGGCAACTCCGGGAAAACATTAAGCTCTCACCGACAAATTCGGCCAAAAAAGTCTACATTATCGATGAAGTGCATATGTTAACCAATGAAGCATTCAACGCCCTTCTAAAGACTTTAGAGGAGCCCCCTGCTCATGTAATATTTATCTTAGCAACCACCGAAGTTGCTAAGATTCCATCAACCATTCTTTCCCGGGTTCAGAGGCTGGATTTTAAGCATGCAACAATCCCTGATTTGATAATTGCTCTAGACCGGGTTGTCAAAGAAGAGGGTTTGAGTGTTGAACAAGAAGCGCTTCAGCTAATTGCTAAAAAAGCTGAAGGCGGGTTTAGAGACGGGTTAAAAATACTAGACCAGCTTTCTAGCAAAAACGAGAAAATTACAGTTAAGCTGGTTGAAGAATCAGTTAAATCCGGAAGTTTTGATGAATTAGTTGAGCTTTTGAGATTAGTTACTGAAAAAGATGCCAAAGGTGCACTTCAGGCTTTATTAAAACAACTAGAAACAGGAGCAAATATTAAAGAACTACTTACTTCAATAATGGATTTAATTAGAATGATGTTGTTTATAAAAAATGGTTTGCCTGAGATTTCCATTAGTTCGCTGGGTCAAGAGAAACATAAGGCCTTGACTGAAATTTCCAAAGATTTAAGTTTAGACAACTTAGTATCTTACTTAGACAACTTTCAAAAAGCCTATGAAAGAATCAAGGTATCGGCAGTTCCGTCTCTGCCTCTGGAGGTAGCAGTGATCGAAAGTTGCAGGGAACCTAATACTATGTCATTGCGAGGAGTAGAAACGACGAAGCAATCCCAGATTGCCGCGCTCCCTGCGGTCGCTCGCAATGACGACATAAAGCATCCTCTGATTATTGCTTTCACAAATGAAAGCGGGGACATGGTAGTTTTGAAAGATAAATGGAATTATATTTTAGAAACCATTAAGCCTCATAATTATTCCTTGGAAGCCTTACTTCGGCTGGCTACAGTTTTAGAGTGTAACGAAGGACAAGTTTTAATAGAAGTTCCTTATACTTTTCATCAAAGAATTTTAGAAACCCAAAAGAGTAGAGATCTGCTCGAATCAGTTCTCGCTGATGTTTTGGGTAAGCAAGCTCATGTTAAAACAAAGGTTGGAAAGAAAAAGGTTATCTTGGATGATGCTAATGTTGAGGTGGCAGCAGATGATGATATAATTAGAATCGCTTCTGAAATATTTAATTCTGATAATTTATGAAATCTAAAGTATTTGATCTGATAGAAAAAGAGAAAGAGCGGCAGTTAACTGGTCTGGAGATGATCCCTTCAGAAAATTATGTCTCAGAAGATGTATTAAAAGCTTTAGGTTCAATTTTAACTAACAAATATTCAGAAGGTTTTCCGAAAAGACGCTATTACGGCGGAAATGAATTTATTGACGGGATAGAAGAGTATGCAATCGAACTTGCAAATAAACTTTTTGGAACCAAGCATTCGATTGTCCAGCCTTATTCTGGCTCTCCGGCCAATTTAGCCACAATCCTTGCTTTGGTTGAACCTGGAGAAACGATTATAGGGCTTAAACTATCATCTGGTGGTCATTTAACGCATGGAGACAAATCGAGCTTTACAGGCAAGTTATTTAACTCAGTTCAGTATGAAGTAGGGGAAGACGGCAAGATTGACCTGGATGATGTTTTAAAACTTGCAAAAAAAGCCAGGCCAAAGCTAATTTGGGTTGGTTTAACAGCATATCCTTATTTTTTAGATTTTGAAGGTTTTTCCAAAATTGCACAAGAAGTTGGAGCATATTTAGTTGCAGATATTGCCCATGTTTCCGGACTTGTAATTGGTGGAGTTTATCCATCGCCTGTACCATATGTTGATGTAGTCACAACCACTACCCACAAAACCTTGCGTGGCCCAAGAGGTGCGATGATAATGGTAACTGAAAAAGGCTTTTCAAAAGATCCAGATATTATCACAAAGTTAGAAAAAGCAGTTTTTCCAGGGATGCAAGGAGGTCCACATAACCACCAAACAGCAGCTATTGCTGTGGCTTTGGAAGAAGCTGGAACTTCAGAGTTTAAAGAGTATGCTAAACAGATTGTTAAAAATGCCAAGGTTTTAGCAGATGAACTAGGAACTCCAACTCAAAATCATTTAATGGTTTTAGATTTGACTTCCTATGGTTTTGGGATGGGCTATCAGGCTCAGTATGCATTGGAATATGCAGGAATTACTGTAAATAAAAATACGATTCCAAAAGAGAGCGCTTCTCCTTTTTATCCATCAGGAATCAGGCTTGGAACTCCGGCCTTGACCTCGCGGGGAATGAAAGAAGAAGAGATGAAAAAAATTGCTGGTTGGATAAAGAAAGTTTTAGAGGAAATTAGGGGGTATGATTTGCCAAAGAAACAAGAATCAAGAAAAGACTTTTTAAAAGAATTTAGGAAGAAAATGAAAAATAATGAAAATTTAAAGAAAATCAGAATAGAAATTGCAGAATTTGCTAAAAAATATCCTGTCCCAGGGATTTCTTAATGAGTGCTTTAGAAACGTCTCTTCTGCAAATAGACGGTAATCCCCAAAGACCAGATATAACAGTAATTTTGCCGGGAATTAGTCCAATTCCCGGGTTCAAAAAAGCAATAGCTCAAAGAGCTCAGGCAATCGGCAACAAAGTTATTTCTCCGCGTGATGATAATAAATTCAATAAAAACCCGAACGCTATTGCAGAAACAGTAGATTTTATCCGGAGAACAGGAGGGGAAAGGTTAAGTTTGGTTGGGGTGTTATTAGGCGGAGCAAAAGCTATTAAATTAATAGGATAATTAAAGAAGAGCTGGATCCTTTAATACCGGTTTTAGCTTTTACCACAAAAAATCAGTTTTTGTCTTCTGATTTGGTTGTAGATCATCTAAGATCTGTAAGAAGATTTAAAGAATGGTTTAGCACTGTCGTTGAAGTCGGTGACTTTCGCTTTTTTAGCTTCTTTTAAGTATAATTCCAGGTGTGACTTACATCATTGATGGAAAAAAATTAGCAGAGGAGCATAGAAAAGCTCTTGAAGCAAAGCTTAATAACTTTAAGAGAAAGCCAGTTTTGGTAAGTATCCTAGTGGGAGAGGATCCTGCCTCTGTACTCTATACCAACATCAAACAAAAAAAAGCTTTAGACTTGGGAATTGATTTTCTGGTAGCAAAATTTCCAGCAGAGGCCAACTTTGAGATAGTTGCAGCAGAGATAAAAAGATTAAATGAAGATACAGAAGTTGACGGGATTATGATCCAGCTTCCGTCTATTCCGGGCCTGGTAGGTCTAATTAAACCGGAAAAAGACGTTGACGGACTGCTTGATGATAGCCCGTATATGGCAGCAACTGTGCGGGCAATTATGTCTATTATTCATAATGAACGGATCGATTTATCAGAAAAAAAAGTAGTGGTTTTAGGTTCCCGTGGTGAAGTAGGAAGCAGGTTGATGAAAGTCTTAGAGGCACAAGTAAAGAAAATTGTTGGTGTTGACAAGGAAACTAAGGATTTAAAAACAGTGACTATGGGTGCTGATCTAATCGTCTCTAGCACTGGTCATTATCATATTTTAAAAGGAGATATGGTGAAAAATGGTGTTGTGGTAATAGATGTAGGTTCAGAAAAGATGCCTGATGGACAAGTATGTGGGGATGTTGAATTTGAATCTGTTGCTCCAAAAGCTTCAATCATCACTCCTGTTCCCGGCGGAGTTGGCCCAATGACTGTAATCTCTTTGATGGAAAATGTGGCAGAGGCAGTAGATAGGTAACTAGTTAGTTTTGTCCAGCCAAATCGTCATTGCGATGGGCCACTGGCCCAGAAGCAATCTCCTACCGTAGAAGATTGCTTCGCTACGCTCGCAATGACGGACCACTGGAAAGAACTGAATAATTACGTAGATAGACAGTGACATCAAAATATCTTATACTACCATCATGGGTTTCATGGATAATCTAAAACAGCTTGGTGATCTTAAAAAAATGAGAGACCAAGCAATGGAAGTTCAAAAAAAGCTATCTGGAATCAAGATTACAGTTGAACACAAAGGGGTGACAGTGGTAATGACGGCAGACCAAAAAGTCATCTCTATTGACGGTGAGCAGGATTTTAATAAAATTACAGAAGCTGTCAATGAGGCTCTAAAGCAATCCCAAAAAGTTGCTGCAGAAGAGATGAAGGGTCTAATGGGCGGCCTTGGTATCTAAATGGCAATAATTCCACGGGTGGTGAGAGAATTAATTGAGGCGTTTGAGAGACTTCCAGGGATCGGTCCAAAAACTGCACAAAGGTTAACTTATTATCTTTTGCATGCTCCAAAAGAAGAAGCGCAGAAACTGGCTAACGCTGCTGTCTCTCTGAAAGAGAAAACTGTTTTATGCTCAATTTGTTTTAATATTTCAGAAGGTGATCCTTGTGAGATTGATGAAGACCAAAGGCGGGACCGGTCAGTAATTGCTGTGGTTGAAGATCCTTTAGATGTTTTGGCATTGGAGCGGGCCAATTTTTCCGGTTTATACCATGTTTTACATGGTTCCATCTCCCCTTTAGAAAATATCGGCCCAGATGAGTTGCATATTAAAGAGCTCTTACCTAGATTAAAAAGTGGAGAAGTCCAGGAAGTTATTTTAGCCACTAACCCGACTATGGAAGGGGAGGCAACAGCTATGTATATCGAAAGGTTAATCAAGCCTCTTGGAATTAAGGTTACTCGTATCGCAAGAGGTTTACCTGTTGGCGGAGATTTGGAATATGCAGACCAAACTACACTAACCAGGGCGCTGGAAGGTCGGAAAGAGTATTAATAGCATGTTATACTTAAATCATGTCTGATGGTTCGAAGATGGATGCTATGAAACAGGCTGTCCAAGAAGCTGTTGTCCAGCCGGTAAAAGATGAAGTCGGGAAGGCTATAGAAACAGGTGTCCAAAGCGTTTTAGGTACAGGCCAGATGGTTGCTCAACTGGATCCCCAGGCAGAGGCAAAAAGAAAACAACAAGAAGAAGTAAAGAAAGCCAATATCAAAGCCTTCATCCGGCAATATCAGATTGACCAACATAAATTTCAACAACAAGCACACGAAGAGCAACAGAAAAAAGCTGCCGAAACTCAAGAAAACCAGCAAAAGAAACAGGTCAAACAATTCGAAATCCAGGAAAAACGTCAAAAACAAATTCAGATTCGTGCCGATGCCAAGGGTAGGGCAGAGTTCAAAAAAGGCATCGGCGGGTAAATTCTCCAATTAATACTAATTTTTCTATATCAAACATCCTATAGTTTGACATTAGTGCTTGCTTCGGATATAATTCTCACTTATAGTTTATATATGGCAGAACGATTTGTAAGACCTGTTGATTTTTATAATCAAGTTCAACATGAACAACAAAAACCTCTTTCTAGAAGAATGAGGAGATTTTTGAGGGAGCAAGAATTAATCAGTAGGGCGCTTATAATGGCTGATTCTATCTTAGAGGTGTTTCCTGATGTAGACCCCCAGGAAGCATTCAATCAATCTTTGGATCAAATTACTGATCCTTCTAAAAAAGGATTAAAAAGGCAATGATCTCTGAAACTGTTTTAGACAGAAATATACATTATCCGCCTCCTCCTATGCGACAAGTGGCTTTAGGAGTAGATAGAGCCAGAAGTTATATGGAGAGAACAATGAGAGCAGAACGTATAGACGAAGACTCTAGGCTCTTTAAACCTGGTTTATTGACGGGGATTCATGAAAGGGTTTTATTTTACTATCCAGGTTTGGCTGGTCAATATAGGATTAATGATGAAGTGCAAGTAGTCGGTAGAAATCTAGTTAAGCATAGAGACCTTAACCAGTATGTCTATTTATTCGAAAGATGGTTACAAAACCAAATGAACCAGTTAAAACAAGAACCTGACAATATCAGAGGAGCTTTACAGGTTGCCACTGCTGCACATTTTGGTATAACTGGGGAATTGCATCCATTTGACGATGGAAATGGAAGGGTTGCAAGGCTTGTTGCTAATTTTGTTCTAATGCAGAATACTGATGAAAGAAGGTTTCATAAGTTTTTTATTTTACCAGTTCCAACCCTTCGTGAAAGAGTGGATGAGTTAGAGATAAGAAGACGATTAGAGAGTAACGAAAGTCCTAAATTACAGCCGTATTTAAGGGCTTTATATGAGGTGGGAGAAAAGTGGGATCTATTACCTCTGGAACAAGCATTGGCTACTAGCTGGGTTCAATCAATTGATAGGTTCTTGGGTGATTTTAATCTGAGACATGATAAAGATGGGTTTAATAACCCAACAGACCAAAAATTAATCGCTGTTATAAGACGAAGAAAAGCACGGTTAGTACAAATTGCAGAATCTATTGCTGAAGGTAATTATCCAGAACATAAAGTGCCAAATTTCTATACTACAAAATTTCAAGAGTTAGCTGCCTAATGTTTTGAAATATAGAACCTATAGTTTGATTTGCAAGCTTCGTTAATATATAATATATACAAATGGTTGCTGAGTCACTTCCAAATTTTAACTTTCAGGAAAGAAGATTGTTTGTTAACGAACTGCTTCAAAATGGTGTCAGTGCCAAGATTGCCTCTTCTGCAGCAAAACGATTGAGGATGAAACGCCATGATATTTTAGATCAAGTAGTAGGTGGACCCTGGAAAATAGTTCAGCCATTAAGCGAACAAGATATTCCTGTTAAAGGTCGTAGTAAGGGACAAGTAAGTGCAACTGTAATTGACTTTAAAGGAAGAGAGGGGGTAAGTTTAGTTTTAAAACCCGCTTTAAATTTTGGCAAGGCATCCAATGAACTGGATAACCTAGAGTTGATTACCAGGCTAACTGGGGTAAGGTCAGTTAGACCTTGTGCAGCTTTAGGTTTTCAATCTCCTGATAAGGTGGATGGTTATTCTTATGTTTTAACTTTTACGGAGAGGGGTATAGTTCCTCTGGATAAATTAAACTTAAAAGAATACGAACCAAAGCGGTTAAATACTTTTGTGACTAAGCTTGCTGAATTTGTCGCCTCTTGGGCTGAAGCTGGCTTTATTCATGGAGATGCCCATTTAGGTAATATCGGACAAGATTTAACTTTAACTTGGATTGAACGGGGGTTTGATACACGGTTTATGGTTTTTGATTTGGAAGATGTGAGAATGCTAGATAAACGTGTCTTAGAACACATGAGAAATTTGGATCATCGTCCAAGAATTGAAGAGGAGATGCAGTTTGTCGATCTTCAAGAAAGGTATATAGGAGATGCAACAACAGTATTAGATTGCTTAAGATATGATCAGAGACTTGACGAACAATATGTAGAACAGTTTGCTCGAGTTTACTTGGATTCCAGAACTCCAGCGCTAGGACAAAGGTCTAAAGAAGGTTATTACAAATCTTTAGTTACAGGTGGTTACTTTGTATAATAGGGTAACTTATGTTAAAGCTTTATAATACTCTAACCCGAAAAATTGAAGAATTTGAGCCCCTGGATCCTCCAAAAGTCACAATGTACACCTGCGGTCCGACTGTCTATGACTATCAGCATATCGGGAACCTTCGAACAATGACTCTGTCGGATGTACTGAAGAGAACACTACAGGCAAATGCCTATGAAGTAACCTCTGTGAGAAACATTACTGATATTGAGGATAAGATTATCAAAAAAGCTGCTGAAAAAGGTTTATCCATAGAAGAATTTACCAGGGTTTATGAAAAGATCTTTTTTGAAGATTTAGAGAAACTAAACATCGAACCTGTGGATGTTAACCCCAGAGCAACGGAGCATATTAATGAGATGGTTAAATACATTCAGGTTTTGATAAATAAAGGTTTGGCTTATGTTGAAGAAGACGGTTCGGTTTATTTTGATATTTCCGAGTTTCCTGATTATGGCAAATTGTCCAGAATTGAAAAAAGAGAATTAAAAAGCGGGACAAGGACCTTATCAGATGAATACACAAAAGATAGTATTCAGGATTTTGCATTGTGGAAATCGG
The DNA here is from genome assembly GCA_964560075.1 of uncultured Gammaproteobacteria bacterium. GTDB lineage: Bacteria > Patescibacteriota > Microgenomatia > Daviesbacterales > UBA10151 > HO2-FULL-47-45. The sequence continues at coordinate 27,826 of CAZLKE010000004.1, read as the reverse complement.
TACACCCAAATGAGATCGGGTATGACTCTCCCTGGGGACGGGGAAGGCCGGGTTGGCATATTGAATGTTCTGTAATGAGCCAACAATATCTTGGAGATACTTTTGACATTCACATTGGTGGAATTGACTTATTGTTTCCCCACCACGAAAATGAGATTGCCCAGGCAGAGGGTGTTACCGGTAAACAGTTTGTGAGGTTCTGGATTCACGGAGAGTTTTTACTGGTTGAAGGACAAAAAATGAGTAAATCTTTAAACAACTTCTATACGTTAAGAGATATTGAAGAGAAGGGTTTTGAACCATTAGCATTGAGATATTTATATTTGACAGCCCATTATCGTGATAAATTAAATTTTACCTGGAAGTCTTTAGAAGCCTCACAAAACGCTTTGTATAACTTAAGAGATTTAGTTCGAGACTTTGATGAACCAAAGATAGGCTGTGCAGAGTATGAGCAAAGATTTAAAGATGCTATCAATAATGATTTGAATCTCCCTCAAGCGGTTGCTGTGATGTGGGAGATGATCAGATCTGACTATCCAACATCAGCTAAGGCGCAGAGTCTGCTTCAATTTGACAAAGTACTGGGTCTTGATTTACAAAAGTATGTATCTAAAAAAAGAGAGATTCCGGAGGAAGTCATGAAACTGGTAAACAAAAGAGAACAAGCTCGAGAAAATAAAGATTTTGAAGAGTCAGATAAACTCCGAAAGGAGATCGCTAAATTAGGGTTTGAAGTTGAAGACACTCCACAAGGTCCAAAAGTTAAGTAATTGCGTCCAAGTTGACCTTCGGAAAAAATTTGGGTATTATCATTACATGCTGAGTCCTCTTGCAGACAGAATGCGGCCGCGAAAACTTTCGGAATACATCGGACAAAAGCATATTTTAGGCGAAGATAAACTGCTCCATAAAGCTATAAAACAGGGCCAAATTTTTTCAATAATCCTTTGGGGTCCTCCTGGTGTTGGTAAAACCACCTTAGCTAGAGTTATTGCCAGTGAAGTAAATGCGAATTTTATGGAATTTTCTGCAGTCAATACTTCTGTGGCAGAACTAAAAAAGATTTTTGAGAATCTGAATAAAAATAAAATAACAATGTCATCGCGAGCGCAGCGCGGCGATCTGATGTTTAAAGAGATTGCTTCGTCCGACGGTCGTCGGACTCGCAATGACACACGAGTAATTGTCTTTATCGATGAAATTCATCGGTTTAATAAATCCCAGCAGGATGCGTTTTTGCCGTTTGTAGAAAATGGAACTATAACTTTGATCGGTGCCACAACAGAGAACCCTTCTTTTGAAGTTATTGGAGCTTTACTTTCTAGAACCCGGGTTTATGTTTTGCAACAACTAACGTTAGAAGAACTAAATTTAGTTATCGACCGTGCACTTTCAGACAAAGAACGGGGATTGGGGAATATGGAAATTAGTTTACCTGAAGATGCTAGAAATTTTTTAATCGAAAACTCCAACGGAGATGCCAGAATATTACTTAATACCTTAGAGTTTGCTGCAATTTTAGGTTTGGACCCCCGGGGTTCAGGTTCGAATTTGACGAAAGAATTAATTGAAGAGGCACTTCAAAAAAGAGTCCTAAGTTATGATAAGGCAGGAGAAGAGCATTACAACACAATCTCTGCTTTTATCAAGTCTATGCGGGCAAGTGATACTGATGCCGCACTTTATTATCTGGCCAGGATGGTAGAAGCTGGGGAAGATCCTTTATTTATTGCCCGTCGGATGGTGATCTTTGCGTCAGAAGATATTGGGATGGCTCAACCAACAGCCCTGGTTGTAGCCAATGAAGTCTTTAGAGCTTGCGAAACTATTGGTTATCCAGAATGCCAGATCAATTTGGCACATGGGGTTGTGTATCTTTGCAACGCTAAAAAAGACAGGTCAGCTTATGAGGCATATTTTAAAGCTCTAGAAGATGTTAAAAAAAATAAGATTAAGGCGAAAAAATACCACTCGTAAGAATTTTGTGAGAGTTAGGTAAAAACAAGCAATTTAGGCACGAAGTGAATTAGTTGCTCCGCTTGCTAACGTTAATTATTTAATGGTTTACTGCCTAAAAGAGCAGAATGATTTAAGAGTCAAAAATGAGTATTAAACTTAAAGGCCATTCTGCCCCAGCTAAATCTCCTACTTTAGTTTTTGCTTGTGCTTGGTGTTCTTCAGAAACTTTTCCGCCCTTGAAAGAAGGTGAAATTTATACTCATGGCATTTGCACGCTTCATAAATTGCAATTATTGTTCCAAGCTAAACAAGCAAGAAGTATGATGTAGAATATATGTTACATGGAGATTTTCGACGCTGTTATCTTGTCTGTGGTTGAAGGTGTTACCGAATTTTTGCCAATCTCTTCTACCGGTCACCTGATATTGACCTCGAAGCTTCTAAATTTAGAACAAACAGAATTCGTAAAAAGTTTTGAAATTATTATTCAACTTGGGGCAATTTTAGCTGTGGTGTTTTTATACTGGAAAAAACTTTTGAGAAGTAAAAAGATCTGGAGAAATATTTTAATAGCCTTTGCTCCAACCGCGATCTTAGGATTTACACTTTACAAGTTAATTAAAACATTTTTAATTGGTAACAGTCTAGTTACTTTAGCAGCTTTAATTATTGGAGGTATTTTACTCATTATTTTAGAGTTAATATATCAAGAAAAAGACGAACACACAGGTTCTGTTGATCAGTTATCTATCAAGCAATCGTTTTTAATCGGTTTAGGACAATCAGTATCTATGATTCCAGGAGTTTCAAGATCAGCTGCAACAATTATGAGTGCCCTGTTTTTGGGAGCTAAAAGATCAACAGCTGTTGAGTTCTCTTTTTTACTGGCTATCCCTACAATGTTTGCAGCTACAGGATTTGATTTACTTAAATCTCACTTTGAATTAAGCCCAGATACTATTGCCCCCCTCATAGTGGGGTTTGCAGGTTCGTTTATAGTTTCCTTGCTTGTTATCAAATGGTTTATCCATTTTGTGCAAAAAAACAACTTTATCCCTTTTGGTATCTACAGAATCATCTTAGGGTTAGTGTTTTTAGTTGCCTTTTTTATCAACTTCAATTAGACTTATGATCTATGTATAAGATTAAGACCCTTCCCAATGGATTAACCTTAATTACGATCCATATCCCCACATTAGAATCCGTTACCACCTTACTTGCTGTTGGTGCTGGATCCCGTTATGAAGCACGAAATATTAATGGTATTTCTCACTTTTTAGAGCATATGTTTTTTAAAGGCAGCAAAAAGTATCCTTCTGCAGAACAAATTGCGACTATGGTTGACTCAATAGGTGCTATAAATAATGCTGCAACCGATAAAGAGGTGACACTCTACTGGATCAAATCTGCTTCAAAACATATAGAACTTTCATCAGATATTCTTTCTTCTATGTTGAAAGAACCACTTTTAGAGAGTGATGAGATAGAGAAGGAAAAAGGAGTTATAGTTGAAGAACTTAGGATGTTTAAGGATATGCCTGCCAGATATGTCTGGGATCTTTATGAAAACCTGCAGTTTGGAGATCAGCCTTTGGGTTGGGATATTGGTGGAGATGAAAAAACTGTTATGGACCTAAAAAGAGATGACTTTTTAAATTACATGAATAGTTTATACAAAGCAGAGAATATGGCTTTAGTGTATGTGGGAAATTTGCCGGAAAATATTGAAGAATTGGCGATAAAGTATTTTGCGGATTTACAAAGAGGTGCTAAGAATAGTTTCAAGCCTTATCACTGGGAGGAACAAAAAGAACCTAGGGTCAATATTTACTATAAAAAAACCGACCAGGTGAATTTAATACTTGGGGTTGAGGGTTATGATCGGGAAGATGACAGGAGGTATGCAGCAAGGGTACTGGGGATAATCTTAGGTGAGGGAATGTCCTCAAGATTATTTAATGAGATTAGAATGAAGAGGGGCTTTGCCTACCATGTTAGTGCCGGACATTCTTCTTACCATGATACTGGAAACTTCGCGGTTTTTGGCGGTCTGAAGCTTGAGAAAGTTAAGGAAGCCCTAAAAGTAATTTTGGAGCAATTGGAAAAGGCTTCAAAAGAGGTTGTGAGTTTAGATGAGCTGAAAAAGGCTAAAGAGATGGAAAGGGGGAGAGTTGCTTTGCGGTCTGAATCAACAAACTTTTTGGCAGAACATTTTGGGGTAAAATTTGTGTTAGACCGGGAGTTAGAAACTTTTGATGAGTATTTGGCAAAAATAGATGCCGTAACTGCAGAAGAAGTAAAGCAAGTGGCGATAGATTTGTTCCAAAGTAAAAAGTTTAATTTGCAGATCATCGGGCCCCTAGAGAATACCGACGAATTCAAACTATTACTTAAATAATGGATTTAAAACAAAAAGCTTTAGAGTTTCACAAAATAAATAAAGGTAAAATTGCTACCTCAATTACTACTCCAATTAAAAACCGCGAAGATCTTTCTCTTGCTTATACTCCGGGAGTTGGATTAGTCTCCAAAGAGATAGCAGAAAATAAGGAGTTAGTTTATGAATACACCATCAAAGGACATACTGTTGCGGTTATTACTGATGGTTCTGCGGTTTTAGGGCTTGGAAATATCGGCCCTGAAGCTGCTTTGCCTGTGATGGAAGGAAAAGCTGCGTTATTTAAGACTTTTGGGGGTGTTGATGCTTTCCCGATTTGTTTAGGTACCCAGGATACTCAAGAAATTGTTAATGCTGTTCGTTTACTTTCTCCTGTTTTTGGAGGAATAAATTTAGAAGATATATCTGCGCCCAGGTGCTTTGAAATTGAAGATTCTTTGCAGGATCTTGGGATTCCAGTAATGCATGATGACCAGCACGGAACAGCTGTTGTGGTTTTAGCAGGGCTTATAAATGCTCAAGAAGTGGTGGGAAAACAGATGAGAGATTTGGTGGTAATGATATCCGGCGCAGGCGCTGCTGGTAACGCCGTAACTAAATTAATTGTAGATCTTGTCAAAGAAGTTAGAATTGCTGATTCTAAAGGGTTAATTTATGAAGGCCGGGGAAACTTAGATCTATATAAACAGGAACTTGCAAAAATTACTAACCCTGACAAAATCAAAGGCGATTTGAAGGAAGGATTAAAAGGTGCGGATGTGTTCATAGGTGTTTCAGCACCAAATTTGCTTGGCTTTGATGATATCGGATTGATGAATGAGCGGTCAATTGTTTTTGCTATGGCCAATCCAATTCCTGAAATTATGCCTGATGAAGCGAGGCGCGGTGGAGCGTATGTGGTGGCTACAGGCAGGTCTGATTTTCCAAATCAAATTAACAATTCATTAGCTTTTCCGGGAATTTTTAAAGGAGCACTGGAATCTAGGGCTACAAAAATAACAAACAAGATGAAGCTTGCAGCTGCATATGCTTTGGCAAAACTTGTTGAGCACCCAACTCCTGAAAAAATTATCCCAGGGCCTTTTGATGAAGGAGTGGTTGAAGTTGTTTCCTCCGCTGTGTCTTCCAATGTACAATAGTTCTATGGAGAAGATCGATTTGGCTATTACTTTAGCTCTCCAAAGCATTGATTTTGTTTGGTTTGACTTAATAATGAGATTTTTAAGTGATATCGGGGATGTAATATGGGGAAGTCTGATTTTAATGTTGTTTGTCATCTTGGGAATATTGATTAAAAGATATAAAGCTGCCTTAATGTTGTTTATCTCTGGGGTGGGCTCAGTCTTAATTAGCGAAAGTATTAAGTTTTTAATTCATCGACCAAGGCCAGATCCATTACTGATAGAACAATTAGATAAGTTTACCCGCGCAGATAGCTTTCCCAGTGGTCATGTTTTATTTGCAATTGGTGTATATGGATTTTTGCTGTTTTTTACTTTTACAGAACTTAAGGAGAGATTGCTGCTGCGCAAGGTCTTGCTGGTAATCTTCTCTCTACCCGTTTTATTGATGGGGTTATCCCGAATTTATGTTGGCGCCCACTGGTTTTCGGACGTTTTAGGTGCGTATCTTATTGGATTTGTGTGGCTTAATTTAGTAATTTTTCTCTATCGAAATATGGTTTGGGAATTAAACCGCAAAATATCCTAACAGAATCTTTTAGCGGTTATTAGAGTTTTTGTTCAGTACCTCTGCCCTGGCCCTTGATAGTTTTCTTCGAAGATCCCGGTAAACAAGTAAGGAAGCGAGGGGGTCAATTACTGCAAAAGAAAATTCAAGGGGATGCTTTGATCGCCGAAGTCCTGTGACAATAGTTCGGAGGACTTGATCAATAGATGTACAACCAATAAAACCCTCCATATTTCTTTGAACTCGATACAATCTTTTATCTTCAGGGCCAAATTCTATTTGCATAAGATCTAACTATACGATAATATCAAGTCTACTAAGATGCAAGATACTAAATATCCCTTAACACCAGAAGAGTTTAAGTCTATTTATTCAAAAGTTCCCCGGTTTTGTGTAGAAGTGATTGTCGAAACAGACGAGGGGATAATCTTAACAAAAAGAAGTATTGAACCGGGAATTGGGCAATGGCATATTCCTGGTGGGACAGTCTTTTTTGGTGAATCTGTTGAAGATGCCGTGAGAAGGGTCGCAAAAAATGAGTTAGGTATAGAAGTTGATATTAAGGGAATGATTGGGGTAATTGAATATCCTCATTTGCATAAAGACGGCTATTTTGGTTGGCCTTTTGGTTTAGCGATTTTAACAAGAATTAAATCAGGAGAGATTAGGGGTAGTGAGCAGGGTGAAGAGGTCAAAGCTTTCAAAGAGTTCCCAGAAAACACAATAAAAGACCAAAAGATTTTTTTAGAAAAAGTTTTACAAGGATCCTGCGACGATCCGGATTGTGAAGAAGACCATGACAAGCATTAGCTTTCCATCCTACGATGTCTGGTCTTGACAGGGTGTACATTTTAGTGTACATTGTGATTATATGTCACAAGTAATACCCGTAACTCAAGCCAGAAAAGATCTGTTAAAACTCGTTGATAAAGTCGACAGCGAGTATAGTAGAGTAGATTTGACCAAGAATGGCAAGATTAAAGCTGCTTTAGTTTCCCCTGACTATCTGGATTCTTTAGAAGAAACGATTTATTCTCTTAAGAATTCTATGTCTGATATTCGAAAAGCTGAAAAAGAGATCGCTAAGGGTAATATCGTTAGTCTAGAGGAATTAGAGGCGGATTTGAAAAAACGTCAATCAAAAAAGTAAGTTATGGCAGCTAAATCTTTAGTACTCGAAAAGGCTGCCAAGAAAGAATTTACTAAGCTTCCTCTTCATATACATAGAAAGCTTCTCCAAGCTTTAAGAAAGATCAAAGAATATCCCCTCTTAGGCATTAAACTTCACGGAGAGTTAGGAAATTACTATAAATTTAGAGTAGGTGATTATCGTATTGTATACTCATTTAATGATAAAGAAAGTGTTATTTATGTGGTTAAAATTGAGCATCGCCAAGGAGTATATAAGTAAGGTGGACGCACAAATTTCTTGTCAATCTGAGGTTAAGAAATGCAAAGCTCCATAAAGTCCTGAAGAGTCTAATAAAACAGCTTTTCTAAATTCCGGTATCTCCGGAAAGATCAGTAATTCTTCTGCATTCTTTTTGATAGTTTCAATGTTTAGGCTTTTGCTTACACTTCCTCCTAAAACTACAATATCAGGCGACCAATGCAGGATGGTGTTGGTTAAACCAATGGCTATTTCTTTGGATACCAAGTTCCAGATATCGGGGTCTGTAATATCTCTTGGATCTTGGTTGTAGATCTTTTGAACAGATTTTCCGGATACTAAAGACTCAAGTTCTACTACTTTAAAATTTCCAGTGTGGTCGCTGTGAGTGAAGTTGATTATCTGGTGTCCTGGTTCAAAGCCAAATTTATTTGTATCAATTTTTCCTTTTACAATTCTTACTCCTCCAACTCCGGTGCTGATGGTGATATAGGCAACAATATCAAAGCCCTTTCCTGCGCCAATTGTAGCCTCACCCAGTCCGACCATGGCAGCGTCGTTTTCTAAAAAGACCGGAGCTTGAAGTGTTTCTTCTAAGATTTCTTTAAGTGGTTGATGTTCAAAATCAGGCAGATTAGGTGATCTGACCAGCTTTGATTTCTGACTGTCAAACATACCAGCAATCCCTCCAGCTGCTTTTTTAATTTTTTGATTGCCCAAAAGACTTGGTAGATGATCTTTGATAGTCTGAATAGCCTGGTTAAAATTTTGGGGTGTATCTAAAATTAGTGGTTCATTGATGTGGTGATTATCAACCGAGGTAGTAAACCTCATTTTTGTTCCACCTATATCAAAAAGAAAATACATCCTAAATTTAGGATAGCATGATTTGGAAGATTATGTCATAATTATATGATGCGGCTGGGTACTCAAAAAACTTTAGAGCAACTAAAACCTGTTTTAAAAGATCCAAATTCTTCAGGCCCGGATCCTGTTTATTATGTTTTTTATGAACTCACTGAAAAATCTTGGGCAAATAATACAATTATTTCTCCGGGAAAAATCGGTGAGGAGTTTCCGAAAACCTTTGGCCATTATCATCCTGATGGTGCTCCGGATGAAACTTATCATTTAGTGTCCGGAGATGGAGTGTTGCTACTTCAAAAAAAACATGTTGAAAACGGAAAAATTATCCCAGAGATAGTAGATGAGGTATTTTTAGCCAAAGCCAAACCCGGAGATGAGATTGTTATCCCAAAAGAGTATGGTCATTCATGGTCAAATGTTGGAAACATGCCTCTGATCTCTTTTGATGATTGGCGCACCGGGCATACGCCTTCCGATTATGAACCGATCGAGAAAATGCAGGGAATGGCCTATTATTTAGTCGAAGAAAACGGAGCTGTTAAAGCTGTGCCAAATCCCAATTATAAAAACTTGCCTGACCCTGTTTGGTCAACAGCCGAGGAGTTTAATCAGATTTCGACAATCACATAGGGTTCTTCTGGTTTGACTCTTTTTAAAAGCGGGTGAGAAGTATTATAAACAGGAACATTTTGGGGAGTTTTTCCAGTGAGCGAACCATGGTGAGCATGGGCATGAAAGACAGCATTCACTTTAAAATAATCGATTGGGTCAACAAGCTTTGAAGAACCTAAAAACGGATAGATTTCTAGTGGTTCTCCCTCACACGTTTGCTTTATTGGTGAGTAATGCAGCACTACAACCTTTTTTTCTGCCTCAGCTCTTGATAGTGCGTTCTCCAGTTTAATAGCTTCATCTACTGCCCGGTAAACAAAATCTTTTAAAACTTTTTCTCCAAATGGTCCCAACATATGGCTTTCAAACCCTCCGCTAAAGCCTTTTGTACCTGTAAAAGCAATACTATCAATATGTATAGGCTCATCATCTAAGATATGAATCTTAGCTTCATTTACTAAGATATTTTCCACTTCTTGTTGCTGGTCAGATTCAAAGTCATGGTTTCCTAAGACCCCAACAATTGATAGTGGGTAATCTTTTAAGAAACTAGCTAATTTCTGAGCTTCAGAAGGAATACCGTGTTCAGTTAAATCTCCACAAAGAACTAAAATATCTGCCTTTTTTGCTATCTCCCCGAATAAGTTTTTGAAATAATCATCAGATGATTCTCTAATATGCAAGTCTCCTAAAGCTGCTAGTTTAACTTTCTTCATAAAATTCGTATCCCCACTGCTTTATATCGACATCGTATTGCGATCTGGAAAATAGTGGCCCCCGGCTAACTTTTTCTTGAGGCGGAGGAGTACTCATTTGGGTTATGAATCGAGAAACAAGCTCCTCTAAAAGCCATTTAGGGATTATGTTTCTGTTTGAGGGGTAGATAAATCTAAAGTTGAGGATATGGGCAAATAAAACTTCCCAATGAGCTTCCATGCGATTAAGCAAATTTTTCCAATCTATCTCTCCGCCTTTTTTTAGAATGAGATGATAAACATCTGGGCCGTCGTACTTTGTACGGTCTTGTCTATAAGCTTTTGACCAAATTAATTCTTCAGGTGGCAAAATATTAGCTTTAATACCTAGTATTTCTGCCGATTTTGTATTTCTAAACCAGCAGTCATTTACAGGAAACAGCCCTAAATAATGGTTAAAGATAATGTCAACAATAAATGTTTTAAAAATAACTTTTGCAATCCAGCGGTCGTCTGTTACTTCGATCTTAAAACCTGCCTCCTTTGCTTTTTGAAGCAGTTTAGGATAATCCCCTGCTTTACAAAAAAGATCAAGGTCATTTAAATCGCGCTCTATTCCAGTGTGTTCTTTTAGTGCAAAACCACCTCCAACCATAAAAGGGATTTTTGTATCAGCAAAGACCGTGAGGATCTTGGCAAAAAAATCTTTTGCTTCATCTACTTTTTGCTCCGGAATCATTCTATTGATAAATTAGTCCCTGGGCATGTTAATGTAATAAAAACAATGTAAGAGTTTAGTGAGAAAAGGCAAAAAGGTTCTTGCTACATTCTTACTTTTTGCAGTTAGAATTTTAATTCAAGATCTATATTCTTTTACTATGCTCGGTTTGTCAACTAACTCCGTTTATTTGATTCTGATTTTAGCTTTTTTAGTTATTTTAGTCTTATCAGTTCTTGCCCAAAATAGGTTTAGGATCCGGTCTGCAAATGGTACCGAAGATATAAGTCAAAACAATATAGACAACACTGCGTCTGAAACTGTTGCGCCAAAAAATACCCTAAATGATTTTCGCTATCCTGGATCTGAGTTGGTTAGTGCTAGTTTTAACAATTTAATTCTTCAAAGCAGCGACGATGTAAATGCAGTAACAGATTGGTATGCAAATAAAATCAGAGATTTAAATTTAAACTCTGTTTCGAAGATCCTGACAAATTCGAATGACAATATTTTAAACACAATTTCTGCAAGTAGCAGCAATCAGTCTGTTTATATTCAAATTACCAAACGTAGTGGTAGTAATACGACAAAAATTACAGTTGAGAGATGAGACTTTGGATTTTGATTTTAGGAGGTTTGATTGTTGTATTAAGTGCTTTTGTTTTAGGGAGAGTAACTAGTAGTAACAGTAGGGTAGTTAAAGAGCAAAATAATATTACCTCAGTACAATCTCCAAAAAAAATAGTTACTTTAAATAGAGAGTTTGAGTTTGGCCCGGCAACAACCAAGTTTAAATTTATTCTAGACTCAGCAGAACTTCGAGACGAGATTATTATAAAGGGTCAGAAGGCACATGCAATTGATGGTAAAGATTTTTTAGTTCTAAATATCAAGATTAAAAATGATAAGGATAAACCAATAGAGCTCATAACCAGTGATTTTATTAGGTTGTCTGTGAATGGCAATGATTCAAACACAGTAGCCCCAGATATTCACAATGATCCGGTGGTAGTGCAGGCTATCTCTACAAAAGAAACCCGAGTAGGATTTCCTATTAATGAATCAGACAAAAGCTTAAAACTATTAGTAGGAGAGATTAATGGAGAGAAAAACACTATAGATCTTAATTTCTAGATATATTAGCTTTTTGCGCTTATCTTCTAGTTAAAAACTATTACCCTTTTATTACTGCTCACTTAAAAATTTTTAAACGCGGGCAACTAGAATGCGTAAGTTATGAAGTGCTCCCAACTTTGGGAATTCATAAAAGGAGGTGAGTAAATTTAAGATGATAAGTAAAATGAGGATAGCTTCTGCTGTGTCAGCAGGAGCATTACTTTTGAGTTCTTTCGCATCCACTGCCTTCGCTACAACCACTTCTACATCTCTTGAGATCTCTGATAATGGTAGTTTTTCTGAAAGCGCGATAATTTCTAAAACCGAGAAAGACGATACTGTTGTCCAAGACAGTAATGCCAGAATCAGTAACACTTTGGATGCATCAGCAAACAGCGGTGGCAACACAGCCAGCTTTAATACAAACGGAGGTACAAGTATTGACACAGGAAATGCAACCACTTTAGTAGATGTTGAAAATAAAACTGGTTTGAATGTGGCAAATGTAGAAGGATGTTGTGTTGGCAACCAAACTGCTCAAATCTCAGATAATGGGGCCTACGCTGATAGCTTTATCAAGTTGAAAAATGATACTGACACCAATGTTTTCCAAAGCAGTAATGCATGGATAGACAATAATCTTTGGGCAGACTCAAATACAGGGGGTAATGCCACGAAGTTTAATACTGGTGGAAATAACGATATTTCGACCGGTAATGCTACGACAGGCGTATTTGCAACTAATTTAGCTAACGCTAATATCGCTAAGGTAGGTAGTGGTTATAAACTTGGAGGAGCCGGTAGCGTTCAAGCACGAATTTTGGATAATGGAGCATTCAGTGATAGTACAATTAAAGTTTTAAACGATCAGGATACGACAGTAGTCCAAGACAGTAACGCATGGTTTAGCAACTTTGTTTGGGCTAAGTCTAATACTGGCTACAATAAGGCTAAATATAACACTGGCGGTAGTAACTCAATTTGGACCGGAAATGCCCATACATTGGTTGATTTAGTGAATAAAGCTAATTTCAATTGGGTCTCAACAGATTGTGGATGTGTAACAAACCTGTCTGCTAAGGTAGCTGGTAACGGTAGCTTTTCTGATAGTGCAATTTTTGCCGTTTTAGATAATGAGCGCCAAATCTTCCAAGGTGCAGAGGGGAGCCTAGCTGATTTCTTCAACTGGGTAGACTCTGATGCTTCTTCTGGATGGAATAAGGCTTCAAGCAATACAGGTTCATCCCACAGCGATCCGGAAATTAGTACTGGACACGCCAGATCAGAGCAGGTTGTATCTAACAAAGCCAATGTGAATATAGTTGGTCGTTTAGCTGCATTACCACACTTTTCATTTGGGTTTGACTTAAGCCCATTGATAAGTTTTTTGCATTAAGTTAAAAGGAGGACCTTGGGTATTTAGCTTGCACTTCGGCAAATACCCAAGACTCCTGAGAATAAGGAGAAATTTAATTGAAAATCATACAAAAATTATTATCTATTATCGTTGTGGTAAGTTTTCTAACCACCCAAGTCATATCTGTTTCGGCGATAAGTGTTCCAACACCTCCGCCTGCACCTACTCAGGAAACTTCTGCGCCCACACCACCCCCAGCCCCCAGCGCCCCCAGCTACACTGAAGAAGTTGAAGAAATTAAGGAAGAGCCAATCGTCCAAAGCAGCCCGTCTCCATCACCATCTCCTTCACTAGAACCTTCTCCCAGTCCAACCCCTACCCCTACTGCTACGACTAGTGTCGCTAATACTCAAAACGGGGCAGCTTCTTCAAATACCGGTACTGTTTTAACAGAAAACTCAAGCCAAACAGACCAAAACAATATTGCCTCAGTAAATAGCGGCTTAAATCTAGACAGTACGACTGGTAAGAACAATGGTTCATACAATGTAGGAGATACATCTTTAACAACAGGCGCAGCTAATACTTCTGGGACTATAATTACTGCAGCAAATACCAATGTTGCCGGTGTAGCAGTATCTGAATTTAATGTCAACGACAATCACACCGGGGACATTATCTTATCAACAACTACCGCTCAAGTAATTGATACAAATACCCAAGGAACCTTCCAGAATAACGACGGAACTGTTGGAAACAGCCTGACATTGGTAGCTGATTCTGGTAATAATAAAGCAAGTTACAACACTGGCGGAAATTCCTCAATTACTACTGGTGATGCGAATGTCTCGGCAAATGTTTTGACTCTTCTAAATAACAACCTAGCAGGGAATATTATTTATGGAGTAGTGAATATCTTTGGTAATTTAGTTGGAGATATAATCTTTCCTGAAGTTGCAAATATTGCCTCCTCAAGTACGACCAATAATACTTCGACCTTCCAGACAAATAACGCAGATATAAAGAATAATCTCGTTTTATCGGCCCAAACTGGTGATAATAATACTAGCTACAACACAGGTGGAAACTCTTCTTCTCAAACAGGGGAGGCTAGTATCAATACTAAAGTACTTAACATTGCTAATTCCAATATTGCAGGAGGAAACTATTGGTTGGTAATTATCAATCAAGCTGGACAGTGGGTTGGGAAAATTCTTGGAGCACCTACAGGCTCAACTATGGCAGGGTCTCCCGGCACAAATTTAAGTGTCAATGAAAAGGGTGAAGTTGTGGCAAATGTTGGCGACATAACTACAGTTACAAATACAACTGTTGAACAGTCCAATAACGCCACAGTAAAAAATAACATTAACTTATCTGCCAATAGCGGAGGAAACAGCGCTAGTTTCAACACTGGAGGGTTATCAACAATTAAAACCGGAGATGCAAAGATAATTGCCAATTTAGTTAACTTTGTAAATAACAACATTGCAGGTGGGGGAAAACTCTTTGTGACAGTTGTAAATGTATTTGGAAGTTGGGTTGGGGATTTTGTGACACCAGGAACGAAAAAATCCACCAAAGGCGGATTGGCCTCTGGCCAAGAACCTAAGCCTGCTATAGCAAAGACTGTAGCCAATGAGCAAAGCAACATTTCCAGTGAATCTAGTGCAGTTTTAGATAGCAGTGGTGGTTTGGTTGAAGCTGTTGTTGTGCCTACAACCAAAAAACCCAATCTCTTAAATTTTACTCAAGTAGCAGGAATTAAAATCTTCCAGCAAGTAGAAAACACGGAAGATTTGCCTCTGCTAACAAGCATTGATGATGAACTGACAAAAAGTGAGGAAGGGAAAACTATCAGCATTAATTTAGCATGGCTGTTTATAATCTTGCCTTTAATCGGAATAACATATTGGTTGAACCTAAAACTGGTCGCTTGGAGGAGGTGGTAAAACACTATGGCGTTTGGAGAGTTTTTTAGACCAATACAAGAAGATATACAAAATGAGGTAACTTCTAAAATTGCAGAGAGTGTAAAATCTTTCAGGGATGCTGCCGATCTTGTTGAACAGGGTGGTGATCTTCAAGCCTTAAATCAGCTAATTGAGCAGGGACAAGCAAGGATTGCTGGCTTACGAGCAGGTCAAGAGAGAATTCAAGCTATTGCTGAACTCGTTGCAGATATTCGTCGAAGATGGAGTGAACTAGGTCTAGATGAGCCTGATCTGGATTATTTCCGTAGATTTGAATTGTTAGTTTTTAAAAGGGCAGCAGAAGATGTTTTTGGTGCTGGTCCGGAACCAACACCTGGGGTGAGAGACTTGACTGATATTCAAGATCGTACGGCAAGGACACTATTAATGATTGATAAAGGAGAAAGGCCAGAGGAGGATAGATTTACTCACCCAACACTAAAAGATGTGATGATGCATTTAAGACCTTTTGAACCTGATGAATTAGTTAGTGAAGAGGTAAAAAAAAGAGCAGAAAATAAGAGATATGGTTCTATACGTACAGCTAGAACAGCAACCTTGGAGATGCTTGGTCCAGCACTAGATAATCCTGAAGCAGCACCTCCTAAAGTATCTGAGCTTCTTAATTGGGCAAGGGTACATCATCCAATCTATGAGCGGGCTTCTTTAACAGATTATGATGAAGCTATGAGAAGAGTAGTATCAGTTCAGGATTTAAGAAGGCGCTTTACAAACTCTGTTTAAACTTCTAATATAAAACTACGACCTATTATGAATCGGAATGCCATAGTAGCTATTGTTTTGTTTATATTAGTTGGCGGAGTTGGATATTATCTTTTTCAATACAATCAACCTAAAAATACTGTTCCCCAAGCTTTTCAAGAAACTCAAGTTACAATAAGTAATACTAAAGAGTTTGCTGTGACAGGAACTAATTTTGCCTTTGATCCAAAAGATATGAGTGTTAAAAAAGGTGATAGGGTTAAAATAATTTTTAAAAATAATGAAGGCTCACATGATTTTGTAATTAAAGAGTTCAATGCTTCTACAGCAGTGATTAGGACAGGAGAAACAACTACTGTTGAATTTATAGCTGATAAAGCAGGCACTTTTGAATTCTTCTGTTCTGTTGGAGACCACCGACAGCTTGGTATGGTCGGCAAACTGGTAGTAGAATAGCTTCTGCGATATAATCTCCAGTTATGAACAATTTCTGGAAGGATTTACCAAAACCAATAATGATTCTGGCACCGATGGACGATGTAACAGATATTGTTTTCCGGGAGGTTATAGCCGAAACTGCAAGACCCGACGTCTTTTTTACTGAGTTTACCAACGTTGATGGCTTGCAATCAGTAGGTCGGGAAAAGCTTTTGCCAAGACTTAAATATACAGAGTCAGAACGTCCGATAGTCGCTCAAATTTGGGGACTTCAGCCTAAAAACTATTTTGAAGTAGCTAAACAGTTAAAGGAGATGGGATTTGATGGAATAGATATTAATATGGGGTGCCCGCAAAGAAACGTAATCCGCAGCGGCAGCTGCTCTGCTTTGATTAAAAATAGAAATCTTGCTAAAGAGATTATTCAAGCTACCAAAGAAGGGGCAGGGTCCGCCAGCCGGCGGATTCCAGTAAGTGTCAAAACCCGCTTAGGTTATAATAGCTTTATAACAGAAGATTGGATTGGGTTTTTGTTGGAGCAGGGTTTGGATGCCATTACTGTGCATGGCCGGATTGCCACACAAATGTCCAAATACCCGGCAAACTGGGAAGAGATCGGAAAAGCTGCAGCGCTTCGGGATGAGATGGGGGTAGATACTAAAATTTTTGGAAACGGAGATGTTTTAAGTATGGATGAGGCTAATCAAAAGGTGAAGGAATACGGCGTGGATGGAGTAATGATTGGCCGGGGAATTTTTCATAATCCTTGGGTCTTTGAAAAACAACAGAGGGAGCATACTAAAGAAGAGAAACTGGATATTTTGCTAAAACATGTTGATTTATTTGACAAAACCTGGGGAAACATAAAAAAGTTTGATACTTTGAAAAAATATTTTAAAATTTATGTAAATAACTTTGATGGTGCTGCAGAATTAAGAGCTAAGTTGATGGAAACTAAAAGGGTAGATGAAGTAAAAGAAATTATTAAAAATTTATATATACTCAGATGAAAATTCAGATTATTATTGGCTCAACTAGAGATAATAGGCGGGGGGATAAGGTTGGTAAATGGGTTTTTGAGCAGGCGGAAAAAAGAGAGGGGTGGGAGGTTGAGTTGCTTGATTTAAAAGAATGGGATTTGCCAATGTATAACGAGCCTCATCCGCCAAAAGCCGAGGAATGGAAAGCAAAAATTGCTGAAGCTGATGGATATATTATTGTCACTCCTGAATATAACCACGGCTATCCTGCTTCTTTAAAAAACGCCCTAGATTATCCATATGATGAATGGGCCAGAAAAGCTATTGGGCTTGTAGGGTATGCCCGAGGTGGATTTGGAGGGGCAAGATCTGTTGAACAACTAAAACCCGTGGGGATAGAGCTTCAAATGGCTGTAGTACCAACCTCATTTTATGTCTCCAGAGTGGGAGATGCTTATGATGAATCAGGAAACATTAAAGATCCGAAGCAACTGACAAACTTGAATGAGTTTTTTGATGACTTAGACTGGTGGACCAAAGCTCTAAAAAATGCCAGAGAAAAAACTTAAACTTTCATTATCCTTACCATTTTTTGACTCGGTTTAATTTTTCAATCTTTAAGATAAATAAGTAATTTGAAGGAGGTGAGAATATGCCAATAATCCGCTGGAGACCAAGAAGCTTATTTGATGAAGATTGGAGTATCCCTACAATTCCCGGGCTTTCCAGGCTTATAGGACAAGGATTAAACCTCTATGAAACAGAAGATGAATTTATTGCTGAAGCCGCAATGCCGGGTATCCCCGAAGAAAATATTGATGTCTCGGTTGAAGAAGGAGTTGTCAGAATTTCCGGCAGCAGCCAGGTTGCTAAAGAGGATAAGGGTATGAGGAGCTATTTTATGAACGCCATCAGCTCATCTTATGATTATTCTTTTCAGCTTCCCTCAGGACTTGAAGATGGAGAGCCAAAAGCGGAACTGCGTAGGGGGATTTTGACCTTAAGATTTAAAAAGACCCGCAAAGAAGCGCCTAAAAAAGTAAAAGTTGTAAGCAAAGACGAAGAGAAAGGAGAGGGTGATGACTAATGCTTTTTGACAACAGACAGCAAGCAGGTAAGGCGCTTGCAAGGAGGCTTAAGGAATATAATCGTAAAAATACCGTAGTGTTAAGCTTGCCTAGAGGGGGTGTACCAGTAGGTTTTGAAATAGCCAAAGTTTTGGGTGCGCCTCTTGATGTATTGGTGGCAAGAAAGGTTTCTCCGCCGGGAAATCCGGAGTTTGGGATAGCTGCTGTTTCTGAGAGCGGGGTCAGGGTGATTGATGAAAACACTGTCGATTTTTTGGGCATTTCTCCTGAAGAATTGGAGGAGCTAATTTATGCGGAGTTTGCCCAGGTTCGTTTGCGAATTCAAAAATACCGGGCAGGTAAAAACTTACCAAAGCTTCGGGGTAAGACCGTAGTTTTAGTTGATGACGGGTTGGCAACAGGTGTTACAGCCGGAGCAGCGATTGCATCAGTGAAATTACTCAGTCCTAAAAAAATTATCTTTGCTGTACCAGTATGTAGTGCTGA
>CAZLKE010000004.1:2349-9324 GCA_964560075.1 uncultured Gammaproteobacteria bacterium | reverse complement strand
GTGCTGATACCGCAGGAAACTTAAAAGGCGAAGTCGACGAACTTTTATGCTTACACGCTCCAATAGATTTTATTGCTGTCGGCAGATGGTATTTAGATTTTAAGCAAACTTCTGACCATGAAGTGATAGATCTTCTAAATAATTCTAAGAGGTTGGTAAGGGTGGAAAAAGTAGAAGAATCCCCACACTATCCTCGGGCTGTTTAGCTAAAAAGTTATCTGATTGTTGGTGTCGGTATTGGACTGATAGTAAGCGCTGGAGCTTGTAAGGTTGCTATCATTGTTTCAACTTGTTGAACATAACTAGTAGGCGTCACGGCTCTTGCAGGGGTAGACGAGAACCTGTGAGTTATTCGCAGTATGGGACTTGTCAAGGTACACCACTGCATTTCTGTAAACCGAGGTTTGTTAAACGTATTTTTAATGGCTGTGACATTTCCAATTAAGACCCTCTCTCCACTACACTGTGCTAAATCATTTTCAACGGTCACTGTAATTGGTTTTTGGGCCACATCACATACTACACCTGTTTGGTCAACGTTATTTAAAGGATCAAATTCAAAATTTCTAGAATTACTACACGTAAGTATTCCCCAACCAGTAGGGTAAGATAAAGTAAAACCTGGACCACTATAAAGTTGATTGCCTGGAGTAGTTGGTAGTAGTGTCGGACTAGATCCAGGTAGCGGAGAGGCTATAAATGTGGTTGCTGTAGGTCTAGGGGAAACAATTGTAACTCTATTTCTCTGGAAAAACCTAGGGATGAAGATAAAAAGGGTTCCTATCAAAGCAAGGATAACGATCACTACGATAATTCCGATGATAACCTGCCGCATCTCCACCTTTGGACATTATCATACAAGTTCAAGGATAGTTACAAGACTAGATTAAAATCGTGTAATATTTACTCGATAGGTTCGTAGTAGGCGCCTTTAGTTGTACCCCTTTTTCTTATTAAACCATCATCTGCTAATTTTTTAAGATCATATCTAAGTGTTCTTCCACTCACCATTAAAAATCTCCTACGCAGTATGTCAAAATTTACCAGCCTATGATCTCTGATAATGTTTACTATCTCGGCTCTTCTTGGTAAGAGCAAATCGACTACATCCATTTGTTTTTTACTTAACACTTCATCTTTTGCAAATAGTGCTGTTTTGGCTATCGCCTCAAGCATAAATTCTAAATAATCACTTACTTCTTTTTCTGGCGCTTCCAGAGCTTGATAATATTCACTTCTGTGGTCATCTAAGTATTCTTCTAAAGGTAGCAGCCCCTTCATCCCATAGCCGTTTTTTGCAAGTACTGCTTGGGTTAGCAGTCTACCAACCCGTCCATTGCCGTCTAAAAAAGGGTGTATTTTTTCAAAGATATAGTGAACCAAACAGGCACGAATTGGAATAAAATTTTCCCTGGAGCTATTTAAAAAGGTAATTAACTTATTCATTAAAGAGCTAAGGCTTGAAGGCCGGGGAGGGAGATAAATAGCTATCCCGGAGCTGTTGTAGATAGCACTAACCTGTGTCCTAAAAGAGCCGAGGTCCTCACCGGAAATTAGTTTTTCCATTGTCAACTTATGAAGGTGCAAAATGTCTTTTAAGCTCAAATCCCGGCTTATCCCCCGCTGATAGATCAAGTTTATTGCTTTTAAAATATTAAAAACTTCAACTTTCTTTTGGTCTTTCGATGAAGCTCTGGGCAGATCTTCTAAAGTTAAAGTATTACCTTCTATTCGGGCAGAAAAAAGAGAACTTTTTAAGGATGATTTACGGCGGATATTCATCTCGACCTCTTTTGGTATTGGCACGGAATCAATCACTGCTTTACAGGATTCAATAATTTGTAAGTACTCTGCGATCTTGGGAGTCAGAATATACTTGGGCGGAATGAGCATAAACATATTTTGCCATATATTGCCAAATATTTCCAGATGTTGCCTAATATTTCCGAAAATTATTATTTAAAAGCATACCTAAGCTTTAAATATTTCTTACTATATGCCTTTAAGATCTGTTGTATATTTGGAGGTGAGATTATATGGCGAAGGATAAAAAACAAGATAAAGGAAAAGGCGAGAAATACGCCCAAGATGTGAGAAAGCAGGGTGGGAAGGCTTGGGAAGAAACAAAGAAAACTTGGGAGAAAACAAAAAAGAAAACTAAAAAGGCTCTAGGACTGGATTAATTATACATTTTTGGTAACTTTTGCTGTTAGGCTCATTACAAGATAATATGATTGGTCAAGCAGGTTAACCAGTGTAATTCCTGAGGTTGGAAGCCATTCAACACTGGGGGTTGGGAAAATCAGTTCCAGTGATATACTTTCCCGATGAGTAAGAATAGGCGTCCACCCCAAGGGTGGACTCCTGAAATTTAGCTTTCAACCTTCGACGCCTGCCTGCCGGCAGGCAGGTTGCAGGCTACTTAGTGCTATAATCAGATCAGATGAGGTTGCCTAATTCTGATAAGGTTACTATTCCACTATAATACAGCCATAGGAGGGTGCATACATGTTTAAAGAGCTAGAGACAGTAGTTTTAACCCATGATATTAAGGAGTACGGTCTAACAAAAGGAGACGTAGGTGCTATTGTATTCATTCATAAAGAGGGTAAAGCATTTGAAGTTGAGTTCGTAACAGCGGAGGGGAAAACTGTTGCTGTATTAACTCTTGTACCCAGTGACATTCGCTCTATGACAAGAAGCGAGATTCTCCATGTGCGCGGATATAATGCTATTTAAAAGCAGAGGCCGAAAAGCTAAATACATCCTAGGTTACAGCTCAATCAACCTCATGATATACTTCTCCGATTGAGTCATATCAATATGCGGTAAGGACGAAGAAAGAAGATTTTGGATCTTTCGCCTCTCTTACATTTGGCTTAATTGAATCTTAACTTACAGTATTACAGTAACAGGCACTATGGTAGATGGGTTATGTGATATCTGTAATAGAAGGCCGTCAACCCGGAAAGTGCGGATTGTGGAGAATGGTAAGTCACAAGTTTTAGGAGTTTGTGATATAGATTATTTCTCACAGTTTGATTCTTTTTTTTCTGAAGAGTTGCCGTTTAGCGGGACTAGCTCGTTAATTGGTCACGGAGTAGAGCGGCATAGGGAATCTATAGATATAAATCAGTATTTATCTGAACACTCTAAGCAG
Organism: uncultured Gammaproteobacteria bacterium; assembly: GCA_964560075.1. Lineage (GTDB taxonomy): Bacteria > Patescibacteriota > Microgenomatia > Daviesbacterales > UBA10151 > HO2-FULL-47-45. The sequence continues at coordinate 6,164 of CAZLKE010000004.1, read as the reverse complement.
TTATTAGAACAAGCTGGCCAAAAAGCTTTTGAAAAAAACCGGGAGGAAGTGGATACAGAGCACCTGCTTTATGCCCTGTCAGACAGTGATGTGGTTGTTGAAATCTTAAACCAGGTAAGAATTGACCCCAAAGATATTAAAGATTTTATAGAAGAAAGTGCTCCTAGAGAAAAGAAAAAAGCTTTTGATACTGCCGAACTGACGGTTTCTCCCCGGGTTAAAAATGTAATTGAAAATGCGTTTTATACCTCCCGTGAATTAGGCCATGGTTATATCGGACCAGAGCATTTGTTAATTGGTTTGTCTGAAGAAGAAGGGTTTGCCGGAGACCTTTTACAAAAGTATGGGTTAACACCGCAATCTCTAAGGCAGCTTACAATTAAAGTTGTAGGCAAGGGAGCTAAAGAGGGCAGGGTAGAAAAAAAGAGTACTACGCCTCAACTCGATAAATATTCTAGGGATTTAACTCAGTTGGCTAGAAATGGAAAACTTGACCCTGTGATTGGCCGGTGCAATGAGATTGAAACAACTATTGAGATACTTTCCAGACGCACAAAAAACAATCCAGTTCTAATTGGTGAGCCAGGAGTGGGAAAGACAGCGATCGTTGAGGGGCTCTCGCAGCGAATTGTAAATGATGATGTGCCAGAAGTGCTTTCAAATAAAAGATTAGTGGAATTAAATATTAATTCGATTGTGGCAGGGAGCAAATACAGGGGTGAGTTTGAGGAAAGAATAAAAGCAGTTCTGGATGAGGTAATTGAGCACAAAAACGAGCTAATTCTTTTTGTCGATGAGCTGCATACAATCGTTGGTGCAGGAGGGGCAGGAGGAGAAGGTGGTTTGGATGTGTCCAATGTCATCAAGCCTCACTTAGCCAGGGGTGAGATGCATCTAATTGGTGCAACAACTTTAAATGAATATCAAAAATACATTGAAAAAGATGCAGCGCTGGAGCGTCGTTTTCAGCCGGTGTTTGTTTCTGAGCCAACTGTTGAACAAACGATTGAGATTTTGCAGGGATTACGGGATAAGTATGAGGGCCACCATAAAGTCAAAATTACAGATGAAGCAATTCTGGCGTCAACTGATTTAAGTGACAGATATGTTTCCAATAGATTTTTGCCAGATAAAGCAATCGATCTAATAGACCAGGCTGCATCAAGGGTAAAGATCCAGTCAACCACCCGCTCGCCTCAAATCCAGGGTTTAGAAAATGAAATTAATAGACTCAAAAGAGAGCAAGAGTGTGCTACTTCCCATAAAAACTTTGATAAAGCAAATAACTTAGAGGATCGAATTAAAAGATTGGAGGAGGAGAAAAGTGAGGCACAAGGTAAGTTAAAGAGAGAGCGAGGGGTCACTACCCCTCAAGTTCGAAAAGAGCATATCGCCCAAATTGTTTCTAAAATTACCGGAATTCCCGTTTCTGATTTAACCGAAGAAGAGCGGGAGAAATTGCTTAGGATGGAAGAGCGGTTACACCAGCGGGTAATTGGTCAAGATGAGGCGATTGATGCAGTTTCTGATGCCATCAGAAGGTCCCGGGCAGGCCTTTCGGAGGGGAGCAGGCCGATTGCCACTTTTTTATTTTTAGGTCCGACCGGTGTTGGTAAAACAGAGCTGGCTAAAGCTTTGACTTGGGTGATGTTTGGAGATGAAGATGCACTGGTTAGAATTGATATGTCAGAGTATATGGATAAATTCTCTGTTTCCCGTCTGATTGGTGCGCCTCCGGGATATGTGGGATATGAAGAAGGCGGGCAATTAACCGAATCAATCAGAAGAAGACCATACAGCGTAATTTTGCTGGATGAATTAGAGAAAGCTCACTCTGATGTTTATAGTATTTTGCTTCAGGTTTTGGATGAAGGAAGGTTAACTGATAGTAAGGGGCGGGTGGTTGATTTTACTAATACTGTTATTATTGCTACCAGTAATGTGGGTTCAGAGATAATTCAAAGAAATGTAACCTCATATGGACCTGAAAGAAAGGATTATGATCAATTAAGAAAGATGCTGCTGGCGATCTTGCGCAACCACTTCAAACCAGAATTTTTAAATAGAATTGACGAGGTTATTGTCTTTCATGCACTGACAGAGGAGCAGATTAAATCTATTACTAAATTGCAGTTGGAGCGGGTAAGAAGGATAGCAAGAGGTAGAGGATTAGAGCTTATGTTTGATGAGTCATTGATTAACCATATTGCCAAAGTGAGTTTTACTCCTGAGTTTGGTGCACGTGAGGTTAGACGCCGGATAATGAGTGAGGTTGAAACAGCTTTGGCAAAAGAGATGCTCAAAGGAACTTTCCATGAAGGGAATAGGGTTAAGGTTGGCTTTGATGAGGGAGAAAAAAAAGTAGTATTAAAGAGAGTCGAAGGAAAAATGCAAACCAGGTCAAAAATCTCCAACAAACTAAGCCATCGGTATATTTTGAAAACTATCTAATACGAATGATTTAGCGGAAGAGAAAAACATGCATTTCCTCTGTATGATCCTCACTCCCTGCAGGGGTGATAACTGTTTTCATCTGTGCTTCTGGTAAACTTAAAGCACAGATTTCTAGAACTTTTCTTCGATCATAGACAAAGAGCCCTGTTGTTTTTTGTCCAGGGTACTCTTCTAAAAGTAAATTAAAGGCAACTCCGATGTTAGAGACTTCCCACATCTTTTTTATCCAGGCTTTAAGTACTTCATAATTATTAGTATTAAGTTTGGTGGTTAGGGATCCAGAAGAGAATACAAAATTAAATTTTTTAAAATCTGTTTCTAAGAAGTCCCCGGTGATAAATTTTTCATTAGGGTATTTTTCTTCCGCTTCATAAACTGCAGGTTCAAAAATGTCTATTCCTAAATATTCGCTAACCCCCTTTTTTCTTAAAAACGGTGCAAAATCTCCTGTCCCGCAGCCAACATCAAGCACAGATTTGTCTTTCATCATCGTGTTACTAAATTCCGCAATCTTTGTTAGAAGCTCAAAATTTTCTTTTTTATCTTTTTGTCCCCATCCATCATCTAATTTAGCTTCTAAAAAAGCACTATAAACCTCCGCATTAATTATCTTATCTTCTAGAGAATATCTGACTTTTGCCTTTTTCATACTTTAATTTAATAGCAAGTTTACTAAATTTGTAAAAAATGTATGTATGGTAATGGTTAAAGATATCCCTTATGCTCCATCAACTGACGAGAGATTGAATGTGATGCTGGAATTGGCAGAAACTGCGCCAAATCAGACAATGGTGGATTTAGGATCCGGAGACGGAAAAGTGGTCATTGCTTTTGCCAAAAAAGGTATCCAGACAAGAGGCATAGAAATTGATCCGGTGTTGGTTGAAAAGTCTTTGGAAAATATAGCCCAAGAAAACTTAAACGGACTGGTTGTTATAGAAAATAAAAGCTTTTGGGATGTGGATTTGAGTGATGTTGATATTGTGACAATATATGGAATTACCTCAGTGATGCCCAGGCTTGAAAAAAAGCTTAGAAAAGAACTAAAGCCCGGGGCAAAAGTTGTAGCCAATTACTTCACTTTTCCCAACTGGAAGCCAGAGAAGGAAAAAGCAAACGTTTACTTATATATCCAGTAGATTCTTAGTATATAAACTTCCGTCCAAGCGATAACCACATCTTTGATTATTAAACTGGGCTATCCGCTTGAGTAAAAGCAGCAACAGATTCTGATATTTCTCTTTTAATTTCTTGGTTCAACATAAACCTTGAGGATTATATATCAAATGGTCAAGTCTTATATTGCGGGCTGTAACTAGTTAGTTTTGTCCAGCCAAATCGTCATTGCGATGGGCCACTGG
>CAZLKE010000004.1:0-2339 GCA_964560075.1 uncultured Gammaproteobacteria bacterium | reverse complement strand
GCAATGACGGACCACTGGAAAGAACTGAATAATTACTGCGGGCTTTCTTGTCGAATACCCAAAAATACTGTATATTTGTTTAAGTAACAGGTTATGGGTAAAAATTTCCCTGATGAAGAGCATTTTTGTCTGTTAATTACAAACATTTCAGATGTCGTTTGTCTCTTTAATCCTGACGGTGATATTCGTTTTCTGTCTCCTTCAATAGAAAAAGCTATAGGTTATTTTCCCGAAGAACGGGTAGGCAAAAATATTTTTAGATCTCCAATAGTTCACCCGGATGATATGGGAGAGTTGAGGGGAATGCTGGAGCAATCAGTTGCAAATCCGGAGAAAATTATCAAAACAGAATTTCGCATAAAACACAAAAACGGCTCTTTCATAGCTGTTGAAGCTATAGCCCAAAATCTTTTAAATAATCCTAGGATTAATGGCATTGTTGCAGTTTACCGCAACATAACAGAGAGTAAAAAAATGGAAGCAAAGATAAAGGAGGAAAGAGATAGGGTTAGAAATTACATCGATGTTGCCGGAGTAATGCTGGTTGTTATTGGGTCTGACCTAAAAGTCCAGCTAATAAACAAAAAAGGTGCTGAAATTTTAGGTTATGAGGAAGAAGAAATTGTTGGCAAAAACTGGTTTAATAATTTTTTGCCTAAAACTACTGGGCAACAGGTAAAATATAAGTTTAAAAATCTACTAAAAGGCAATCTTGAACAGATGGAATATTATGAAAACCCGGTAGTAACAAGGGATGGCGAAGAAAGGCTCATAGCGTGGAACAACACTTTTTTGAAAGATGGAAACGGAAATATTATAGCCATTCTCAGCTCCGGTGAAGACATCACCGAAAGGCGGGAAATGGAATTTAGAAAAGACGACTTTATAGCTCTAGCTAGCCATGAACTGAAAACCCCTGTAACCAGCTTGAAGATGTTTGTTCAGGTGTTGGAAAAGAACATCAATCATTTAGATGCTAGCGCCACCTCTGGGATGTTATCTACAATGGACAAACAGATAGACAAACTTACTGAAATTGTTAATGGTTTGCTTGATGTATCCAGGGTTCAGCAGGGGAAGTTGGAGTATGAAAGAAAAGAACTTCCAATGGGTGAGTTGATTAAAGAAACTGTCCAGAGCGTTCAAAGGATCAACAAAACCCATAAGATACAAATTGACAGCCAGACAAATACAAAAGTAATGGTAGACAAATCAAGGATTGGACAGGTTTTGACAAATTTAATTAACAACGCCATCAAATATTCACCAAATGCTGACAAGATCATTGTCAGTTCAAAGAAGGTTTACGGCAATGTAATAGTTAGTGTACAGGATTTTGGTATAGGGATTCCAAAAAACCAACAGCTAAAAGTTTTTGACAGGTTTTATCAAGTTGATAACCCAAGGGCAAAGACATATCCTGGTTTGGGGCTTGGCTTGTATATTTCCAAAGAGATTATAACCAAACACGGAGGAGAACTTTGGCTTGAAAGCAAAGAGGGAAAAGGCTCGACATTTTATTTTAGTTTGCCAGTTTAAATGAAAAAAATATTAGTTATTGAAGATGATGAAGGTGTTTTGGAAGCCTTTAAAGTGATGTTGGAGTTTGAAGGGTATGATGTTGAAGTTTTGGTAAAAAACGGTCAGGATATTAAAGATAGAATTAAAACAAGCAAACCAGATTTATTAATCCTTGACATGCTTCTTTCCGGTTCAGACGGAAGAGATATTACTAAAGATTTAAGACAAGATAAAAAGACAAAAGATATTCCGATTATTATGGTTTCTGCTCATCCTGATACCGAAGATTCAGCACTAAAAGCAGGCGCCAGTGATTTTCTGGCTAAGCCTTTTGATATGCAGGAGTTGTTTAAAAAAATTGAAAAATACACATAAAATTTTAAAGGCGGATTTTTCTGGTGAGTAGAGAATAAACATCAATAGCCCCAACCTGCAGATCGGCCCGGAAAGGCCGGTACAGCCCGATTGTGTGGATTCCTTCGTGAAAGTGGCGGTCAGTCAGGGCAAGCATATTCATTTTTGCCCGGTAATGGGCAAAAAAACTGTCCGGTTCCTCGGCAGCTCTTAAGTGCTTTGTTGCGTCTTCATATTCTAAAACATCAGCGATGGTGACTATCGGGATAGTTAGGTTTGTGAGTTCTCCTTGAATGCTAAACATTAAATAAGCAGCATCTGCAAGTTCAACCACATATATAATGTTCCAAGCCGGAGGATATGATTTGGTAATGAAGTTGTTAGAAGCGGGTAAGAAGTTGTTAAATTTTGTGTCAGACAACATTAGAAATGTCACCCCTTAAGGTAGAATCTTGTTCTTGTGT
>CAZLKE010000003.1:17630-38229 GCA_964560075.1 uncultured Gammaproteobacteria bacterium | reverse complement strand
TTAGCCTGCATGAATAGCTTGTCGGAGCAAAGCTTGGTAGCCCCATATAGATTAATAGGACAGGAAGCTTTATCGGTGCTTAAGGCAACCACTTTCTCGACACTACAGTTTAGAGCAGCATCTATAACATTCATGCCGCCTAGTATGTTTGTCTTTATTGCTTCTGTAGGATTATATTCGCAAGCCGGAACTTGTTTCAGGGCAGCTGCATGAATAACGAAGTCGGCACCTTTCATTGCTCTTTCCAGCCGGTTAGCATCCCGGACATCTCCTATAAAAAATCTCAAAATATCCGAGTTTGGAAATTGGGAGAATTCATTTTTCATCTCCCATTGCTTAAGTTCATCCCTGCTATAAATCCTGATAGCTTCGGGTTTGTATTGGGTTAGAAGTTCTTTGGTACAAGCTTTGCCAAATGACCCGGTCCCTCCTGTTATCAGGATAGTTTTGTCTTCCAAAAGGTTATCTAGATTATTTGAATTCATATTTTCTTTTAATGATTAATTTAATCGAATCTTTATCCAAAATATTTAAACTGTAACTAAATATAAACATAATTACCGAATAGGTCAAGCCGGCGAAAATATACCACGACCAACTGGTTATTATAATAGGAAATAGCTTGGAAGTTGTAATGAGGATAATAGCTATGATAAACATCTCTAGATAATGGCGGTATGGATATTTAAAAGGTATAACTTGTTGAACGATTTTACCAAAGAAATATACTGAGATTAGGCTAATGAGCACATTACTGATGGCCGTGCCTACTATGCCAAACCGGCTGACGAGTAGCAGATTAAAAACAAGAGTAGATAGTGCAATAATAACAGAGGCTCGAAGCCTTTCTTTGACCTTACCTATTCCGGAGACAATCGTTGTTAAGTAACTTGATAGTGGAGCAGCAATAAAAGCAACTGCCAAAATAGTTAGTGGTGTTTCTACCAATCCAAGCCATTTGGATCCAAAAAGTAACGCAATAGGAGTTGATGGAAAAAGAATGAAAAATAAGGAAAAATACAAACCAGCAAAAGGTATTAACTTTAGAATCATCTCGATCAGTTTTTTAATTTTTTCTTTGTCTTCTTCCATAAGGTGTGAGACTAGCGGAAACAGCAAATTGTTAATCGGTGATAAAAAGATACTGCTGATAGAAACAATCGGTAAAGCGATGTTATAAATTCCAACTTCTTTTACCCCCCGGAAAATGGTTAAAGTGATCGTATCTATATAAATAACAAATGAGGATACAGTAGTTGTAACAAGCGTTGGAATAGCATAAGAAAGCATGAGGTTGAAGATTCTTCTATCCCATTTCAAAATGAATCCTGAAACTTCAGGATTCATTTTATAAAGTAAGTAGTTATAGATTAAAGAGGTAAAGAAATATCCCGCGGACCAGGCAAGCGCATAATAAACAATATTGGCTTGATCGAACATCCAGAGAAGAATTGAAAAAATTAAGGTAAAAAAAGTGCGGACAAATTGCATGGAAGAATAGTAGCTGTCTTGCTGCAGACCGTTAAAGGCTTTATTTAGAGCGCTTAAGAAACTGTTTGTAATCAGGTAAATGCAGAAGATGTAAATTAGAGTGGTAGCATCGGATGTTTTAAAGTAATACTGTGCTAAAAGAGGCGCAGTGAGTATTAAGATTATTGATAACGCAGCAGCTGTCCCCACTTCGATCAGCTGGTCATATTTATACATTAACCAAGAAGTTTTATAGTCTCCTTCTTTAATGTATTTGGGTAAAAAGTAGGAAACACTGTAGCCAAATCCAAGATCATTATATGTTGAAACAAGCGTGAATAAAGCGAGAGCAGCGTAAAAGAGCCCAAACGATTCAATGCTTAATGTTTGAGAATAAAGCATTCTTAGTAAGTATCCGAAAGGAGAAGCAAGCAATGTTAATAAAACTACAAGAGTACTTCCTTTGACAATCCGTTCAGTAAGAGTGGGAGAGTTATCCATTTTTTCTAGCGAGATTGGTGATTTTGTGGTAACTATCAAAAACCTTGTCCGGTTCGCCGTCCATAACGATTGAGCCATGATCTAAAAGTATAACCCGGTTACAAAAATTACGGACAGCCTTTTCATCATGACTAACAAAAACAATAGTTTTATCGTTAGCTTTTTTTATTTCCTGAAGATAATTTAGACATTTTTGACGAAAAGCAGCATCGCCAACAGCCAGTACCTCATCAATTAAAAGAATAGTTGAATTTGCATGTACAGCTATAGCAAATCCTAAACGCATATACATACCCGTTGAATACCGCTTGACCGGAACATGTATAAAATCTTTAAGCTCTGAGAAATCAATAATACTTTGAACTTTTTGTTCAATTTCCTTTTTATGCATTCCCAATATTGCAGCATTTAAATATATATTTTCCAGTCCTGTTAATTCATGATGAAAACCTGCCCCGATTTCAATTAAAGGGGCAACTTTTCCATGCACCTCAACATGTCCTTTTGTAGGCGATGTTACCCCGGCGACCAGCTTGAGCATGGTGGACTTACCAGATCCGTTTTTTCCAACAATACCAACTGTTTCTCCTACTTTTATTTGGAAGGAAATGTTTGAAAAAACTGTGAGCTTTTTGGACCAGGAGTTTCCCATTATCAGGCTTGGCAACAACTCCTTAAAGGTCTTTTCTCCCTGGAGGTTAAATTGTTTAGTGACGTTATTGAAATTTATTGCACAATCATCCATACTCTGATACTATCAAACATTATAACTACTGCCAGCGTAAACGTCCACAACATTTTATGTTAAAAAAAATCATTAAACATCCATTAGCACCTATTTTGGCAAGGTTGATCAATAAATTCAGGATAGAAAAAGGGGATTTTATTGAGTATGAAATGTATGACTTATGGAAAAAGAACGGTTTTTTTATCATCCCCAATCATTTTTACCAGCCCATCCCGGATATTTCGATTTATAACAAGAACGCTTTTAAAAAGCCAATGAGCCTTGATGGTATTGACATGCAAGACCAGAACCAGCTGATGTTACTTCAAAAGGCGTTTAAAAAATACAATGATGAGTATAATAAGATACCTAGTACAGGTGACCCTGACGGATACAAGTATTATTTTAATAATAAAGCGTTTGACGGTGTTGATGCTCTAGTTTATTACTGCCTGATAAGACATTTTAAACCAAAAAGAATAGTTGAAGTAGGATCAGGATGGTCGAGTAAAATTGCAGCCAAAGCTTGCCTCCGTAATGGTGATACAAAACTGACCTGTGTTGAGCCGTATCCGCAAAATTTTATGAAAAAAGGTTTCCCCGGCTTGTATAAGCTAGTAACAAAAAAAGTAGAAGATGCGCCGGTAAAACTTTTCGCCGATTTAGAAGAAGGGGATATCTTATTCATCGACTCCTCCCACACGGTCAAATTTGGAGGGGATGTAAATTATTTGTTTTTTAAAATTCTTCCCATTATTAAAAAAGGCGTACTGGTTCATATTCATGACATATTTTTTCCTTATGATTATCCAGAAGAATGGGTAGTTAAAGAGCACAGATATTGGTGTGAGCAGTACTTGCTTCAGGCTTTCTTAATGTTCAACAGTTCTTTTGAAGTTTTATACAGTAACAACTATATGTTTACAAAGTATTTGAATGAGGTTAAAAGAGTCTTCCCGAAATCCCCGAACTTTTCTGGGGGATCATTTTGGATGAGGAGAATTAAGTAAACTTAAACAATATCCGCAAATACTTTTTCCGTTTTCTTAAAGATAAGGTAACCTGCAATTAAGATAATAAAAGAAAACACAAAAGACCATAAAATTGCTCCTGTATCGAAAGCAGTATTGAAAATAGCTGATCTATACCCTTCAATGATACCTACTAGCGGGTTAAGTTTATAAACATAAACCCAGTTTTTGGGAACCATAGATAAAGGGTAAACTATTGGGGTTAAATACATCCACATCAGGAGGATTAGGTTAGTTAGATGTTGTATATCGCGATAGAAAAGGTTAAAGCAGGAGACAAGCAAAGATAGTCCAGTCATCAGTATTATTTGAATAATAAAAAGCGGAAAAATCCACAAGGCTGTTAAGTAAAGCGGTTGTTGATAATAAAATATAAAAGTAAGGAACAGAAGGGAAGCGAATATAAAATCGACAGCTTTGGCAAAAATGACTGAATAAGGCAAGGTTTCTCTGGGAAAGTTTACTTTTCTTAAAAGGTCAGAATTGTCTACTAAACTTAGGGCAGCTACTGTTAAAGTATTTTGCAAATAAATCCAAGGTAGAAGGCCTACGAATAAAAACAGCGGATAAGGAACATTGTCTAAAGGGAAACGGAAAACTACCGAAAAAACAAATGCATAGATCAGAAGCTGGAGAAGAGGGTTGAGTAAAACCCATGCATAACCAATGATGGATTGTTTGTACCGTTCTTTTATTGCACGTTGGGTAAGTTGAAGCATTAGATATTTGTAGTGGAAGAACGGTAGTAAGAATTTGCTTATCACACTCACCATATTATTACGGTAATGATAGAATAAAGCAAGTAAATCGAAAATATATACGTGTTTGCAGAAAGAATTAAGAGATTGTACAATTTTATTCGTAAAATATGAACGATAAACCAAAAAAAGAAAAAATAGTCTATGTTGGGATGTCTGCGGATCTAATTCACCATGGACATATAAATATAATAACTACGGCACGAAAATTGGGGCGAGTAGTTGTTGGACTCCTTACTGACGAAGCTATAGCAAGTTACAAGAGGGTACCTATTTTAACTTTTGAGCAAAGAAAACAGGTAATAGAGAACTTAGCGGGTGTTGATGAAGTTATTCCCCAAATGACCCTTGATTATGTAGAGAACTTAAGAAAGGTAAAGCCTGATTTTGTAGTTCATGGAGACGATTGGAAAACTGGAGTACAGAGGGAAGTGAGAGAGAGGGTTATAAAAGCTTTAAAAGAATGGGGAGGAGAATTGGTTGAGCCTCATTATACATCGGGAATTTCCTCTACTCAATTGATTAGTAATTCAGTCGGTGAAGGAGTAAGTCCTTTTTACAGGATAAGGCAGTTCCGTAGAATGCTCGAAATTAAACCCATTGTAAGAATTATGGAGGCACATAATGGTTTAACAGGGCTTATTGTAGAGAAGACTAAAGTTATAAGAGGTGACAGGTTGGTTGAATTTGATGGAATGTGGGAAAGCAGCTTGACAGATTCTGCATCAAAGGGCAAGCCAGACACTTCAGCGGTTGACGTTACTTCCAGACTTCAAACTATAGAACAGATTCTGGAAGTAACAACTAAGCCTCTGGTTGTTGATGGCGATAACGGAGGTGTTCCTGAACATTTTGTTTTTACTGTCAAATCACTAGAAAGATTGGGAGTGTCGGCAGTTATTATTGAAGATAAAGTTGGAGTAAAAAGAAATTCTCTCTTTGGCACTAACGTTGACCAGACCCAAGATTCAATTGAAGAGTTTTCTAAAAAGATTAATATGGGCAAAAAAGCACAGGTAGAAACAGATTTCATGATAATCGCCCGTATTGAGAGCTTAATACTTAAGAAGGGTATGAGAGATGCTCTAAAAAGAGCGGATGCTTATATTAAGGCTGGTGCTGACGGAATTTTAATACACAGCAAAGAAAAAAAACCAGATGAAATTTTTGAATTCTGCAGAGAATACGCAAAATTTGGTTATAAAGTCCCTCTTGTTGTTGTTCCATCAACTTATAGCAATGTTAAGGAGGAAGATCTAATGAAGGCAGGAGTAAGAATGGTTATATACGCCAATCAGTTTATTAGAAGTGCTTATCCTGCGATGAAGCAAGTTGCGGAGTCAATTTTGAAAAATGGTCGTGCATTAGAGGCCGATAAATTCTGTATACCAATAGAAGAAGCTATTAAATTGATTCCAAGCGTTTAATGATTGATTCAAATGATTTTACCACCCATCTGATTAGAAATAATTTGGGGCCTGTTGTTCAGGTTCCCTGTTCTTACCTTAAAGATTTTCTTAACTACCTAAGTGATACAAAAAGAGTTGAACTTATTAATCCGGCGAACGAGGCATTAGCTATGGGAATTGCATCAGGGTATTATCTTTCAACAGGTAAGGTACCGATTGTTGCTATTCAAAATTCGGGTTTGATGAATACTTTTAATGCCCTAACTTCACTTAACCAAATGTATAATATTCCCGTTTTTTATCTCGTGACATGGAGAGGTGAAGGTGGAAAAGGATTTGATGCTCCGGAACATGATATTACGGGTGAAAAACTGGAAATTTTTTTGCAAACATTTAATTTGCCGTATGAAGTTATTGATGAAAGGCGGTATAAAGATCAAATTAAAAACCTATCAAAATTAGCCAGGAAGACAAGGAGACCTGTTGTGTTAATAGTTAAGAGAGATACTTTTCAGAAACATACTGTTCCTTTGAAGACAAATAATTACAAGATGAGTCGTTTTGAAGCTTTAAAATTTATAAAAGAGACTCTTAAAGATTCGATATACATTTCTTCCACAGGATACCCCACAAGAGATTCCTTTACAATTAAAGATACACCGGATTTTTATATGGTTGGTTCAATGGGGCATGCTCTTGCAGTTGCATTGGGGGTATCTCTAAATACAAAAAAAAGGATAGTTGTTTTAGATGGTGACGGATCAAGCTTAATGCATCTTGGTGGTTTGGCATCTTTTGATCCAGACTATAACAAAAATATAGTTTATTTTATATTAGACAACGAAAGCTATGAAAGTACCGGAGGTCAACAAACAGTTTCTCCAAAAGTAGATTTTGTTCTACTAGCAAAAGCATTTAATTTTAAGAATGCTTACAAAGTTTTGAGTAAAAAGTCTTTAAAAAGAGTATTGCTTAATTTATATAATGTAAAAGAATCGGCTTTCGTTCATGTAAAAGTAAGAAACGACAACAATAACTCAATTGGTAAAAGAGTATCGGATAAATATACATGTACACAAATAAAAACAAGATTTATGAATAATTTCAATCATGATAAAAAAAATCTATCCTTTAAATAATGCAGCTTACCAAATGCCTACAATGGTTTATTATGGAAGAGATTCTTTGTTTTTACTTCTTGATATTATTAAAGAGAAAAAACCTCAAAATATACTATTAGTAACAGGCGAACATTTTAAAACAACAAAGGAGTTTAGGTATCTTATTGAAAAAGTAAATAATTTAACTGTTTACAAACCCATAATAAAAAAATGTAATTTTGAAACCATAAATAAGTTAATACACTTTTGTAGACAGAACTCAATTGATGCAATTATATCTATAGGTGGTGGAACCGTGATAGATATGGCAAAGTGTGCAGCTGCAGTTGTTGTGAACGGAAAGTATGTAGAAGATTATTTAGTTTCAGGAACAAAACAAATAGCCAAAAGGGGACTGTTTCTTGTTGCGGTTCCTACAACCTCCGGAACAGGGAGCGAGGTAACGCCATGGGCTACTGTTTGGGATAGAATTAAAAAGTATTCTTTGGATTCAAAATATATTTTTCCCGATATTGCTATAGTTGATCCATGTCTCACTTATTCACTTCCCAAAAATCATACTGCAGAGCCGGGAATAGATGCTTTGTGTCAGGCGATCGAGTCTTACTGGAATATAAATAGCAACCTTGCTTCGGATAAATATGCTTTAGAGTCCATTGGAATAATTTTGAAAAATCTTAGCCGGGTTGTTAATAACCCAAGCCCCGAATCAAGAGATTGTATGGCTTGGGGGTCACTTCTTGGAGGTTTAGCTTTTTCCAACACCAGAACAACAATTTGCCACGCTGTTTCGTATCCGATGACTATTCATTGGGGTGTCCCCCATGGACAAGCAGCGGCTATAACGTTACCCCCTTTTATTGAATATACATTTCCGGTATTATCTAAAGAAAGATTATTGAAAATTTTGGATGCAATGCAGGTTAAGAGTCCGAAAGAAGCGGCCGAAAAAGTGACAAGGTTAATGATAGATACCGGTCTGAAGACGAGATTGTCTGAACTGGGAATCCCAAAAAGAAGTATTAGTTTAATCGTTAAGGAGGGGTTTGATCCAAGTAGAGCAAAAAATATTCCGAAAGTTCCCTCTCCGGAGGAGCTTGAATGTTTACTCTACGGGATTCTGTGATCCTAAAAAGTAATTTAATATGAAACAAATCATAAGGGATATTCACCTATTTTTTATGGAGGTTTTCCATCTTTTATTGTATTGGGTTGCCGTAAGAATGCCTCTTGATAACAATATTTGGATTTTTGGAGCCTGGTTTGGTGAAAGTTATAATGATAACAGCAAATATTTATTTGAATATGTTAAAAACAACTATCCTGATATAACTTCGGTATGGTTGAGCAGAAATAGGAATGTTGTTCGGGATTTACAAAAAAGAGGGTTTAAAGCCTATTATTTTTATAATCCTTTAGGACTTTGGTATGCTTTAAGGGCTGGTGTCGCCATATTTAGTGTTGGCTATTCAGGGGATCTTCCGGGATTTTGCATATACTCTTCCAAAAAATTAATCCAGTTGTGGCATGGTATCGGGACTAAAAAGATCGGGGTAATGAATACAAAACAAAAAGACACTAATAAAAAAGTTTTTCCTTATATACAAAATTCCTATTTAGTGAAAATAGTTTTACGTTTGTCGAAAATACTTTTTGGCTCAACAGTTGCCCAAATTAACCACTTGACTTATAAATTAGAACTTTATCAAAACTATACTTATTTTCCTACTTTATCACCAAGTATTAAAAAGATGGCTGTTGAGTCATTTGATATTCCGGAGGATAAGGTAATCGTTACAGGTTCCCCAAGAAATGATGCTCTTTTTGATAAAAAAATAAATATCGCCGGGAAAGTTGCTGATATTATCGAGGACATTCATAAAAAGGGTGGTTCAGTTGGTTTCTATATGCCGACTCACAGACAAGAAGGCGGGGAAGAGATGATAAAGACTATTACCGATAATCTGGAACTCTGCCAAGATTTACTTGAGGAGAAAAATATATATCTTCTGGTAAAACTTCATCAATTCCATCAACACGAGTCAAGTTCAGGGGTGCTGAAAAATATTATTTATGTAAGCAGCCAAGATTTGGACGGAGATATATATCCATATTTACCTAAAACTGATTTTTTAATAACGGATTATTCTACTATCTACATTGATTATCTTTTGGTGGATAAACCTACTATTTTTTTAAATTACGATTTTGATCGTTATACTGATATGGACCGAGAGCTCTATTTTCCTTACGAAAAAGTAACACCTGGACCAAAGGTATCTTCTTGGGAAAAACTTGTCCCAACGATTAGTGAACAGCTAAAAAAAGATACCTATAAAAAAGACCGTCAGGAAATGAGGCAGTTTTTCCATACATATACAGATGGTGAGAGTAGTAAACGTATCGCAGAAAAAATATACAATCAGTTTGTGTTAGAAAAATCTATGCGGCGATAAACTTCCAGCAGACCAAAGATGATTATAGTTTTTTTACTTTAGAGAAAGTTCGGTACCCAAAATAAACTAAACCGCTTAAATTAACAGCAAAAAGGCTTAAGAAAAACGTTTTCGGAAAATCCCAATAATGAAAAGGCCTAAGCCACCAAAGGTCGAAAGTTTGCTCGAACACCCCTGAATGAACTTCCCAGATATCATATGGGTTTTGCTCTTTGTTTCCCCAGTATAAATAGTTGCTGTTAAAAAGTTTTTGAGAAACAGGGGAAACATACGGATAGTCAAGAGTATTAATATTTACCGGCAAACCGTTAATTCTTAGGATTTGAAGAAAAATAACCTGTTGGTTTTTAAGCCTGGCTGAGGTAGTCCCTTCATATTGTGTAGTGACTTTTAAAAGATTGTTGTTTGTCTTTAGTAATTTGTCTGGTATTTGTAATGTACTGTTTATTTCTTTGTTAATCGGAATCGAGACAGGATCTGAAAGTTTAGTGTCGTTTAAGTAAAAACTTAGGGTAGCAGAATGTGAGCTGTATTTATCAATTTGGTGGTTACGGAATTGAAGGTCGATTTGTTGAATCGGTGTTGTCTTGTTATTGTCGAAGCTGATATACGACAGAGGTAAAGTTGCTCTCCATTTAGCGTAGCCTAAATCAAATGGATATTCGTATCCGTCCAGTAACCGGACATCATATTTACCGTGCTCATAGGCTTGCTTAAGGTTGGTTGCCCTTTTAATTAAGGTTTTAGACATTTTGATGATAGGAGAGAAGCGCGGGATAATGTTTGCATATTCCGTAACGCTTAAATATTGATCGTTTATATAAAGATGCGGAGGTAATCCTCCGAACTTTATTTGGTAAGGCAGCAGTATACCAATTAACTGAATCCATATACCTATCGCTACAAGAGGTAAGAAGACAAACAGTTTTTGGTATTTGCTAAGTTTGGTATAAATAACTGCAACCAGGATCATTGCAAAAGGTAGTATTGGCGTTAAATAGCGCGGCCCCCAACTGTATTCACCGTGCCAGACGAGGAATTGTGATGTTGAACTACCCAAAAGCGTCCCGATGAAAAAAATATATAGAAGTGCCAACAAACCAAAGCTGATAATCTCCGGAAGTAGTGACCTTTTAAGCTTGAACCAGAACAAAGCAATAGTTAGTAATATTGGGGAATAGATAAAAAACCCTCGTCCAGGGCTAAAAAGAGAATTCCAAATACCTTCTATAGAGGCAGTGAAGACCGGGAAATTTGGCAGGCTTGCAGAAATACCCGAAGCCGGAGAAATAGAACTCCCGTATCTGACAAAATCAAACCAGTAATTAAGAAGGTAAAATGGAATGATTCCTATCAAAACAAAAATACCGTCTCGTAAAAACTTTTTTAGTGTTAAGGCGTTAATTTGAGGTTTTGTTGAAAGTAGATAATAGGTGATTAGGGGTAAGAGCGTAAGTTTGTACGTTACATTATATGAGATTATGGTTAGCCCAAAAAAAAGACCTGTCCATAAAAGGTTTGCAGGCGACTTATTGATACTATATCTGCGGATAAAATAAAAGCATAGTACAAGGAAGCTAATAAACATCATATGTGCCAGAGTATGTTTGGTATAAGGGAATAGGTTGGTAGCAGTTATGCTTAGAAAGCTAAGAAGCGCGGCGTTTTTATGGTTTACCCCATATGTTTTAATAAAAAGATATAAAGTTACTACCAATAAGGCTCCAAAAAAGGCATTGGTAAAGCTGGCAAAAAGTAATACCGGCCAATCTGATTTTAAGGGAAAAGCACTGAATGGTTTTACCCCGGCAAGTCTTGTAAAAATGTCCTCTACTAAAACGGAAGGTAGAAATGCTAAGGTGTAGCCTAGTCCGGTAGGGCTATAAATTTTTCCATCCTTGTCTCTAAATATTGTTAAGTAAACGTTTTCGCCGGTATCAAAGTTTTCTTTTGGCATTTCAACAGTATGGTCAAAATACATTCTTCTGGCTACAGCAAGGTACTGGAAACCGTCCATGGAATCAACGAAACCTGAGGCAAAAAAGGTAAAAAAGAAAAAAGAGAATAAAAAATAAGAAATTAAAAATTTTTTCATTTGCATTGATAAATTTCAAGATATGGATGTTTTTCTCTGTCCAGTACTACTGTTTTACTGTAGCTTGGATTTTGTTCTAAAAAAGGCATCATGTTTTGTCTTGCCTTTAAAAATATAGTTTGTTCAGGAGAGGACATAACAAAATTTGCACAGTTTTTTTGTAAACCCGTAATAACAGGAGTAAGGTCTTCAGGATTTGAACTGTCAGCTTTAAAAACCAGTTCGTTAATTTGTCTTTGCCCTCTTGATAAAAAGAGAAACTGCGTAGCTATTCCCCAGTCGCCTACAACAATCTCATTGTTGTTTGTCTTCAGGGCGTTCATTGCCTCGTAAATATTTCATGACAAGGTTCTTCTCCCTCATGTTTGGATAGATAAAAGATAGAATTCTTGATAGGTTATCGCCAGAAGAAGCAGAAATATTACAATAAAAAGTTTTGCAATCCTAAAATGATTTTTCTGACTAAAATAATAAGCTAAAAGTATTTGGGGTATAGGATATATCAATATCAGATGGTGTATTTTACCCCAAGCCCCTAGCCCTTTGTAAAAAATAATCATAGCGTAGAAAAAGAGAAGAGAAAGAGAGAGTATTGATAGCAGCCAGTGTTTTTTGACCAACCTTATTGTTACATATATTAATAATAAAAAAAGAAAAGCTGAAAGGAACCAGCTAGGTTTGACAGTGAGCTTTAACCGGAAAGCTGCTTCCATTAGTTGTATGGATGCGAATTGGGTTAAGAGGTAGAGTATCTTTTTTTCGGGCAAGCCTGGATAACTACTTAAGATCTTATTGGCTTCTAGAATAACTCGCCAGGACTTCGATATATATAAAAGCAATGGGGTAATTCCTATAAAAAAACCGAAGAAAAAGTAAGCGGTGGTTCTCCACGAGAATTTCAACGATTCAATAAATTTTTTAAACTTGTCTTTGTAAAGGTAAGCTGTGATAATTGCTCCTAATGCTACACTGCCAATAACAAATAAAATATCCAATTTGGCAAAAATAGACAGCCCTACTATCAAGCCAAGCATTAGAGGTCTGACGTATTTAGCATATGGTAATGGAGTGAACAGAAAGAAGACGAAAAGAGATTTCAGCAGGAAGGGGATTACGACCGTCCTTTCGTATCTCGTTACGAGTAACATCTGTGGGTCAAATGCCAACAGAAACAGTATTATGAGTAAAGCATTTCGGCTGAGAATTTTTTTCAGCCCAACAAGGATTAAGATGAAAGAAGTAAGAATCAAGAAATAATTTGTTGCTCTCAAGGTCAGTAAGGTTGGTTCGAAGAATTGAAAAACCGCTCTAATAACATATGCATGGACAGCGCCTAAGTATGGCATAACCATAACAGGTAAGCAACCATTACCAAATGGGTAGCTTAAATGGAGAAACATTGAGGGGTTCGGACATCCGAAAGCGGCATTGATGAAGGCAAGTTCATCATAGTCCGGGCCTACCTCTGTTAATTTAAAGAAAAACAACAAAGTATACGAAATTAACAAGATGGAGATTATTAATAAGGTTTTTTTATCTGTAAAACTCATATTGATTATTTTAGCAAGTAATTTACAATAGGTCTATGATAAAAAAAGAGGCGGTAAAAGATGCAATCTTTTTATTTGGTTGTTTTTTATTATTTTTATTCGTCTTTAGGTCGATTGCTTTTAACTTATCGACAAATCTTCTAGATTGGTTTGATTATCCATATATAGTATGGGTAGTCAGTCATAATGTTGAGGCTTTTAGGAGCTTGAGGATTGACGGGTTTTTTGACAGTAATATTTTTTATCCTAACAAAGGAACTTTTTTATTCTCCGATATGTTGATGCTGCCCAGTTTTATTTTGTTTGTTTTAAGTTACCTAACCAACAATTTAATTAATTCTTTTAATCTACTTTTTTTTATATCATTAGTTTTGAATTGTGTTGCATCGTTATTTTTCTGGAAAAGGTTTTTCCAAAAAAGGATCTATGTGTATTTTGCAACATTCTTGACTGCTTTTTCTCCCTACTTATTTTTGTCTACAAGTCATTTTCAACTACTCAGTTTTTGGCCTTTTCTTTTTGGGTTATCCTTTTTATTTGATAAAAAGATAACTTTTAGAAAAATGTTTTTTGTTGGTGTGCTTACGGGTTTACAGTTTATAACAGGTGTTTACTTGTCGATATTTATGCTCTTTGCTATTTTTATTTGGTTTGTACTCAAACTTTTATATGAAAGAACTGAAGAAAAACTAGTTAGACTTAGGTTAATACAAGTTTTAATTTTTGGAATCGCTTTTTTGATCACAGCAGGCTTTTTTGCAAGCAGATATATCCAAGTTAAAAATGCTTATAATATTAAACGGGATTATGGTGAATATGTTTTGTATTCTGCCCATTTAACTGATTATATATTTACCAGTCATTACAGAAGCTTATTATCTACATCTGCAACAGGAGAAGGTTGGAACAGATTTAATAAGCATTTAGTCGGTGAGTCTGCGGGTTTTCCAGGGGTTGTCATCTTAACTTTATCATTTATAGGTATATTGGGTTTTAAAAAAGATAAAAAGCGTTTGAATTTATTTTTTGATTTGGAGTTCATAAAAGTTTATTTTTTAGTTTTAATCATTTCTGCATTTATTTTTTCTTTGGGGCCAAGGTTGAGTGTTAATGGTTTTTATACCGGAATTCCCCTCCCGTATCATTTTGTTATGAAATTGGTACCTATTGTAGAACCTGTCAGGGCTCCTGCCAGGTGGATGATATTGTTGTTTTTAGGATTGATTTATTTTGCCGTAGTCGGATTAAAGAAACTGATGGACCGTTTTCCTGATAATAAACTAATTCTTGTTGGAATAGGTGTTTTGTTCTTTGTAGAAATCGTACCGATAAACAAATCTACAGAAGCGAAGAATTACTATCCGAAAGCTTACGAAACTATAGCAAATAAATGCCAGGTAAAATCATCAGTACTTTTGGAATATCCAATGACACAGTTTAAAAAAGATGCTAATCTATTGGATAATCTAAGTTATAGAACTCAAATGATGATGGCGTCGGTTAGGCACCGTTGTGACTTAGTTAATGGATACCATGGATATATTCCTAAGGATTATGAAAAATATGAAAATGAGCTTTTTGCTGCAATAGAGAGTGAGGATGAAAGTTCGTTTTGGGAAAAGATAAAAGAGAAAAATGTTAGGTTGGTAAAGCTTAATGAAAACGAGATTTATCTTGATCGGGCAGAGCGGATCAAATTATGGCTACTTAAAAAGGGTAAAATACTATATCAAGACGAAAGCTTTCTAGTTATTGAAATCTAATAAAATATTATGAAACTCAACTCTCTACCTTTTTCTTCAGTTATTGTTTTAAATTATAACGGCGAAAAAGTCATTGAAAATACCGTTGAATCACTTTTGGCCTTGAATTACCCTAAAGATAAATTTGAAATCATTATTGTCGATAATAACTCACAGGATCAAAGCCGCGAGATATTAAGGGGTTTAAGCAAAAGGTATCCTCAGATTAAAACTGTCTTTTTAGAAAAAAATTTTGGTTTTGGTCAGGGTAATAATGCCGGATTTAAAGTGGCCAAAGGTGAATATGTGGCTCTTTTGAACAATGACTGTGTTGTTGATACAAATTGGTTGAGGAAACTTGTGGAGACAGCCAATCAAAACAAAAAAATATTTGCAGTTAGCTCCAAGGTTCTTTTATACCCAAAATATATTAATTTAAGCTTTCGCTTACCTAAGCAACTTATTTTAGAACATGTGTTTTTGTCAAAGTCTGGGTTAAATAGGTTAAGTAAGAGCGGTAAGATATTTTTAAACTGTCTTAGGAAAAACGATTTATACACTCTTGAATTACTTTATGATCCAGTGAGTGATTCAAATCTAGAAATAGAGTTTAGTTTTAATAAAGCAGGTAAATACAACAATGGGATGGGTTTAATATTTAGTGCTTTAAACAAAGAAGATTACCAATTAAAAGCATCAAATATTTCTAAAGAAGGACTGGTGCAAAAAGTTATGTTGGATGTAAAAAGTAAATATTTTAAGAAACATTCTTATAATAAAATCCAAAATGCAGGAATAGTAATGTTTCAGGACGGTTATGGCCGTGACATCGGTGCTCTTGTAAAAAATAATACTCAATACTACGAAAGCGATACTGGTCAGTTTAATAAAGTTAAAGAAGTTTATGCAGCTTGTGGTGCGGCTGTTTTATACAGGCGAAAAATATTAGATAAAATAGGTTTTTTTGACAATTCTTTTTTTATGTATTATGAAGACGTTGACCTTTCGGAAAGAGCCAGGATAAAAGGTTATAAAATATATTATGCACCGCAAGCCGTAGTCAGACATATGCATGCTTTTTCCAGCCAGGAATGGTCGCTTTTTTTTATTCACCACACCGAGAAAGGAAGACTTCTACATGTTTTCTTTAACTTCCCGCTGCGTATTTTTATCCGCGAATACTTATATTTTATCTTGATAATAATCCAACACCTCACTTTTTTAATTAGCAGGTTGGGACGATTTAGAAGCGTCATGTCTGGTAATAGAGAGGGTAAAAAACTTGAGAATGTCGGCAAGGCGCTTCAATATATCAAAATTTTATTTTTCTTTAGTGTAAGGCTACCTGCATTGTTACTTAAAAAACTAAAATATGGTTTGCCTGGTGAGCAAATAGAGAGGAACTACCAGGAGATAGTGGGAGGCCGTTGGTATTTTAAATAATATGAAAGCCGTTGTTTACGATAAATGGTTAACCTCTTTTGGAGGAGGTGAAGTGGTAGCTTGTAATATTGCCCGATTACTAAAAATAGCGGGATACAGAGTAATATTCATAACCGGAAAGGAGTGTTCTGCGCAGGAAGTAAAGAATAATCTAGGCATTGATTTTAGAGGAATAAAAATTCTGGAAATTTGGAACGATGAGATGCAACTAAAAAAGATAGTAAAAGACGCGGATTTATTTGTAAACACGTCTTTTATGGATTACTCTTTTGGTTTTGCAAAAAAGAATATTTACTATACACATTTTCCAACTAGACCAGATGGTGATATATGGGGGACCTTTATTAACAGTTTCGTTTTGCCCCTGCTCACTAAATTTATCAGAACACAAGAAGTTATTGACAGTGTTGATGCTTCGGTTATTATCAACAAAATGCCAGCCTATAGAATTCAAAAGAATAATCACATTGCTTTTCCTTTCCTAACCGCAGGTAAACAACACAAAATGGAATTTTCGCTCTACTTCGAGAGTTTTTCCAAAACAGTCTTGGAAAACATTAGTTGGAGTATTGATAATGCTAAAGTTGTCAATCGTCAGGTTAGTGTTGATCACCGCAATAACCAAATCAAATATACAATAACATTTCTTCCAGAAACCACTACAGCATACTTAAGACTAGAAATGAAAACACCTACCTCTTTATCAGAAGTTCAAGATGGGGTTTATCTGCTTTATCCTAAATTTACAGTTAATCAAATACCCAGTCCTTTATTTAAGGAACTTCAAGATAGAATCAATACCCGTTTGAGGGCCGGTATTTTTCGTAACCTCTCCAAAAGGCTAGAAAGTTATCAAGTCATTATGGCTAATTCCGAGTTTACTAAGCGGTGGGTTCACAACTATTGGAAAAGAGAATCGAAAGTTGTTAATCCGCCAGTGGAGATGCTATTTGATAAATATAGCCTTGCAAAGTTTAAGAAAAAAAACTGGATTTGTTCGGTAGGAAGATTTTTTGTCCTTGGTCACAGTAAGAGACAGGATATACTGATTGAAGCTTTTAAAAAACTATGCGACCAGGGTTTAACTGGCTGGAAACTACATTTAGTTGGCGGCGTTTCACCTGATCCAAAAACCCTACAGTATGTCAGTTACCTGAAGGAACAGGCTAGGGGTTACCCGGTAGTATTTCATTTTAGTGCTACCAGAGAAGAAGTCGAGCAGGTATATTTGAATTCGAAAATATATTGGCATGCTGCCGGATTCAATTCAAAAGGTACAAAGGAGCCTATCAAATTAGAGCATTTTGGTATTACAACTGTTGAAGCTATGTCGGCGGGTTGTGTACCGGTGGTAATTAATCAGGGCGGACAGATAGAAATTATTGGGAATTCAGATAGCGGTTTTTTATGGGACAAGACGGAAGAACTCATTAATTATAGTACCCGCCTAATTAACGACGAACCTCTAATGAGTAGAATGAGCAAGCAGGCTCTTATACGAAGCAAATTGTTCGAGATAGAAAATTTCAGGAAAAATTTTCTAGATTCATGTACTAATATAAAAAATAGATGAAACTTATAGGGAAAAAAACAATTATCATTGTAGCAGTCTTTGCTCTATTAACATTTTTCCTTTTTAATGGACTCGATAACGTGGGATTAGAATATGATGAACTTTATTCGGTTAATGCTGCTTTAGGTTGTCCTAACGACAAAATATTCCTTAACTACGTTAAGTATAAGTATGGTGTATGTATACCTGTTATGCTGATGCAATATTCAGGAGCCCCGATAGCACTAATACCAGCTATCTCTATACATCTTTTTGGAACGTCTGTTTGGGCATTTAGAGGTTTTAATATGGTGATACTGTTAGTGTCTCTAATTTTATTTTATATTTTCCTGTCCAGAAAGTTTGGGTTTTACATAGCAACCTTGACCATTCTATTTTTGGCTCTAGACGTACAATTTATTTTTACTCATCATCTGGAAAAACCCACCCTTTTTCCATTTCTTTTAAGGTTAGCTGTATTATACGTACTTCTTTCTCCAACCATTCGCTTCAGGATATACATATTGGGTTTCTTAGCAGGATTTTCAATTTATACAAAATTAGATGCAACATTTTTCCTTCTAGCAGTAACTATAGGTTGGATTTGGGGTTTTTTGCTAAATGGCAGAAGACTAAACATTCAAAGTTTATCAGTAACCAAATTAACGAATAATTTGTTGAGATTAATCTATATAGCTGTATTGCCATTTAGTGCCGCATTCGTTCTGGGTATCAGCCCTTTTCTGAAATATTTTCAAACACACTCAGCTACAGTACTGGGCGTAATAGAAGTTTATCGTAAACAGACTGCAGGGCAAACAATTCCCTTGCGGATAGACTCTTTTTTTAAACAACTCACTAATTCGGATTTTTATGAATATGTTTTCCGAGGAAATATACCTTTAGACTCAACAGCATTAATCAGTGCTCAGATTGTAATCTTTTTCTGGCTGCTAGCTGCGGGATATCTGGTTTTCAATAAAAAATACGGTAGGCTCGCTTTAGCTGTGCTGGGCTTTTTTGTTATCTATTTATTCTATCCAACTTTAGCAGGATCTCACCACCGATTAATCATTTACCCTTTGCCACAGCTTGTGCTAGCAATTTTTCTAAAAGAGTTAGCGAATTCTTTTAAAAAGGATTTCATTAAAAGCTATTTTCCGGCAGTTTGTTTGGGTTTGTATTTATTAGTTTTTATACCGGTTTATACCCGGACTATAGATAAAGGCAGAAAAACATGCGGGACAGTTTCTTTCAACTGTGCTATATATCCACTGGCGGAGAACCTTCGTGATGAAAAAAAGATAGTGGTGTTGGGGGACTGGGGTATATCTAGTCAGGTACTTTATCTTACTAAGGGAAAAGTTCCTATATATGAAGCTGTGTTTGATGCTTGGCTTGGAACACCGAAAGAATTGCAGGTTCTGATGGATCCTTATCTAGAAAACTGTTCGACAATTGTTTTAAGGACACCGGAAGTAGCTAAATTCCAGGCTGCTGATCAAAAGATGAGGGCTCTTTTAAAAACGCAAGAAAATTATAATTCGGTAATCATTAAAGATAAATTTGGAATACCACAGTATGAAGTATTTCGTTCTGATAAATGCAGCCAGCAAAATAAATCCTCATAATTTTTTAATTACAAATAAATTATTAAGGCCAAACTCAAAATACTGATGGCTAACAGAGTGAGGGTAAGGTGAGCTTTGGAGAAGTTCTCCCAAACTTTCTGGAGTGAAGTATTGCTTGTGTTCAAGCATTAATTCCTTGGAGATAAGATTTAGTTTAAAAGAGAGGAACTCCAGTAACTTTTTAGCTCTGGTGGTAGGCGTAGTGAATATTGCAGTTCCGTCTTTTTTGAGTATTCTTAAACATTCATTTAAAATCTGTTCAGGATAATCAACATGTTCGATAACAGCTGAGGCGAAAACATGATCTATGCTGTTATCAGGTAATGGAATTAGCTTTAAAATTGATTGTTTTATAGCCTTAATTTTGTAGTTTTTACTAGCCTCTTTGTTTATTAACGGATCTATAGCGAAGTAAGTATCGAAGTTGACATTGCGCTTGTTGGTAAACTTATAAAAAGGTACTGTAGGACCACATCCTAAATCTACAAATTTAATTTTTCGGTTACGAGGGAGATGTTTTATTGCATGGCCAAAACGCAAGAAACGTGCGAGCGGTTCTAATTTTTCTTCGTCCGGCTTGTTTTGCATGACATTTTATATTACCAAAAATTATAATGGGAATACACCAGCTTCTTTCCAGTCTTTAATATCACCCTCGCATTGGTAGAATTGAATACCCCTGTGTTTTCATTCAGTGTAAAATTTATCCTGCGGAATGCTAGGAAATTTTACCACAAATACCTGCGTCCCAGCTTCGTTAGAAGGGTTTTGTAACGGAGTGCCTGGCGGGACAATTATAAACTGTCCTTCGTCGAGGCGTACCTCTCTTGGAGGTTTTCCAACGAGCAGCCTTAATGAGCCCCTGATGCAATAAGTAACCTCTGTTCCTAATCTGTGGAAATGAGGTTTGGCTTCATCGGTGACCGGTAAGGTCATGACTGCTGTTTCTACTTGGTCTGTTTGCTGAAGGGATTGTTCGGGAGGCATAAAATGCCCCATAAACCAACCTCTGCGTCCACTATAATCACAGATACTTCCGACAAAGTAGTCCTTTTTTTGGCTAACGCCTTCCATATCAAAACCAGAAGGTTTAGTTTCAAATTCTCCAGCCAT
>CAZLKE010000003.1:0-17620 GCA_964560075.1 uncultured Gammaproteobacteria bacterium | reverse complement strand
TGGATTGTCAACCAAGTATAACATTCTTGTGTGAAACGCATTGTTAACTTAAAATAACTATATGATTTATGAAGCATCATCTCCAGGTAGAGTATGTATGGTTGGTGAACATTGCGATTATGCTAGGGGGAAGTGCATAGCATTGCCTACTTCCCAAAAAGTAAAAGCAAAAGGTTGCAAGAGGGCAGATGAACTTATAAAAATCAAATCTGTTTTAGATGGAGATGAATTAAACCTGGGGTTTGTGCTAGGAGATGACTTTTTAGATTTAAGCCACCCTCTTTCGTATTGTAGGGCTGTTATCCAAGCAGTTTTGCAAAAGGGCTTTGTGTTAGGGGGCGCGGAAATTGACATAGAATCCGATCTGCCGATAGGAAAGGGGCTTTCTTCGTCTGCAGCAGTCACAGTTACTACAGCGAAGATATTAAATGAAATATTTTCTTTGGGTTTAGGCTCAGCTGAGATAGCGGAACTCGCTTATATTGCCGAGCACGATATTTTAGGTATTGGGTGCGGCAGAATGGATCAGTTGGCCTCGGCGCATGACAGCTTTTTAATGCTGGACTTTTCTCAAGGAACAAAACCTCATGTAAAAAGATTGTCAAAACCTGCGGTAGAGTTACATTTATTGGTGGGAATACCAACAAAAACAAAAAGGGATATAAAAAACATATTAACCCATTGTAACCAAGCATATTTTAGCCCAGCTGAGAAAAAACATTTTGATTTTAAAATCGTGCTGGATGAATACATTCCTGAAAAGGTAATTCGACCAATGGAAAAGGAAATTAAAAACGGAAATATCGAAGGAATAGGAAGAATGTTGCGCTTAAACCAAGAAATTTACGATAAATTTTTTCTTCCCGTTTGTGATGAGTTTGATGCCCCTTATTTGTATCAATGTCTTAAAATAGCCAGGGAGAATGGGAGTGTGGGAGAAAAATGGACCGGAGCCGGGGGAGCAGGCTCGTTTTTATGCTTAGCTCGATCCGAGAGAGACCGGAACAGATTGAAGCAAGCTTTGAAAGAAGGTACAAACTCAGGGCTTCAGTTTATTGATATCACAATCTAATTCCCTACTGCTTGAGTTTGGTTGATTTATTAGTTAAAATGCCGAAAGAATCATATGTCGAGTAAAGCTTTAATTGATATTTGTATTATTCCTGCTGCAGGAAAAGGTTCGCGTTGGGCGCCGGTTTCAGGGTACTTACCTAAAGAGATGCTTCCCTTGGTAGATAAACCGGTTATAGAGTGGGTGATTAACGAAGCTATTGCAGCAGGCTGTAAAAAAATAATTGTCATAATAAACCCTCATAAAAAGGTTATTAAAAAATACCTCCAAGGTTTAAGGGAGATTCAAAAAAAAGCCGAGATTGAATTTGTTAGCCAGGATGAGCCCTTAGGCATAGCCCATGCTTTGCTTCTTACCAAGAATATAATCCAGCAAAATCCATTTTTTGTAGCCTTACCTGACTTACCTACTCTGTCGAAAAAAATGGTTTTAGCCCAGTTAGGAAAGGCGTTTGAAGTGGTTAACGGAGAAGCTAATATTGTATCTTTCGGCAGCTTCCCTCCCTTTACCCAACATTTATATTCCGAATGTTTGACCCAAATGCGTACGGACGGGTTACTGGATATAATCCATTTTTGTCCTAAAGATGTAGTAAATAAAAGTGCGCATCACCCGGGAAATAAACTAAGAATGTCAGGCAGGTATATTTTTGTACCGGAAATCTTTTCAGCGATTGAGAAACTGGCGGATTCCAGAATAGAAGGAGAAATAAAAGATACGGATGCTTTAAAGGCTGCTATTGAAGATGGGTTAAAAGTAGTAGGAGTAAGCATTAATGGCCATACGTATGATACCGGTAACCCTGAAAATTATGTTAGGGCAAACACGGCTTTTTTTAAGAAGCAGTTTGCTAAAGCAGTAAAAGTTTTTTAATCCCAAAGTATTTTAGGTAGTTGACACGGCAAGCATTTTACTTTTAAATGATTGTTAGGTAGCTGTAAAAATACCCAGGCTAAAGGAGTCTATCCGTGGGTAGTATTTTTACAGTTGACAAGGTATATGGCAGGATATAAAGAAGGTTTTGTACAAGAACGTGCTCAGCTTGAGGAGCAAAAAGCACGGGTTAGAGATGTTCCCGTTGCTTTAGTTATTCCCCCCTCAGAGTTTTTAGCCGATCAACGTGTTTTTCCCTTTATGGGTATTTTGAATGTAGCAGGAGAGCTACAAAGAAACGGCAATTATGTTGAGGTTTTGGATTTTTCTGGTGTTTCAAATTACAAACAACTGATGGCAGATTACGCAAGGCAAAGAAGAGATATCCATACCTTTGGAATTACAGCAACCACTCCTCAACTCCCTGCGTCTATTAGTGTATTAGATGCTATAAGAGAAGGTAGCCCGGATGCGAAAGTAATATTAGGTGGGACTCATGCAACTTTAGCTTATACTGGTTATACTCAGGACCAGATGGCTAGAAGAGATGGTAGAGGATTACGGGCTTTTAATCAAATCAATGATCTATTTGATAAAGTCGTTGCCGGAGATGGTGAAATGTCAATTTTTTATGCTATCGATCCAAATCATAAAAAGGGACTTATTAATGCTAGCTCGAGGAAATCAAATTTATTTATACAAAGAGGGGAATTGGAGAGTTTCTCGCGGCCTGCCCGTGGTCTGATCGACGAAGATAGTTACAATTATCAAATTGATGGTCATCGGGCATTTTCTGTTATTGCTCAGTTAGGTTGTCCCTTTGAATGTGGATTTTGCTCCGGGAGGAATACTGATTTTCTAAGAATGACTAGAACTAGATCTGTAGCAAATGTTATTGACGAGATGGAAGGTGTGATTAAAGCATCTCAAGAGAGAAAAAAACCATACACAGCTGCAATGTTTTATGATGATGAGCTAAATATTGTACCAAATAGTCTTGAAGAATTATGCCGAGGGTTAATGGATTTACAGAGTAATGTAGGACAAGAAATGCGGTTTAGAGGTTTTGTAAAAGCTGAGCGGTTCAGCGAAGAACAAGCAAGGTTAATGTATCAAGCAGGTTTTAGGGTTTTGCTGAGTGGGGTTGAATCCGGTTCAGACCATATTCTGAAAGTGATAAGAAAGAAAACAACTAGTGCTATCAATGAACAATGCTTAAACATGGCTCATGATGCGGGCTTGCAGTTTAAGGCTTTAATGTCAATTGGACATCCAGACGAATCAGAGAGGACAGTAGCAGAGACGGTAGATTGGGTGGCCAGGAAAAAACCGGATGACTTTGATTTAACTCTAATTACCCCTTATCCTGGATCCAGATACTACGATAATGCTGATTTTGATCCAGAGAAGAAGATGTGGTTATACACTGAGCCTTATACCAGGGGAAGGTTGTGGAGTGCTGATATGGATTTTAGGAGAAAGGCAATTTTCTATAAAGGTATCCCGGGAGAGTATGATTGTGAGGTAGAAACTCCTTATTTAAATTCAAAGCAGTTAGTAGCGTTGCGTGATGAAGCAGAAAGCTATTTAAGGTGTGAACTGAAGTTGCCAGCTATTCAATCTATTGCTGCCAAACAATTTGACCATTCAATGGGACAAGGTTTGTCTAGTTTAATCTTACGCTCAACTTCTTAAACGGATATCTAAAGCAGCCCGCGTGGCTTTTAAAAGATCTATCCATTTAATTTTTTTACCTTCTTTGTATTTACGCGGATTATAGGAAATTGGGATCTCTTTTATTTTGTAACCCATCATTCCAAGTTTGGCAATGAGTTCTGCATCGATTTCAAATCCTGATTTTTTTAAATTGAGTTTTTGCCACACTTTATTGGGCATTAATTTATAACAAGTGTAAGCGTCGGCTAACCTGAACCCAAATAATACGTTGAACATCAGGCTTAAATAAATATTGCCTAAAATTGCCAAAAAGTAACTTTTTTTTCGGCTTTTAGCCCTGCTGCCAAAAACAATACCGTCTTTGGTTTTCTCTGCTTCGTTGAAAAGATTGATAATTTCTTCCGGTGAGTATTCAAGGTCTGCGTCTTGGACCATGACGTATTTTCCACTGACTTTAGCAAGCCCGTTTTTAATAGCTGCTCCCTTACCTTGATTTTTAGGATGATGGATAATCGTTAATTCTTGTCGGTGCCGATTAAATTCCTCCCCTAATTTATCCAGAATCGCTTTTGTTCCATCGGTTGAACCGTCGTTAATAATGACTAATTGAGTTACGACCTGTTGTTTAAGGCACCTTCTGATAACTTGTTCGATGGTTTTCTCTTCATTGAGGGCAGGTATGATAAGTGAAACTCCTATATTGTTATTCATGCTGATAAAAGGTTAAATCTAATTATTTCCCAAGCTGCTTTAGCACCATCTTTCCAGGTTATCTTTTTCCCTTCAGCGTAAGTTCTTCCAGAGTAAGAGATACCGACTTCATAGATTTTTATTTCTTTAACTTTGGCAATTCTGGCAGTAATTTCCGGCTCGAATCCAAATCTCTTGCTTTCTAATTTCTGGGCTATGGTGCGGATAAGCTTTCCTTTAAATACTTTATATCCTGTTTCCATATCAGTCAAATTCAAATTAGTTAACATATTAGAAAAAGTGGTGAGTATGAAATTGACTTGGGAGTGCCAGAAATACAAAACCCGGTGTGGCCGGTTTGATATAAACCTGGAACCATAAACAACATCTGCGTTATTTTTTAAGAACGGTTCAAGCAAGACTGGGTAATCTTCTGGATTGTATTCTAAGTCTGCATCCTGGACTATAACGATATCCCCTGTACTTGCCAAGAAACCGTCTTTTAGTGCTGCTCCTTTTCCTTCGTTTACTTTTTTAAACACTGTTTTAAAGCTTAAACTTTTATCTTTGCCAAGCCGTTGTATAGTTTTTTTGATTATTTCGACAGTCTGGTCTTTTGATCCGTCATCTACTATTATTATTTCTTTGCTGAACCCACAGCAATTTGCCTTAGCAACTGCATTCAGGGTTTGCTCAATGAAGCGCTCCTCATTGTAAGCAGGGATAACTATAGATAACTTCGTCATTTTGCTTATTATTAAAACATGACTACTACTTTGAAATCAATCTTTAAAAAGACGTTTGGGTTTGTGGAAGAAGGAGTTTCCTTGTGTAAAAAACCATTGGTTTTTCAAGATATAGATGTATTGCTATGCCTACTGAAACTGCTACTGTAGCAGATAGCATCATTAATATAGATAGACCAATCAGTTGCTGAATGCCGGAGGCTATGAGTACCCGGGTTGCTATAGAAATTATTATCTGATGAGTTAGATAAATAGAATATGAAGCATTGCCAATCAGGAGAAGCAACTTGGGAATATTGCTGCTTTTAATTTTGTCTTGGATAGCCAAAGAGGTAACGATAAGCGCAGAGGGGAGCCCAAAAAATAATATCCTCAGACTATCATCTAATCTTAAGCTATAGATCTTGTAATATATGTTTGAGAACAAAAATGATAAAACTCCAAGCATCAATATGCCTTTTGAGGCTTTTAACCGGTTTTTTTGTACAAGATAGGCTCCTAAACAGCCAAGTAAAAATTCTAAGTTATAATAACTAAACAGAAAACCGGTTATAAAATTAGTTTGATATTTGATACCGGCAACTCTTAAAAAGTAAAAAGTTAAAGTAATACTTAAAATTAACCAAGAAACCGGCCAAAATTTTTTAATTCCTAATAGAATTGCTAAAGAAAAGATGATATAGAATCTCATTTCATGAATGAGAGTCCAGGCGACACTTATTATCGGCAGGTTAGATTGTGGAAGCAGCAGCAGTGATTTTACTATTGTTTTAAACTCGGTTTCATATCCTTGTCCAAATTGAGGGAGTATAAAGTATAGAGGGATTACAAGTAAATTAATCAACCAATAGATAGGAAAGACCCGTGCGAATCGTTTTATCAGATAAGGTTTGAATTTTGAAATTTTTCCCATATCCTGACCATGAACATAGAGGATGATAAAACCGCTTAAAACAAAAAATAAATCTACACCACTAAACCCAGATATGAACATTCCATTTAAGTGTTTGTAGTTTAAAACTTTATCGCTGAAAATATAAGTGTGATACATCACAACAAGCAATGCTGCAACTGCTCTTAAGAGTTGTAAATGATTTAGGTGATTAGGGTTATTTTCCATAGTACAATATAAAGGTGAAACTTAAACTAAAGAAAAATATATCACTAAGTCTTGTTTTGTTTCTAGGGTGTTTAGCGACTTTTGCATTACTCTTGTATAAGGACCCTTTTTCCCAAAGAACACTAATACCCAATTTTGAACCCTTCCCTGATGCCCTCTATTATATAGGTGGAGCTAAAGGATTGATAGAAGGTTATGGTTTGAATTTGGTCCGTGAAGGCCGCGCTCTAAACTTTCCCGTCCCGCCTCTTTATTCTCTTACTTTGGTACCAATAATGTTTATCTTTAAAGATCCAAGATCTTTTTATTACACAAATATCTTATTCTCTCTGGTGTCTGCGGTTTTATTTTACAAAATAACCAGTAAATTGATACAAAATATTTGGATTGTTTATTTAGTATTTTTTCTTTACATTACAAACTACTTTTTTTATTGGTACCCAACTGTGGCGATGGCAGAGAATTTAATACTTCCGCTTTTTCTACTGGGAGTATATTTACTTATAAATAGAGTTACTTTCTTGAATATAGTCGCAGCTAGTTTCCTAGTGACTGGATTTTATGCTACTAAATATGCAAGCATTCCACTTTCTCTTTCGTTTGCGCTGCTATATGCAATTAAGTTAATGTTTTGGGATTGTATAAAAACAAAAAAAGTTTACGTTACCGCAGTTTTCCTTGGTTTGTTAAGCTTGGTTTATATTATTTTTGCTTTTTACGAATCTTCAAGAGGGAACTCTAATATCGTCGCTTCTATCTTCAATACACTTTCTGCGTTTTTTAAGGATCTTTTTCCTAAGACCTCATCTTCTGCCGCAAGCGCATCTGTTACTGAATCTTCGGGGATTTTTAGTTACACGTACTTCAAAACCCATTTGCCTATGTATTGGAATTGGTTAAACGGAGGATCGATTCATTTTTTATGGGATACGACACCTATCTTACCTAAGTTTATTGGGTCAATGGGGTTAATAGGTTTGAGTTTAGGTTTATTTGTTAAACACTTTAAGTTTGTAAGCTTTAGTTTGTTGTTGATGTTGTTTAGCTCGGTATTTTTTATTGCTACTTTTTATACAGTCGATGCACGTTATGTCTATCATGCTATTCCAGCACTTTTGGTAGGGTTTGCTTTTTTTCTTAACTTCTTATTTAAGATTTTAAGCAAGAAAAATCTCAAGAAGATTTTTTATGTGTTATTAGTATTGTTTTTTGCACAATACATGTTTACAAACAGTATAAGAATCAAAAAACAAATAATGCTTAACCTTAAGTATGCTGAAACCCCTTGGTATTATGTTTCAATACTTGAGACGAATAATTACTTTAGTACCGACAAAATACAAAACGGCAAAAAACCAGTTCTTGTATCGGCAATGCCGCCTTATTTGTTTGATTATTTTTCCAATCAGAACTATACCTTATTGCCTTTATCCAAGGATCAAGAATTTTGGAAAAGATGGGAGATCGTGTGGGGACCTAATGATTACTCTGATTTAATCATCCTGTATTCCAAGTATCTTTCAGATGGTTTTTCAGTGTATCTGTCTAACTCTGGATTGGGTAATGAAGGATACCTGCATGCCGACTACAGGAGGATAAAAGAAGGTTTTGAATTGGTTAAGGTTGCAAACGGTTGTTTTGACACATGTAATATCTACAAAATAGAACTAAAAGATGAATAAGTTCAAGTTTGAGATTATTTTCTTATTATTAACAGCTATTTTTTTAAGACTTATAAATTTAAACCAGAGCTTATGGTTAGATGAGGCGATTAATGTTGTTTATGCCAGGTCAAATGATTTTTGGTGGTTTGTGAGTGAATATCCGATAGGCGACTTTCATCCTCCGGGATATTTTGCGATGCTTTGGCTTTGGGGACAAGCATTTGGATTCTCGGAAATTTCCGTCCGGATCCCTTCGGTTATCTTTGGCGTATTAACCGTTTATCTAACATTTTTGATTGGACGAAATTTATTTTCGTCAAAAGTTGGATTACTAGGGGGTCTATTGCTTGCTATAGCGCCACTACATATCTATTACTCCCAAGAAGCTAGAATGTATTCTTTTGCTGCTTTTGCTGCTGCTTTTTCTACATATACCTTGATCTTGTTACTTAAGAAAAAGCAGTATGCTTTTTTGTTGCACACTTTATCTACTTTACTTATTTTATTTTCCGATTATGTTGCATATTTCATTATTCCTGCCCACATAGTATGGGTTCTTTTGTATAAAAGATCTATTCTTAGAATCTATTTTTTTTCACTAATGCTTAGCCTTATACTCTTTTTTCCATGGCTAATAAAATTTGTTGACCAGTTGAAAAATGGTCTGCAAACTGCAGAGGCAATTGAGGGATGGCAGAAGGTTGTAGGGGGAGCAACTATAAAAAATCTCATTTTATTTCCAGTAAAAACCCTGGTAGGGAAAATTGATTTTAGTAATAATTTAATATATTCCTTAATTCTATTTATATTTTCAATTCCGTATTTAGTAATTTTGACCAAAAATATTAAAAAATGGGATGAGAAAGCAGATTTGTTATGGGCTTGGCTCGTAATACCGCCTTTTTTAGCATTCTTAATTTCTTTTTTTATTCCTGTATTTTCTTACTTTAGATTAATTTTTATACTGCCAGGTTTTTATTTATTAGTAGCAGCAGGTTTAGACATGGTTAAAGGTAATTTTCAAAAAGCACTTGTCGGACTACTTGTTTTATTTGAATTGACAGCAAGTTCGATTTATCTTTTTAACCCAATATATCACCGGGAAGATTGGAAGGGTGCTGTGGAGTTTATTAATCTAAAATCAAACTCTAAAAGTTTAGTTTTAGTTAAAAGCAACACGGGCTTGGCTCCATTTAGTTATTATGAACCAAAAATAAATTCATCGCCTGCATTTATTAATATCCCAGTTAAATCTGAAGGAGACTTAGTTGGTTTAGAAGAAAAAATAAGTAAGTATGAAAAAATTTATGTGTTTGATTATCTAGTAGAAATTACTGACCCAAAACGATTATTAGAACAAAAAATAAAAAGCTTAAATTTACTTGAAGTAGAAAAATATAATTTTAGCGGTGTAGGGTACATAACTGGGTATGAAAAGAAACCTTAAACAACTAATAAACAAAAAAGAATTGTTGATTATTTTACTGATTTTTTTTACTGCTTTTGCAGTTAGGTGGATCAGAATACCGGAGTATTTATTTTTTGGTTATGAACAAGGTAGGGATGCTTTGGTTATAAAAGATATTTATATCATGGAAAAATTTACTTTAGTCGGTCCGAAAACTGATATTGACGGGGTGTTTCATGGGCCAATTTATTATTACCTTATGACGATTCCGTATGCCCTATCAGGAGGAAATCCATTAACTGCTAGTCTATTTTTAATTCTTCTTAGCTCTATGACAGCTGTAGTTATGTATTACTTCTTTAAAGACTTTCTAAAAAGCCAGAGATGGGCGATAGTAGGGGGGTTGCTTGTAGCATTTAGTTTTGAAGTTATTGTTTATGCCAGGTGGTTATCTAATGTGACACTTGCTATACCTTTTACAGCCCTTGCTTTTTTAATGTTATGGAAATATCACCAAGAAAAGTCAGACAAATTTTTATATCTTTCAGTAATATTTGCCTCCCTTGCAAGTAGTTTTGAACTACTCTTAATTTTTCAGTTTATTTTCATATATATAATTTTAATTTTAAAAAGAATAATTATTTTTCCTAAACTTAAAAATATTGTTGTTAGCGCATTGTTAGTTTCTATCATTTTTTCTCCGCTTATACTTTTTGACCTTCGTCATCAAAACATAACTATTAATTCAATACTAAATAATCCGAAAAGTGAGATGACTATTGATATATTTAAAAGTTTAAGTCCGTACTTATTTAAATTTTCTAATGTTTTAGACAGGACACTGTTCAATATGCCAACACTAACAGCGAAGATTATTTTTTATTTGATGATGTTGATTGGGCTGTTAAAAGTATTTGTATATTCTAAAGGAGAGAAACAGAAACGGACACGTCTTGTATTTTTACTCGTTTGGGGATTAATGTCTTTTAGCACCTATTGGATTTCAGGTGGATTAGATCAAAATTTCACTGCTTCTATATTAGGGTTAATTGCTTTGTTTTTACTTGCTGTAAAAACTTTGTGGGAGGATAAAAAAACAAAGGTACTTTCTTTTGTGTTGATTATACTTTTCATAATCTCTGCAGTCTTTAGTATTAATAACCTACTAAGAAACAAAGGTTCCTTTTTTGTAACAGTTCAAAATGATTTAAATTTAGCTGACCAGAGGAGCATTTTTGACTTTATAAATACAGACTCGGATGGAAATCCATATAAATTGATCGCTTTTACTATTCCTTCTCTGCATCCCGAAGGATGGTTATATCTTCATGACTATTACTATCCAGATAAAAAAGATGAAATGGCGAAGCTGGTTTATGTCATAATTGAAAAGAATGTATATCCAGTGTGGGAGAAAAAGTGGATAGAAGATCTTGGCAAAACAACTTTAATAGAAGAGAGGGAAATTGGTCTACTTCGGGTACAAAAAAGACTTAATGAATAGAATCCCTATTTCTATATCTACAATTTGCTTATCCTTGATATTAAGTTTGGTATTTTTAAATACTCAGGTTCTTGCCGGTGAAAACGAAGAAAGCTGCGATAGATATGTCACTTTAGTTAATCCTGTTAGAGGGCGAAGTTTGTGGATTGATTCATCTTTGAAACCCATTGATTCTCAATATGAAGCCACCCTCAAGAATAATTTAAAAGCTACGTGGTTGGTTCAGTATGATGTACTGGAAGATGAGGAATTGAAAAACAGGTTAAAGGAATTTAATGACGGTCAAGAAATAGGTGTTTTTTTGGAGGTTTCAGAGCTTCAAAGCAATAAATCTAAAGTTATTTATCCGCCTTTTACACCTTGGTTTTCTCCTAAAGCTGTATTTTTGTCGGGTTATAAACAAAGCGAGAGAAGAAGATTGATAGATACTCTTTTTGAAAAATTTAAACAGACATTTAACTATTATCCGAAATCAGTGGGAGCTTGGTGGATTGATTCGTATTCTTTAAACTATATCAAGGATAAGTACGACATAAGGGCTGCTTTAATTGTTGCAGACCAATTGACTACGGATAATTATGGTGTTTGGGGACAATGGTGGAGTGTACCTTACTATCCCTCAAAAGCAAATATATTAACTCCCGCAAGTAGTATAAAAAATAAACAAGATGTAGTTGTTGTCCAATGGGCACTAAGGGATCCGTTGTTAGCTTACGGCAGCGGTAAGGAATTTTCAAACTACTCACTCCAAGCAAATGATTACGTAAGCCAAGGTAAAGATACTAGTTATTTTAATGAGATTGCGTCTTCTTATTTAAGTTGCCAGAACCAGCTAAGTCAAATAACTGTAGGTTTAGAGACAGGAATTGAGAGCATAAGTTTTATAAGCGAATACAATAATCAGTTATTAGCTTTAAAAAACACCCCTAATCTTTCTGCCGTCACTATGAGTGAGTTTGCAGAAAAGTTTGCCAACAAATTTCCGGAATTTCCCAAAAGTACGAGTTTAAGTTATAAAGGCTCCAGTTGGATTATGGATACTCAAAGCAGGAAAAATGAAAAGCTTAATGATTTTGTTTCTTATGACCAAAAATTAAGCTTTTCTGATTATTTTGTAGCAGACAAGGAGGATTTTTTAAATCGAATTATGCCCTTAAAAAGAGCAAACGAAAAGGTTGTATGGTTTCCGATGTTTATTCAAAGAAAAGCTTTGCTTATTTTGATTTTTCTAGTGTTTGGGATTATTTTTTATATCAAAAAAGATATTAAACTATTTATTATTGGGAGTTTGTTTTCATTTGCAGCTTTCGGATTAATACTTAGATCTTTTTACCAATTTGGTTGGCAGGTTTTTTTCGGTCCTAAAGTCTCATATCTTATTTTAGTCCAAGCAATGGTTGTAATAATTTCTTTTTTAATTGTTTTTTTAGTTAAAAAAAGATTCAAAATTAACCTGTGGCTACTGCCATTAGTTTTTGGAATAGATTTTTTAATTCAGGGAATAAGAGGAACATACATGTCCGGTAGATACTTTATAGGTTTTGCTTTAGATGATTTAAGGTTTCTAGGATTAAGTTTTTCTAAAGGTTTTCAACTAAATTTTGTTAATCAAGATTTACCTGCTTATCAAGCATTGGCACTTTTAAAGTTTGATTTTAATATGATTTGGAATAATCTAATTGTGTCTTTATTTATATATCCACTGATTCATATAATATTTGCCCTGGTTTTAGGTACTGTATTAATGAAAGCTCCCGAAAAAGTCTGGAAACTAGTTTTTGCAATTTTGATAATACTTGTTAGCTTGCATTTAACTTCTTTATTAAATGCAGATCCCAGGTTAGTTTTATGAAAATAAAAGATTTGATTTTTGTTATTGCTACTTTGCTAGTTGGATTATTTTCCTATAGCTTTAATCTTAGGGAAACATATCTTTTTGCAGGGGATACCGCAAGAGATGCTTTTAAGGCAATTAAAATTTGGCAGGACAAAGAA
Source organism: uncultured Gammaproteobacteria bacterium (assembly GCA_964560075.1). Lineage (GTDB taxonomy): Bacteria > Patescibacteriota > Microgenomatia > Daviesbacterales > UBA10151 > HO2-FULL-47-45. The sequence continues at coordinate 4,871 of CAZLKE010000003.1, read as the reverse complement.
ATTACTTTAACTGGTCCTCCGATATCTTTTACTGAGCATACAATTAGAGAAGCTTATCTTGGGTCCTTGTACTTATATATAGCAATCCTGGGACTCTTGGTTTCTAAATGGGATGTTCTTGGGATCGTTTTACCGAACACTGTTTTCTTTACCTTATCAATTCCGCTTTTTTACATATTATCTTTTAAATTTTTAAGTACATTTAAACAAAGAGTTTTTGCAACCATTCTTTATAGCTTATCTCCGCTAACAATTACACATGCGCGTTCTTTTTGGAACCCCAATCTAATAATTCCGTTTTCAGTTTTGTTTTGGTATTTAATATTAAAGATAAGTAGAAATATCAAACACCAAGTATCGTTTTATCTTCTTGCAGGAGTAGTTGCAGGTATTATGTTTAATCTTCACTACTTGGTTATTATTCCAATTGTTATTTATTTAATTACGTTATTCGTAGCAAAACATTTCCTTAAAAGTTTGAGTGTGTCTGCGGGGTTATTTATCGGAACTCTTCCAACGATTATTTTCGAAATAAAAAATAATTTTTATCTAACAAGTGCCATGTTATTTAATATGTCGAGAAGTGAAGGGTCTCTGAGTTTAAATTTAATTGATTGGTTATATTACTTTTTGAATATTTTCTGGTCTATTTTCGGCCTTAAGAAGTCTGAAATCGATTTTCCAACAGTGTTTGCGATAGATTTAAACATTTTGGCATTCTTTACAGTTCTTATAATTGTTTTAAGTTTAGTAAAAAGTAAATTCAAAGAGGCCAATAAATATTTTCTATATTACCCAATGTTTATAGTTGCTTTTTTTGTCACAATTTATTTTTCAGCAGCGCAGCCTCTTAGGATAAGGTATTTATTCAGTATTTATCCAATTTTAATCTCTGCCATCACTACTATTTTATGGAAGTTAAATATTAAGTATTTAACATTTTTGTTTTTAATACCGGTTATTTTAAGTTCATCAAAGATTTTGTTTGAAAAGCCTGATTTTGAAAGGGGGTTTCTAAACTTAAGAAACATAGAAAAAATTTGTAAAGTAATAGTTGATGATAATCCGACCGGAGGATATAACATTACAGAAAGTTTACGTGGAGATGCCAGGGCCCTTTCTTATAGGTTTTGTTTACAAAGAGATGCTAAGATAAAACCTCAAGATATTTTAAGTTATTCAAATCTGGATGCCTTATATGTAGTATCGACGTCACTGGAGAAAGCGATCGAAGAGAAAAGGTGGGAGTTTGTTGAGCCGACAAGTTATTTGAAACTTCAAAATACACAGGTGGCTGAAGGGGTAAAAATATATAAATTTGCAAGACAATGATTATTTCAATAACTAGAATATTATCTTTGATTAAGCTTAAAAAGTTTCTTTTTAGTTTAGTATTAATTTTGTTAATTTCCTCCTTTTGGAGGTTTGTCAATTTTCCTAACAGATGGGTTCTGAGTCAAGATCAGGCAAGGGATGTAATAATATCGCTTTATTCTATTGAAAATAGAATCCTCCCGCCAATAGGTCCTCCTTCATCAGCAGGACCTTTTTCCTTTGGTCCGGCATATTATCTTTTTACTATATTTTTTACACTTTTTTCGCCAATTACTCCGCTTTTCCCCTGGATTGGGTTTGCGTTAATTTCCGTTTTGTCCGTTATTCTTTTATTTTTAGCTGGCAAGAAACTTTATGGACTGGAATTTGCAGTCATTGTTGGTTTGGTAGCTTCCTTCAGCTTTCGTGAAGTTATTAATGCAACTAATGTACTGAATCCTATTTTAATTACTTTTGCTGTTTCTTTAGTGTTTTTTTCATTAACCTATCTAATTAAAACAAAAAAACTTATTTTTGCATTGTTACTTGGAATATCTGTTGGACTTGCTATAAATTTCCATTTTCAGTCACTAGGATTGATTGTAATTCCATTTCTACTGTTAATTTTTTCTCAGGAGGTAGTCAAACGGAAAATATTGGTTGGAGCAACAATACTATTTGGAACATTCTTAGTGTTTTTACAGCTTTTACTATTTGAACTTGTGAATGATTGGGTTTGGTCCAAGAGTATTATTAACTATCTACTATACGGTCAGAACAAGTTTTATATACCGGTCCGGTGGCTTACTGACATATTTAATTTTTGGCCAACAATGTGGGGTGAAGTTATTACAGGGAATCCACTAAGCGGGTATTTTTTAGGCCCTCTTTTTTTAATTGCTGTAGTTGTTAGTATTTGGAGAAAGAAAAAATTAATAAACAAGACAGTATTAACAATAGGAATAACTTTTATAATTGAGGTGATTTTAATCCGTTATTATAAAGGACCCAGGCTTCCTGTATATTTAATTGTTACCCATGCTTTCTTTATTTTTTTTACTGCATGGACTATCTATTGTTTAGGTAAAATCAATAAAATCTTAAGCTTTGGAATCTTGGCGATAATTCTTATCATGAGTAGCTTAAGCAATGTTTCAGTAATAAATGCAGCAGATACAGCAGTAGAAATAAAAAAGCTCAAAGAGAAAGTAGACAGTAAAATTATTAATAAAACAACCTTTTATCAGGATTCTGAATCGGGATTTTTTAGTTTGTTGCTATTTTATCTTTTGTATAGTGAAAGAAAAATCTCAGAGGATGGGTATAAAATTGGATTTTGTGATTTGTCTTCTAATTCAAACAGAATTGATTGTCCGAATAATGAGTTTATTTTATCTGAGGGAAGCTTTCTTATATATGATTTGAATCAGCAAAGTGAGGAATTGAGACCAAATTTTGAGAATTTTACAGCTAAAGATGTCTACAACTCCTTATTCTTAAATCTTCCTCATTTGGTACAATAATCTTTAAATGAAGGTTGGGTTTGATATTTCACAAACAGCATTTATTGGAGGAGTCTCAACATATACTAAGAATCTCGCTGCTAAATTTGTAGATCAAGTCAATTTAGATTTAACTTATCTTTACTTCTCTTTGAGAAAGCCATACAATGGCAGTTTACCCAATGTCAAAAAATATCCAATCCCGCCTACCATAGCTGAAGTATTACTTAATAGATTAAGGTTTCCAATTGAAAATTTCATTGGTGATATTGACATATTTCACAGTTCAGACTGGGTTCAGCCAGCAACCAAAGCAAAAAAAGTTACAACTTACCACGATGTCGTACCTTTAAAATACCCACAGTGGTCACATCCAAAGATAATAGGAGTACATAAAAGAAGGCTGGAGATTGTAGAAAAAGAGGTAGATGCTGTTATCGCAGTTTCAGAAGCTACAAAAAAAGATTTACTGGAAGTAACTAAAATAGCTGAGGAAAAAATAGTTGTAATTTATGAAGCAGCAGATGAGATATTTAAGCCACAAGAGGAAAAAAAGATTGAAGAATTTAGAAAAAAATATAATCTACCAAATGATTTTGTTTTGAGCATTAGCGGAGTAGGAGAACGGAGAAATTTAGAAAGAATAAAGGAGGCAAGTAAGGACTATAATTTAGTGATTAGTGGAGAAATTAATCCGAGGGTCTCTTATGAGGAAATGCCGTTATTGTACTGCGCTGCAAAAGTGCTTTTATACCCATCCCTTTATGAAGGATTTGGCTTACCTATACTTGAAGCAATGAGTTGCGGAACTCCGGTAATTACATCAAATGTTTCATCAATGTCTGAAGTTGGAGGAGATAGTGCTGTATATGTAGATCCTCTGAATGTTGAAGAGATAAAGCAAAAACTAAAAGAGGTAATGGAAGATAATTCCTTAAGGCAGAAGTTATTCAAAAAAGGATTTGTTCAAGCCCAAAAATTCTCCTGGGAAAAATGTGCGAAGGAAACAGCGGATGTATATCGTAAATTAGTTAAAAATATTTGAAACGCAAACATGGCTAAAAAAATTTGGATCGATGGATATGAAGCAAATGTGCTGCAAAGACTTGGAAGTGGTCAAGTCGCTTTTGAGCTCCTTAAAAATATTGAAAAGCTAGACCGTAAAAATGAATATACTATCCTCTTGTCCTCAATACCTTTAGAAGATCTACCCAGAGAGCGAGAAGGTTGGAAATATAAAATCCTAAAGCCCAATAAACTCTGGACAAGAATTGCCTTACCTCTTGCTTTATATACAACTAAAAATAAACCGGATTTAATGTTTTCCCCGACTCATTACGGTCCACGTTTCTCACCAGTAAAAAAAATTGTGACTATTTTTGATTTGGCATATCTGCACTTTCCGCAAATGTTTAAGAAAAAAGATTTATTCCAATTAACCAACTGGACAAAACAGTCAATAGAGAGCGCAAAACATATAATAACTATCTCTAATTTTTCTAAGAATGATATTTTAAAAACATATAACAAGACTACCAAAGAAGTCACTGTTGCATACCCAGGATATAACAGTGGTGTCTTTTGTCCAATTAATGATTCTAAGAAAATTTCTGAGATTAAGAAAAAATACAAAATTGATGGTAATTATTTGATTTATATAGGAACTGTTCAACCTAGAAAAAATTTAATACGCTTAATTGAAGCTTTTAAAGATATTGAGGATTTTAAGTTAGTAGTAGTTGGTAAGACAAAAGGTTTAGGTAAAGAAGGTTGGATGTTTGAAGAAACTTTAAACAAACCCAAAGAGCTGGGAATTGAAGAAAAGGTCATATTCACTGGGTTTATACCAAATGAAGAATTAAGTTATTTAATAAACGGTGCAACAGCATTTGTATTGCCATCGTTATATGAAGGTTTTGGTATTCCTGCTGTTGACGCTATGGCTTGTGGCAAACCAGTTCTTGTATCAAATGTATCTTCTCTGCCTGAAGTTGTTGAAGGTGCAGGTTTGCTTTTTGACCCAAAATCAGTTGATGATATTAAAGAAAAAATAGA
>CAZLKE010000002.1:33953-47141 GCA_964560075.1 uncultured Gammaproteobacteria bacterium | reverse complement strand
AAGACCAGTGCTTACCACAATGAAAGGGGAAAAAATCCCACAGCAAAAAGAAAACAAATTTTTATCCTTGACTAAAATCACTTTCTTTGTGAGATTTAAAGTTTCTAAAATTTTTGCTAAATCTGAAGAGATGTTAATCCTTTTGATAAGCAATCTTCTTAAGAAAATGCGAGTTTTAATAAGTTGTGTAAGGAAGGACAAAAGGCCTATTCCTAAAACCGCCCAAACTGCCAAGATAAGCGTATTGGGAAGCGAGCGGGGAATTTCGAGCATGATGTTAGAAGTGAACAAGTTCTTTCCTACGGAAATAAATTTTTGGCACAAGAATAAGGTTTTTGAAGTAAACAGAGGGGAAGCTTTATATAGAAGAGTAGTGATAACCAGACTGACAGTTAACGCAAAAAGGACTAAAATATAAAAACTGATATTAATTCTTCTCATACCTAATCTTCACCTAGAATTTTTAACAGTTCCTGTCGTTTCTTTGGACTGATTTTTTGAATTTCTTTTATAAAATGAGCAAGCACTTCCTCCCCTAGAGAAGAAACAGCTGAGGAAAAAATACCGTGAACAGCTCTTGCTACAAATTGTTCTTTAGAAACTTTAGGTTTATACAGGTAGCTTGCCCCACGCATATGCCTTATTAGGACACCCTTATTTACAAGTCTTGCCATGATAGTCATCACAGTTGTATAAGCAATCTGGCGTCTTTTGATTAAAATTTCAGTTACACTTTTGACTGAAACTGCACCTTTTTGACTCCAGATAATTTCCATTACCTCGGATTCCAGATCACCTAAAACTTTACCAGTAACACGTTTCTTGTTCATCTTCTCGATTATACTACAATAGTTAGTAGGAGATAAATACCCTTAATAAATGTTACAATAAACACTATGCAATACAGCATTTGGATAATCCCACCTGAGCCTATTTACAGCCAGTTAAAAAACATTATTGACCAATTGGCTAGGGACTACAACGGTCCCACATTTGAACCTCACATGACACTTTTAGGAAATATTGACAAAGACTTGTCGGAAATTGAGAGCAAGGCAAGGAAGTTGGCAACTAATATAGATAAGTTAGAACTTAGTCTTGGACCCATCTCTTTCAGTACAACCTACTTTCAATCAGTTTTTGTGAGGGTAAACTCGACTGCTAAGTTAATGCAGCTAAATCTTGAAGCTAAAAAGTTATTCGGTATGGATAATAATGTTTTTATGCCTCATATTAGTCTCCTTTATGGAGACCATAGTATGACTGCACGAGAAGAAGCAGCTTCAAAAGTGCAACTTCCACAATCATCATTCGTTGTAAATGAATTTATTATCACTCCTGCTACATCTGATCCAAGTGAATGGAAACATTCTGCTACTATCTCATTTGGCTTAAACACTTAAAGTTTCCATTCAAAACAGGTTCGAGCCTAATTTTTTGAGAGTTTTTTGTTAGGATCAGAAATTTTATTTACTCTGAATTGGAGATTTAGTTAGTAGATTTGAAGGTGGAAAGAATTTGTTTTACTATCTTCATATCAACTTCTTCGGCATCTTTATATGAGGTCAATAAGAAGTTTATATTTCTAAATTTTTTGCCGACTGGACTAGATGCGTTTAAATCCGCACAAGCAGATAGCTGTGTAGTATTTCTCGTAATGTAATAACCAAAAGAAATAATCTCATCACCCACCTTAATATCTTCTTTTTTAATAACCTTTACTGGACACTCTCCAGCATCCGGATTTGAGTAAGGATAAAAAAACAATGATGTACCACCATTTACCAACAGTATGCGGGGAACTTCGGTTTCATTTTTTGTATATGAACTGACACTCCAGTTAGGTGGATAACTTATTGTAATTCCATATTCATCATCCCTATGTACCTTCCAATTATCAATTGTAAATATCTGAGGATCCCTTGTAACCACAGAAATATCAGAAGCTTCAGATGCACCAGTTACAGTATTTTGAATATTAGTTTTGGGTTGGATATCCTTATTTTTAATGATTGTTTTATCGTTTTGAATACCTAGATAATAAACTCCAGCTCCGACAACTATTAAAAGAATTAATACACCTAAAATGATGGGAAAGAATCCTCTTTGATTATTTGCTTGATTTAAGACTGTCCGGGTTTGAACAGGATTTTCAGAAGAGTCCGGAGATTGATTGGGATTAACAGTTTCCATATCAGATTAGTATTTCAGATATATTTAAAAAAGACAACCCTCTAGTTATCCAACTAACAACCTGCTAAAATAGGGTTGAGACTGAAGAAAAATAAAATGGCAGTTAATATTACGTATTTTGTTCATGGAACAACAACAGATAATGAAAAAGGAATCTCATCAGGCTGGTCTGATGTTGAGCTTTCCGATCTAGGAATCAAGCAATCAATCGCTCTTAGAGATCTAGTAAAAGATAAAAAGTTTGATGCCATTTTTTGTTCAGATCTAAAGAGAGCTGTAGAATCTGCCAAGTTAGCTTTTGAAAATGACGCACCTATAATTCCTGACAAGAGATTAAGAGAATGCAACTATGGAACATTTAACGGCAAACCCTCATCAATTGTCGAACCAATGCAGGAAGTAAATATAGTCACCAGGTTTCCTGAAGGTGAAAGCTATGAGGATGTGAAGAAAAGAATCGCAGAGTTTTTAGCTTTCTTAAAAGAAAAATATGAAGGTAAAAATGTTGCAGTCGTTGCACATAAAGCGCCACAACTAGCTTTAGATATACTTCTTAAAAATAAAACTTGGGAGCAAGCTTTTGCTGAAGACTGGCGAAAGAAAAAAGCATGGCAACCTGGATGGGAATATGTTTTTGAATAGATTCAAACTATTCTGTTTTCTTCATCGGCGAGAGCATCATTAGAAGAGCAGTTAATAATCCACCAGCGACAGCACCGATTATCAATCCTGTCCAAAAAGATGATTTGTCAGATGACTCAGGTTCAACCGGGACTGGAGAAGCAAGTTGCGAAGGAATTTCCTGCTGAATTCCAAAACTGGTACCGACACTCGGACTGGCATTAGGAAGTCTCAATCTTTCTGCAGAACTTCCAGCAGTGTTTAGGTTAGTTTGAGCAAGTACTGGCTCTACGAAAAAAATTAAAGAGAAGATAATAATAACAAAAAACTTTTTCACTTAAACTATGATACACTACATGCTTTTTGCCTGCTAGCCTCGACTTTTTTTGCCTAAAAAGATATAATCTGGGTGCTATGGAGAGGGAAAAAGCACAAAAAGCTCTTCAAGCACTTCCACTTGAGGATCAAACATGGGCTGAAAAAGGATACAGATTTGGCCATATCACCCTTGAAGTATTATCAGATCATCGAAAAATAAGAGAAGAGCGTGAGGAATTTGAAACGGCAGAACATGAAGCGCGACACGCCACCCTCGCTGAAAACAATGGCGCTACTGGCATCACAATGTCGTTACGCCCAGAAGGCAATGCATTAGGTACGACACGATTCTCTCTAGGACGCTCTCTATCGCCAGTTGAACATTTAAGAAGGTTCATGGCAATTGGAGCAGCCAGTATAGTTGGTGAAGGCGGAGATATGTACAATATTCCAAGAGGATGTGGCGGAGATATAGGACAAATAAGATTTGCAGCTAGATTAATAGAGGTGATTACTAGAGGAAAAGAATCTGCAGAATCAACTGTTGCAGACGCTATGTCTTCAGCCAAACAAACATTATCAATGGTCGGATCTCACTATATAGAACAACAAGCTTGGAGACTGTACAGACAAAAAGTAGTCTAACTTGTTCAAATCCTCCCCAAATTCAGGTAAAATACCAGAGATTAGCCAGTGTAGCTTAGAGGAAAATGCCCGCCATATGCCAACGTAGCTCAGGGGTAGAGCAATGCTTTCGTAAAGCAGAGATCGTGGGTCCGAATCCCACCGTTGGCTCATAGATTAACAAACAACCTCAAAAGAGTTAAAATAGCATTATGCGAAGAGCATACAAACCTCGATCTATTCGAAGGCAAGAAAGTAAACACAAAAGAAAACTAATTTTTTCACTCGTTGGTGCAGCTTTATTTGTTTATGTCTTCTTTGTCTGGCTACTGCCAATGCTTATTGGAGGACTTTCTGTTATTAACCAAAAGCCAATCGAAAAACAAAAATCAGCAGCAGAAGACGTTAAACTCGCCCCACCTGTTTTTAATATTCCTTTTGAATCCACAAATTCAGCAACAATTTCTGTAAATGGTTTTTCCAGACCTAATTCTAAGGTTGAAATTTTCCTAAACAGTACTTCTCAGGGAACAGTAAACAGCGATGGAGACGGAAAGTTTCAAACCACAACCATGACCTTATCAATTGGAGAAAATTATATCTATGGAAAAACAATAGACGATAAAGGAGTGGCAAGTTTCAACTCCAAGCCAATAAGAATAATTTATAGTGACGAGAAACCAAAATTAGAAGTCTCTGAGCCAAGTAATGGCCAAGAGATCCAGGGAGATGACAAAAAGGTGAAAGTTTCTGGAACCACCAACCCAGGAAATATAGTAACTATCAACGGTACAATCTCAATAGTAAACAGCGATGGAAAATTCTCTTCTGTTCAATCTCTAAATGATGGAGAAAATGAAATTCTAATCAATGCAACAAACAACGTAGGCAATGCTACAGAAATAAAATTAAAAGTAATTTTCAAACCTAACTCTTCTAGTCCTGAAAATCCTTAAACGCTTTTACAGCCCCAAGCCAGAAAAATAATGTAAACATTAGCGGCGGAAAAAATAAACTGTTAATAAACTGACTATTTATTAGTAGACCTAAAAAAATACTCAAAACTGAAAGCGATAAGGAACTTAAATTAAAGTGATCCTGCAAAACTTTATACCAAAAATACATATATCCCAGAAAACCTAAAACTCCAGTCGTTGCTAAAACAAAAATTAAGCTAGAATCAACACCAGCTCCAGAATGACCTCCATCTTCTGAATAAGTTTTGATTAAGTTATTGTTTTTATAAGCATATCTCAAATTATTAAAGCCTACTCCAAGAAGTGGTTTTTGTTGAAATATAACAACACCCGATTTCCAAGAAACAAATCTCTCTCTGGCTGATTTATCAATATTAACCGCACCATTAATTCTCTCTGCAAACCTTGGAGAAATTAAATAACTTAGCAGGATAACTACTAAAGCTAGACTTAATAATTTTCTAAACTTAAAATACCCCCATATAAATAAAGTTACTAATAAAAACAAATACGCAGACCTGGAAAAGGTAAGTATTATTGAAAGTAGAATTACAAAACCAATTAATCCCCAAGTCTTCTCTTTTTTATGAGTCCACAAGTAGATAGTTAAAATCAAGGAAATATTTAAGAAAGCACCTAGAAAATTTGGGTCAAGCCAAGTTGAAACGAGTCTCCCCTGATGAGGATCATAGCCAAAAGAAGTTAAAGAATCCAGATTAGGATAAACTATTAACTGCAGTAACCCTAAAATACTAAGTATCAAACCAACAATACTTATTAGTTTATTTATATTGATAAGCGATGATACTTTTGAAAAGATTACTGAATATCCAATCCAAAAAGATAAAGTATAAATAGAAAATCTGATTAGATATAATCCTCCTTTTAAATTTCCGGAAAGTATTAGTGACAACATTGCAATAATTAAAAACGGAACAAAAAAGTTTAAGCATTTAAAAAATTTAAGATCTTTTTTTATAGATATTTGCCAAATACTTAAAAAACTAACAGTGAGTAAAAGTAATAAATCCAAAACAGTCACTGATACTGTCCCCCCTCCAAACGGGAAACGCCCAAACTCCCCAAACATTAAAGAAATAAAAGTCCCAATTGATAAAAACCAAATTAGATTCACAACTTAAATCCCCTTTTTTAAAATTTTAAAAAATGTTAACTTTTTGGGTCGGATATTGTTTATAAAATATTCTTTAGGAACCTCAAATTTTGATTGAACTTCTTTTCGTTTTTTTAATAATCTCAAAAAATTTTTAAAAATATACCATTCAGCTTTCAATGCAGACAGTCCATAACCTTTAAAAATCAAGAATCTCGTAGTGTTTAAATTTACCAACAGTATTTTTATCAGATTAAAATCTTTAATAAACAATTCATTCGGAAAATTTTTGATAATATTTATCGTCATGTTTCTAAATTGCAAATATTCTGTAAAAGATTTATTTCTAGAAGAAGTTGCTTTATGGATATGGGAAATAATCGCCATTGGCTCAAACCAGGCTTTAAATCCCTGCATCTGAGCCCTTAAGCAAAAATCAACATCTTCAAAATAGGCAAAGTACTCATCATCAAGCAACCCGACTTTTTCAAATACCTTTCTTTTTATTAATGCTCCTCCCCCTGTCACTAAAAAAATCTCTTTACTCTCGTTAAATTTTTCTCCGTCTTTCTCACCATATCCAATATTACTGGCGTGCCCCACAGCATCTACAAAGTCCCCGGCAGAATCAATTAAATCGGGATTATAAAATTGAAGCATTTTGGCAGCAACCATTCCTACCTCTGGATAAACATCAGCACATTTCACTAATTGTTTCAAACAATCTTTATCAACCTTTGTGTCATTATTTAATAAAACAATATATTCACCTTGAGAGTCTTTAATACCAATATTCACAGCAGGCGAAAACCCAATGTTTTTTGGCAATTTAATAACTTTAAATTTTGGAAAGTATTTTTTAATGTACTGCGCCGATCTATCTGTAGAACCATTATCAACAATAATAACTTCAAAGTTTTTAAATGTTTGACTTTCTAAGCTTTTCAAACAAGCTTTCAGAAACTCTTTACCGTTCCAATTTGGAATTACAACTGATACTCTCATATCTTTATGGGAATTATCGCAGAACTTTAAACTGTAGGAAAGTAAAGAATACTAAGAAAGAAAGTATCTCTGAAACAACTGTCATGTATGATGCTCCCATTAAACCAAACTGAGGAATAAATATTAAGTTCCCAATAACATTAAATAATACAGTAAAAACAGACAAGAAAATTACCGGCTTTAAGTATTTATCTGTTGATAGTAAAACCATCGCTCCTGGTACATGAACAAACATAAAAGGAATAGTTAAACTAAGCAGTCTAAGAGCTGGGATGGATGCAGCAAACTGAGGAAGAAAAGATAAAATTAAAATCGGCAAAATAAAGATATAACCTATTAGAATTAATATTGAAACTCCAAACAGAGCTTTTAAGCTTTTGCGGTAAAGTCTTCCTACTTCTCCGCCAGCTGGCGGATCAGACTGATGTAGTTTGGCAAGAACCGGAAAAAGGACTGTTGCCACAGAGGACGGAACAAATACAATAGCTTCCAAAAACCTGTATGCTGCACCATATAACCCCACTTCAAATGATCCTTTCATATATCCCAACATTAAGCTGTCAATTTTAAAGTAAACAAGCCCTAAAATACCTAAAATCCCATACGGCAGAGACCCTTTGGTAATTTTTAACATATGCGCTTTTGTTAATGCTCTTTCACGGTGAATGCTATTCTTAAGTTGCCCCCATCCATTCTTTAAATTAAACAAAAGCAATGTTAGTACATAAATTATTTGTCCAAGAATCAATGTTGCAACCGCACCCAAAACGTTATTGCCGGCACTTATCAACCAGATACCAATTATAGTGGTGGAAATATTGAGGCTCAGAAGTCCAATACTAGAGACTTTAATTTTTTGTAAACCAACATAAATACTATCCAAAGTAAAAGCAATTGCTTGGGGTAAAACAGCAGAAACTGCTAAAACAGAAAGAGATACCCTGCTAGCATTAGAATCTAAGAGGCTTAAAGCAACAGCGAAGATAGCAAAAACAACGGAAACAAAAGTCAATCTAAAAAGTAAAACACCACAAAGAAGTGAAGACAAGTGCCTGTTTAAAGCCACCTCCCGAGTTAAATACCTGTTAATACCAAATTCAGAAACAGCGGAGATTAAGGAAAAATAGGACAGAGCTACAGTATATAAACCAAAAGTCTCAACGCCGAGCGACTTTGCAAGAAATAAAGTATAGAAAAATGAGATTACTTTAGTAATAACTTGTGCTGACAGTAGAAATGAAGTGTTCTGTAATACTCTACTCATAAGCTTACAATTTTAGTTTAACAACTTTTAAATTCCTCGGCAATCTGCAATAATATCTTTTATGGATCAAGAAGTTTATGAAACCAAATCAAGTATTAAAGAATACTTAGCCGAGTTTATCCAAACTTTAGCAGTTTGTTTGGTTATCGGTATTATTGTCTATTTATTTATTGCCCAACCGCACAAAGTCTCTGGAATTTCCATGTTTCCAAACTTTCACAATAACGACTACATTATCACCAACAAGCTTCTTTATAGATTCTCTGAGCCCCAAAGGGGTGATATTATTGTTTTAAGAAATCCAAAACACAACTCTGAAGACTTTATTAAAAGAATAATCGGTCTTTCTGGAGAAAGAGTAAAAATTCAAAACGGCCGTGTTTTTATTAATGGCCAAATGCTTCAAGAATCTTACTTAGATAAAGCCTTGCTTACCCCTCCCGGCAGCTTTATGCAAGAAGGACGGGAAGTAATTGTGCCAAACGATAGTTTTTTAGTATTAGGTGACAACAGAACAGCTTCCTCAGATTCAAGGGAATGGGGATTTGTTCCAAAGTCAGACGTAATCGGTAAAGTCTTCTTACGCTACTGGCCTCAACAGTCTATTGGGTTGATTTAATTAATATCAGAATTAAAGTAAGAAGTTATAGCTTGATAGATCTTCTGAATCTTTTCTGCAGTTTGTTCAGGTTGGCCGTCCAATTTAATCTCTAACTTTGCTTGAGCGCCTGTTAAGATATACTTAACCTTTGTAGCCTTATTGCTGCCGTTTGCCAAAACGTGGGTTAACCCCTCTTGAATCCTGTCAACATCCTCAGAAATAATATGCATCAACTGAGGGCTAGCTATAGCTTTAGGCGCCACACCATGTTTAGACCTCATTCTTCTAACTAACTCTTCTGTGCCACGAACAGACAAGCTTTTTCTTAATACTTCCTTGTATCCCTCAATAATTAAATGCGGATCTTCTAATGCACACAATGCCCGGACGTGTCCTTCTGTAGTTTGTCCAGACATTACTGCATCTTTGAGAGCATCCGGCAAAGTTAACAATCTAATCGTATTAGAGATATATGAAGGGCTTTTAGAAACTCTTTGCGCGATTTCAGAATTTATTAGACCAAACTCATCCATTAATCTTTTATATGCTTGGGCACGCTCTAATGGGTTTAGGTCGATACGTTGAACGTTCTCAACAATCGCCATCTCCAACATTCCCTGCGGGGTAGTTTCCCGGATAATTACTGGAACCTTCTTCAATCCAGCCAGTCTTGAAGCTCTCCAACGCCTCTCACCTGCGATTATTTGGAAACCAGCCGGGGTTCGGGCAACAACAATAGGCTCTAAAATACCATGCTCCCGGATAGATTCTGAAAGTTCTGCCAGTGATTCAGGAGTAATTAATCCTCGAGGTTGCAGCGGATTAGATTGCAAGAAATCTATTTCTAATTCAAAAATTCTCTCGTCTTGATTATCCATTTATGACGGTTACTTGTTTTTTACCAAGATGTCTTTTAAATTGAACTTTACCCTCTAAAACTGCATAAATTGTAAAATCATTACCTTGTTTAGTACCGTTACCTGGATAAATTCTATTACCTTTTTGGCGGACAATGATGTTACCGACTTTTACAACTTCACCGGCATATTTTTTAACACCTAGTCTTTTTGAAATAGAATCTTTATTTCCAGCTACTGCACCTGTACCTTTTTTACTTGCCATTTTTTATAACCTCCTTTTTAGGTTTGTTATTATTTAAGCATACCTTTTGTGAAAAGATCTGTCAATCTTTTTTCACAAACTTCACTTTTGAAACTTTTCTCCTTGAACCAATCACTCTTCTGTAATTTGCTTTAGGTTTATAGGTTGCAACCCTAATCTTTTTCTCCCGGCCACTGCCTTCAACTTCAAGATCTAATGTTTCTTTAAGATAAGGAGTTCCAACTTTAATACCCTTATCATCAGCAAGCATTAAAACCTTATCAGCCTTTAAAGTTTTAACATCACCCAAAAAATCCACTACTAGACTTTTTCCTGGTTCAAGCTTATATTGTCTTCCAGAAATTTCAACAACTGCAAATTTCCAACTCATAGCATCAAATTTTAACCTTAATAGCTTCCTGTGTCAATCCTATGGAGAAAAAATCATTTATGCCGTTCCTTCATTTCTTTTTACGCCTTAACTCGTGGGCAATTGAAGGCAAAGATTCAATATCAGATAATCTTTTATCATGGTCAGTTATCTTATCTCCAAAACGGTCCAATTTTCTTTCAATTCTATCAATATCGCTCTTGTCTGCTTTATCATCAATAATGGGTAATAATTGAGATTCTACAAATTCTCCTATTTCATTTAATATTCTCTTCTCGCTTAAAATCAGTTCGTCTTTTAGGGTTGTTCTAAATCTTTGTTCACTACCTACTATTTCTTCTTTAACATCAACCCTAATTCTCCGCTCGCTAGAAACAATCTCTTCTTTCACAATAGCTCTAAATTTATTTAATTCATCATCAGTCATACTTCTGATAATAGCCCATAAGATATAGCAAGACAAGATAGATCATTTATAACAGACTACTGCAATCCAAAGACTTCAATACTCTTTTTCTTCAACCCAAATCTCCTTATAGAGTCTGCGATTCCAAACGACATTAAAGTTACAATCACAGAGCTTCCACCATATGAAAGTAGAGGTAGGGTAATACCAGTCACTGGCATGATACCAATATTCATACCTATATTAACTGTCACTTGGAAAAGCATCATACCAATAATTCCGGCAACAATTAATTCACCAAATCGATTTCCAGACCTATTCATAAGTCTTATAAGAAGAATTAAGATTGTTGCATAAAGCAAAATAACTATCACTGATCCTAAGAACCCTAACTCTTCAGCAATAAAAGCAAAGATAAAGTCTGTTCTAAATTCAGGTAAAAACTGCAACCTTGATTGAGTACCCTGCCCAATCCCCCGACCAAAGAACTGTCCGGAACCAACAGCGATTACAGATTGGATAACGTTATACCCAATACCTAGTGGATCGCTGGATGGAGATAAGAAGCTATAGATTCGCTGTTTTTGATAATCTCTTAAAAATATCCATACTAATGGCAAAATTATGGTTCCCAAAAAACCTAGAATAAAGACTTTTTTCCAAGAAATATTTGCAGCGATCAACATTGTCACCCAAATAAAAGTTACTGTTAGCGCTGTACCGAGATCTGGTTGTTTGAAAATCAATAAAGTAAAAGGTAAAAGAATTAGTAAACTAAATCCAATATTTTTCCAGGTTGGAAGCTTCACAGACCAAAAATGAGCTAAACACAAGATCAAAACAAGTTTTGCAAGCTCAGAAGGCTGAAAATTGAAAAAACCTAAATCTATCCATCTTGTTGATCCCCGGCTTTCAAATCCTAAAATAAAAACTATTATCAATAAAAGCAGAGTAATAAGATACGATCCGATGCTTAAAGATTTGAATATCCGAAAATCAAACGAACGCAAAATAAAAAATAAAGCAATGCCTATAAGAGAAAAAATTGCCTGGGAAACTGCCAGTTGAGGACTAGATGAATAAATAACTGTTACGCTTAAAGAAAGCAACAGTAAAATTGGAATAATCATGAAAATTAACTAACTTTTATAACCTCTAATGATTGACCTTTGCTTATTCCAACAGAGGCAGTTCCTCTTAAAATCATCTCTTCGTACCTTTTTGGCCAGCTTGGGGCTTTAATCTTGGTTTTATCAGACAAAGTGAGTCCTGCGTCTTTTCGAAGCTGTTGAACCTTTCGCATCAATTCTCTCGCTTCTCCTTCTTCTTGAAGCTGTGGGGTAATAGTAGTGTCAAGGGTAACTTCCACATCTTTAGTTTCTCCACCAAACTCAACTGATTTAACATTCAGTTCCTGGGCAGTGATTTCTTCCAAATCCTCACTTAATTTATGTTCTGAAGAATAAACTACCTTAGAAAGAGGCTGTCGAAGTTTGATGTTTGCATCCTTGCTCAACTATCTTTCGAACTAACACCATATCAGCCATTAATTGCAGATCCAACAAGCTCTTATCACCCAACGGGTAATCAGCTAAATGAACCGACTCTTCATCAGTTAAGTTCTTGTAGAGCTCCTCGGCAATAAAAGGAGCAAGAGGGGCCAGCAGTTTAGAATAAGTTACAAGCACTCCAAATAAAACCGACAAGCAAACATTTCGATCGCTTTCATCCTCCCCGCTTACCCTATCTCTAATTCTTCTTATATACCAAGTCGAAAGATCGTTAACTACAAAATCCTTCAGAATTTTTGAAAGTAATGGTGTATCAAAAGTCTTAAATGCTTGATGCAAATTCAAGGTAAGCTCTGTTAAGCGGGCTAAAATCCACCTGTCTAAAACAGTTAATTGTTCTTTTTTGACATTACCGTGTTTTTTACAGTCCCACTCAAAGAGATTAGCATAATCTATAAAGAACTTATATGAATTCCACAAAATGAGCATAAACCCTCTGATTACCTCTGGCACACCTTCATTTGAAAAACTTATATCCTCACCCCTCATAACAGGTGAACCCATCAAATAAATCCTCAACGCATCCCCTCCATATGTTTGCATAAGCCCTTTGGGATCAGGATAGTTACCGTAGTTTTTACTCATTTTTCTACCATCAGTACCCAGCACTACCCCAGTAACTACAACGTTTTTAAATCCTGGGCTATCAAAAAGTGCAGTTGCGATTACATGTACAACATAAAACCAAGCTCTAATTTGACCAGTATATTCCACAATGAAATCAGGCGGGAAAAAGTCTTCTAATCTGAGCTTTTTATCAAACGGAAAGTGTCTTTCAGCAAACGAAGCCGATCCAGCCTCAATCCAGCTATCTAAAACTTCAGGTACTCTTGATGCAAACTTGTCACATTTTGGACATTTTGTTTTTATCTCATCAATCTCAGGTTTATGAAGATCAGTAACTTTTTGACCACTTAAATCTTCTAGTTCTTTAATTGAACCCGGAACAATTCTTTCTCCACATTCACATTCCCAAACAGGAACAGGAGAACCCCAGTATCT
>CAZLKE010000002.1:14722-33943 GCA_964560075.1 uncultured Gammaproteobacteria bacterium | reverse complement strand
CAGCCTCCATACTCTTTAAGAAACGCCCATACTTAAAATGCTTCGGGAACCAATTTATTACTTCATTATTTTTCTTTAATTCGGGTTTTAATTTTTGGACATCAACATACCAGGCATCTTGAGGAGCATAAAACAGCTGAGTATGACATCTCCAGCAATGAGCGACTGAATGTGAGTAGTCCTCAATTTTGTAAATTAATCCTCTGCTTTTTAAATCCTCGTTAACTTTTTCATTAACATCCAAATAATACATTCCACCCCAGCTAGGCACATCATCTTTTAATCTTCCTTCCTCATCAACATGCAGCACGATCTGGATGTTTTCTTTTTGCATTAAATTCAAATCTTCCTCACCATAAGCTGCTATCGTAACTATCCCTGTCCCTTCTTCAGCTGTAACAAAATCACCGCCAACCACTTCAAAGGCCTTCTTTCCTCTTTCAATTGGATAGTAATGATAGTGAGGTTCGAACTCTTTTCCTATTAAATCCTTACCCTTAAACTCATCGACTATTTCGTAAGGTTCACTTTTGAGAACCTTAAGTGTTTCTTTACCTAAAATGTAGTGCTCATCACCTTGTTTAACCTTAACATAAGCTAAATCAGGGTTAACGGCCAAAGCTGGAGTAGCAATTTTATTCCAAGGAGTTGTTGACCATGCTAAAAGATAAGTGTCTCTTTCTTCTCTTAGCTTATATTTGTAAGTAACAGCTGGTTCAGTAATTACTTGGTAATTCTCAGGATCCATTGCTACTTCAAAATTAGATATAGGCGTTGAACAATGAGGACAATAAAGAGAAACCCTCAGGCCTTTATAGATGTAGCCTTTGTCATACATTTGTTTAAAAACCCACATCACTGATTCCATGTACGACAGGTCCATAGTCTTATAGGCGTTTTTGAAATCTACCCATCTGCCAATGTGGTCGATGTACCACTCCCATTCTGCAGACGTTTGACTAACATATGCCCTACATTCTTCTATGAATTTCTTAATACCCACAACTTCCTCTATGTCTTTTTTCCGCTTTATATTAAGTTTGTTTTCAACTTTGTTTTCTGCTGGCAAACCATGAACATCCCAACCCCACACTCTCCTAACTCTGTAACCCATCATTGTGTAGTATCTTGGGAAGAGGTCCTTGGGCATAGAAACAAGCAGTGACCCATAATGAGGGAGTCCCGTGATAAACGGAGGACCATCAAGAAAGGTCCATTTTCTGTCCTCCGGTCGGGAGGTTATTGATTTTTCGAAAATATTATTGTCTTTCCAGAATTTTAGGGTGTTTTCTTCTAGTTCTGGAAAGTTTACTTGTGATGAAACTGCCTTAAACGCCATGGGCTAATTTTAGCAAAAACAATATGATTTAACCAGAAATAAATTATAATAAAGCGGTATGAGCAATAGGGTTGAAAAAGATCAAATACGCGATTATTTAGAAGGTTATCACCGATCTTATGGCTTTCCAATTCGCTTTTACGGAAATCAAATAGGAACAGTATTAATCGGGGAATGGCATTATTTATTTGAAAACGAGCAAGCTGAACTGATAGAGGCCTTAAGACCATCTAGACTAATATTGGAACACCTTGGTGGGTTAAATTATGATCCACATGCAGACACTTTAGTAAAAGCAGAAGGTCGGGTTTGTCCTGACTTTGAGTTTGATTTAATCGCTAAGTCTCTTTTAACAAGCCATTCTGATCGTCCTTATGGTTTACGTATCTTTTATGAATTGAGTAGAAAATATGGAATTCCTTTACTAGGTTGTGACCTAACTATTACTGAGATGGCACAAGCTTCTATTCTAGAGCGCGGTGAAGAAAATAATGAGATAAGTGAGATAAAAAAGTTAATGTCCTCGCCAGATAAGATGGGACGTTTAATTATGCAAAGAACTCGCAGTCAGAGGGATAGACAAATGAAAAGATTTATTTCTAACCACCAGGGAACACCAGATAATCCTAGTGTAGCCATTGTCGGGCAATTACATTCAGCTTATATTAATTCCTGTGGAGTGTTAAATAATTATGCTTCTATAGAACAACTCCCTGACAGCTTAACAAGAAGAAACGCACCGTTATTAGCCTCACAAGGGGTCGCCTTTCGTGCTTAAAGCTTTTTCCAGTATTTCATTGATAACAGGTTCTTTTTTATCCATATATTCTTCCTTAGTAACCTTATTTTCCCCTACTGCTTGTTTTTTTATACTTGCATATTTTTCGACTGCTTCTGGATGAACCCTTAAATAATCTCTAAAAGCTAGAGCTCTCATCCATTCTTTACTATTTAGAAAAGTTAGATGAACATGATATCTTCTAATTCTTTCTAAATCATCAGGCAAATCCTGCCAATGAAACAATCTTTGATTATTACTGGATCTCTCAACAAACTCATAACCTACTTTTTCCAACTCCCTTGAATAATCTCTCATTTTATCTTTAGATACTGAAATCATGATATCTATAATACCTTTACCGCCTAAGCCAGGAACTGCTGTACTACCTATATGTTCTATCATATACTCCCCTGTTAAATATTTTGACAATCTCAACTTTTCTTGCTCAAATAACTTTGGGAAAATTTCATGATATGGTTTGAAGATGTATTTATTCATAGGCTAAGTATATCAAAATAAAAATCTTAACTGGAACAAAAATAATAGCCTCGAAAGGGGTCGCCTTTCGTGCCTAAGTTATTGACATTTTTTCTTATATACTTTATTAGTAATACAGATGCCATCAAAAAATATAGTTAAAGTTTACTCCGAAGATGGATATTACCATCTTTATAATCGAGGTGTTGAAAAACGTCCCATTTTCCTTGATGAACAAGATTATTCGGTATTTTTGTCATATTTAAAACAATACTTATTACCAAAAAACGAAGAAGAATTACGCGCTAAACTTTCAAATCCCTTAATTTCTTATAAAGAAAAGGGGCAAATTCTCAAGCTTTTAAGGATGAATAATTTTCATGGTGAGATATTTATGCTTTGTTATTGTTTAATGCCAAACCACTTTCATTTATTGGTAAAGCAAAGAAACAGTGGGTCTATTGATAAGTTTATGAACTCAATCTGTACAAGATACACTATGTACTTTAATAAAAAGTACAAAAGAATAGGTCGTTTGTATCAAGATGTTTATAAAGCAGTATTAGTAGAAAACGAAATGCAACTTCTTTACCTTACAGCTTATATCCACAGAAATCCAACCATTGGCAAAAGATTACGCACGAAAGGCGACCCCTTTCGTGCTTGGTTTTCTCAACCTTCTTCTTACCCAGAATATTTAGGTCAAAAACAAACTAAGTGGGTTAGTACAGATGAAATTTTATCATTCTTTTCTAAAAATAATCCCCAATTGTCTTATCAGAATTTTGTAGAGCAAACGAACGATATAACACCAATCGCTGATTTATTCCTAGATTCTTAGCCTCGTGAGGAGTTTTTTGTACTTGTAAAACTATACCTGTCCAATTACAAGCTATCTTAATGCATCAACTGCTGGATACATCAATCCAGGAAAAGCGAAATTGCTATCCTTTTTTATTGGAACCCATTGAACTCCCAGAATATCATCAAAACCTTTAGGATTAATTTTTTCTTTGATTTCTGTAGCGCAATTTGGACAAAACTTAAACATTTTTTTCTATCTATTCTGTCTTAGAAATGCGGGGATTTCGAGATCATCGTCATCTTCTTCAGGATCAAAATCTTTTTTATGCTCATGCGGATCTTCCCGTCTCTCTTCTTGGTGAGAAGTCTGCCTCTGTTCTTCTTGCCTTCTTGCAGAGTTAGCTAAATTAGAAAAACCATTGTAGCTTTGAGGGGGTGGGTTGTACGAAGATTGTTGTGGAGGTTGATATGAAGGCGCTGGAGCACTTGTCCCCAAACCTGCATACTCTCTAAATCTACCTCTGGATTCATCAAAACCTGTTGCAATAACAGAGATCTTGATGGTATCTACCATATCATCCTTGATGGTCGCTCCAAAGATAATATTAGCATCAGCCTCTGCAGCTTGAGAGATGATTGCTGCAGCTTCACTAACCTCAGTCATACTCATATCTGGACCGCCGACGATGTTAAACAAAACTCCCTTAGCGCCTTCAATTGAAACCTCAAGCAATGGAGATGCAACGGCCATTCTTGCAGCAGTTACTGCTCTATTTTCTCCACTAGCTTGTCCTATTCCCATCAAAGCTGAACCTGCACTACTCATAATAGATTTAACATCTGCAAAGTCGACATTAATTAATCCTGGCATAGTAATCAAATCAGAAATACCTTGAACGCCCTGGCCTAAAACAGAATCTGCCATCTTAAAAGCTTCCTGCAAAGTCATATTTTTATCTACAACCTCAAGGAGTCTTTGATTTGGGATAACAATTAGTGCATCAACTTTATCTTTTAATTTTTCAACCCCTTCTTCTGCCTGAACCATCCTTCTACTTCCTTCAAAAGCAAATGGCTTGGTAACAACCGCAACAGTTAGCGCCCCAGATTGTTTCGCAATACTAGCTGCAATTGGAATAGAACCCGTTCCAGTCCCTCCACCCATACCAGCAGTCAAAAACACCATGTCAGCATCCTGCATAACATCTTGAAGTTTTTGGGTGGACTCCTCAGCAGCCATACGGCCGACTTCAGGATCACCACCAGAACCCAAACCCCGTGTTAAATTTTCACCGATTTGAACTTTTGTTGGAGATTGGTTTGGCATTAGAGCTTGAGCATCTGTATTGATACAAACGAATTCAACACCTTGGATCTGCTGAAGAGAGATCATGGAGTTTAATGCATTAGACCCACCGCCACCTAAACCTACAACTTTAATCTTTGCTATTCTTTGAATATCAGGTTTGATCAGCATAATATTTCTTTGGCAGATTGTAACAACAAACTAATCCCTTGTCGAGAGGGTTTTAGGGCAGAAATGATTTGATCAAATCAGAGAGCTTCTGTGTTACAGCTTTAATTGGAAAACCTTTAGCCAAAACGGGCAAACTTAAATCCGTACCTGCTTTTGAATCCCGTGACCCATAAAGGACTAATCCTGCTACAGTTGAAAAGGCTGGAGAATCAAGCTCATCTGTTAAACCTATAAACCCTTCTGCTTTTCCAAGACGGGCAGGAAAACCCAAAACATATTTAGCCTGATCCAATACCCCAACAGTCAATACTCCACCTCCAGCGATAACTAATCCAGAAGGAACTTGGGCTCCAAATCCACTCTTTTTAATCTCCTTTCCTACAAACTTAAAGATCTCCTGCAAACGAGGCCTGATAATACTATCTGCCACAGCCTTTCGAGAGATCTTTGGAATATCCTCAGAAATACCCAATGCTTTAAGATCTACTGCTTCTTCTTTTTTAGTATCTTTTTCTTTCAAACTTTCAGGAGTTACAGGCACTTTAATAGGCCTGCCTAACCATTGCTTTATCTTTTCGGCCGATTCAAGTGAGATACGCAATCCAACTGCAATATCAGACGTCACATGCCGGGCTCCTAGAGGGATAACACTTGAGTAAGCAATTGCCCCATCAACAAAAATTACCAAATCAGTAGTTTCCCCTCCAATATCAATCAACACAACTCCCAGCTCTTTTTCTGTTTCAGTCAGTACAGCTTGGGCTGACGCTATTCCAGAGAAAACCAGTTCATTTACATCAATACCAACAGTATTTACACATTTTGCTAAGTTCCTCATTGCAGTTGAGGAACCTGTTACTATATGGGTATCTGTTTCAAGCCGGATTCCGGTCATACCGATTGGATCGCGAATACCATCTTGGCCATCAACAGTAAAGGTTCGGGGAACAACATGGAGAATTTCGCGCGAAGAAGGTAGTGCGATAGCTTTAGCAGCATCATTTACCCTTAGAATATCGCTTTCTTTAATCTCACCTTCTGGTTGGGCAACAGCTACAACAGCGTGAGAGTTAACACTCTCTATTTGGGGGCCACCCATGGAAATATATGCTGAAGAGATAGAATAACCAGCCATTCTTTCGGCACCTTCAATGCTTTCAGTGATGGCTGTAACAGCTTCTTCAATATCTACAACTTGCCCTTTTTTAACCCCTCTGGAGTTGGCAGCAGCCACCCCTATTAGGTTTATTCTTTCATCTTCTCCGACGGTCGCTATGACAGTTGCAATTTTTGAAGAACCGACGTCAATACCACAAATTACTTTATCCTTTGCCATTTTTCTGATTCGAGTATATCACTACGGGTTTTTCAAATCGTAAATCTACTGATTCGACTTTCTTTAAATCTATTCTAGTCTTTTGCAAGATTAGTTGTAAAGAGGCGAGTTGCCGTAGTATATCCTCCTTTAAATTGAAGACAATTTGTACACGTCTGGAATCCTCAGACTCTGGCAATAAGACTTTTAATAATAAGTACTTTTCTAAAACAATTTTAAACTTATCCGACTCAATATTCCACTCTTTAAGCTTATTTGAAACCTCAAGGGTATTTTCTACAACCCTCTTATCAATACTCTTGCCAATATCTACACTTCCGAAAAATCCATAAATAGTTAGTGGTGAATCAACTACTTTATCTTTATCATAGACGAAACCGTCTTTATCTACTATCAGCTGTCCGCTTATACTCGAATCAATTACATCAAAATTTGGCTGTTGCTTTATCAGAGCAGAAGCAGTGGCTTGCACAACCTCTAAATCTAATTTCTCCTCTGGAATTAGATTTAAAATAAGAGCAGGATTTCTACCAAAAATCTCTAGTTTTATACTACTTAAGCTATCTTTTTTAAGCCTAATATCTTTTATACAGAAATACTTTTTTCTTAACTCACTAATAACTTCATCTTCTTTTAACTTAAAAGTGTTCTTTCCTAAAATCAGACTGCTACCTCTAATATATTTTGTATCTATACAAGGCGCATTGTTTGCAACCACCTCAATTCTAGAGATCTTCGTAACTTTCAAAAATATAAAACCAAAAAAAATCAAAAGCACTACACTAAGAAGAATAATTACTTTCTTAGAGTTAAGAGAAAACCTTGTTCTTTTTCTTAGAACTTTCCTTTTCTTTCTAAAAATCATTCTTTTTTCTCGGCAAGTATTAATATCTCTTGAGTGAGTCTTTTAGCAGCATCCAAAATCACGACCTCTTTTGATCTTTTAGCTCTTTCTTTTAATTCCGTCAATTTGCTGAAAGCTTCTTTTATTGTCTCTAGCAGTTTTTGTCCATCTAGTTCACTTTGCTTTATAACTTTAGCAAGACCAAGTTCTTTAAAAAATTTAGCATTAACTTCCTGCTCATTTTTATATAAGTACGGAATAGGCACAAGCAATGTAGGAATTCCAAAATAACTCAGTTCCTGCAAAGTATTAATTCCAGCCCTTGAAACTGCTAAATCAATATTTTTAAAGATATACCCTACATCTTTTGCATCGATCCATTTTTTAACCAAATACCTTTCTGGATTTTTAATTTGGTTTTCCTTCAAGTATTCAAAATCCTTATACTTAGAATCGCCTGTTTGATGAATAACAAAACTAATTTCCGTTAATTCATCTAATATTTCCCCAATTGTTTGATTTAAAAGATGCGAGCCCTGGTTTCCGCCAGTAACTAAAATCAAAGGCAATTTCTCACTTTTTGCTTTTTTGGCTATTTTGATAAACTCCTCTAACCCCTCTTCTGCAAAATTAACTAACTCTTCTCTCATCGGGTTTCCTGTTACAACTTGTTTTCGTTTATCAAACAAAACCGCATCCTTGAAAGATACTGCAATCTTATCTGCAAAAAAGCTGGAAATAGTATTAGCTAAACCTGTAACTAATGTCTGTTCATGGATAATTACTGGGATATTTAGTAGCCATGCAGAGAAGACAGTCGGTACAGCCACATAACCGCCAAAGGAAATAACAACATCTGGCTTTTCGTTTAACAAAATTGCAAATGACTGAACAAAGCCTACTGGAATTTTTAAAAGTGAAAGAAATGTATAGGGTGTAAAAGATCGCTGCAGTCTTCCTGCAGTAATAGTCAAATATTTCACTCCAAGAGTGGGCAAAACTTTTGATTCAACTGAAGGAGTCTTATCCCCTTCAATAGTTGTTTTCCGGCCGATATAAACAATATCAATATCCTTAAACTTTTTTAATTCCTTAATAACCGCCTGCGCCGGTGTAAAATGCGAACCAGTGACTAATGCCTTCATCTTGCCTACTATTGTCTCAAAGGTAGTACCCGATCCGCAAGCACAGGTTAATTTCGTTTTTAAGAATTTTTGGAGATGTTGAGTAATATCCCAATTGAGGTTAGATTCACAAGTAAAGCTGAACCGCCGTAGGAAACAAATGGTAATGGCACACCGGTAAGAGGAATTAAGGAAACCATTGCTGCTAAATTAACCACTGTCTGAATCCCCAGCCAAAAAGTTAAACCAAAGGCAATTAGTGCTCCAAACCGGTCTTTGCAATTTGCATAAATCTTAAAACCTCGGTGTATTAAAAATACAAGTAAACTAATTAATATTATTGCTCCAATAAACCCCAGCTCCTCTCCGACAATGGCAAATATAGAATCTGTTGTGACCTCTGGAATATATTCAAATTTTTGCTTAGATTGCCCAAGCCCTAAACCAAACAATCCCCCAGACCCTAAAGCAATTAATATTTGAGAGATATGATAGGAATATCCCTCTGGATCAGCAAATGGGTCCAAAAAAGCTAGCACCCTTTTTTTACGATATGGAGAAGATAAGATAAAAATAATCAGTCCTATTAAAGTTACTGGGATTAAACTTAAAAAATACATCATCGGTGCTCCAGCAATAAAAAACATTCCTAAACTAATTAAAAAGTAAACTATTGCTGAACCCAAATCTCTTTGAAACAATCCAATAACAATAGTTACTGCAAGAGTTGTAATAAGAAAGGGTGCAACTTTCATCTTTTTCTCAAAAAGGTAACTTAAATATATGATCGTTGCCAGTTTAATCATCTCCGCTGGTTGAATACTAACTCCTCCGATCCTAAGCCACCTATGCGCACCTCCTGCTGCAAACCCTAACCCAGGAACAAAAACAAGTAGCGTGAGTATAAATGTTACTCCAAGTCCGAAGACAGCGAGCTTTTTAAAATGTTGATAATTAAAAAATGAAAAAAAGATCAAGCTTAAAAACCCAAGTGTCATCCAAACAAGCTGCTGTTTTATATAAAAGTATTTATCTCCATGATCTTTAAACGCCTGAACAACCGAAGCATCATAAACCATTACTAAACCAAAAAGAGATAAAACAAGTACAGTAACAAGCAGCGGAAGATCAGTGATTTTTTTTGAAGTGTTTGATCTCATTCTTACCTACTGATGAATGCTAACCATAGTCCAAGGATTGCAAAGATCGTACCAGCTAGCCAAAAACGCATTACAATCTTTGGTTCTTCCCAACCAATATATTTAAAGTACATATGAATCGGTGCAACCGGAAATTCTTTTTTCTTGAATAATCTTTTAGAAAACATCTGTATTAGCGATGAAGCAACTATCACAATATAAACTCCTCCAATAACCGCCAGGCCAATAATCTTTCCAGTAAGCAACCCAACAACTGCCAAAGTAGCTCCAAAACTATATGCCCCTGCGTCTCCTAAATAGATTCTGGCCGGATAAACATTAAAGTATAAATAAGCAATTAATGCCCCAATCCAAAGACCAACAAAAAGGCCTAAGGTATTATCAAAAACTGTATGTGCTAATACTAAAAAAGCAAAAAGGCAAATAGCTAGAAGGCCAGAAGACAGTCCATCCAAACCATCAGAGATATTATAGGCATTTGAAAAAGCAACAATCGCAAAAACAGCTAACGGTATATACCACCAGCCTAAAATAATATTTCCAAAAATAGGCACAAAAATATTATTTAATCCAATTTGATAATAGAGCAGTAAAGAAACAATTGTTGCAAAGAAGATTTGCAACCCAATGATGTAACGAGCTCTCAAACCAACATACTTACCACTAAATACCATAAACATCTTACGTAAATCATCAATTAACCCAATAGCCCCAAACGAAAGAAAAGTAAATATCAAAATAAAAAGCTCGGACATATTGATTAAAGGAGAAAATAAACTAATTAGTAGGCTCAAAACTGTAATAATTACAATAACTAAAATCCCTCCACCAACAGGAGTTTCCAAATCCTTACCAGCTAAAAGCTGATTATGAATTGGAGTGTCGGTTCTAGGAAAATTAGTTCCAGGACCCGCTTTACTTAGAGATAAAGATCTTCTTCTATTTTTTAAATAGAATAAAAAGTTAATAAAAGGAATCAATAGGAAACTAGTTACAAAAAAAGATATTAAAACAAGTCCAAGCAACTCTACCATGTTTATCCTTTCTTAGAGGCAGAAATTCTTTTCACCACTTCATCTAATCTATTAGAACGTGCGCCCTTAATCAATACTACATCCCCTTTAGATAAGATTTTAAGAAGTTTTGAGACCATTTCTGAGTTTTTCAAATTATATTCTAGTCTTTGAGGAATAAACCCAAGTTCCAGTAACTCCTTAGCTATAAAGTTGGCATCGCCTTGTCCTAGTAAAACCAAATCAGGTTTTTCGCGGAAGATTTTTTGTCCTACTTCTCTGTGCATTTTCTCTGACAACTCACCTAATTCTTTCATCTCTCCTAAAATTACAATCCGTCTTCTGGCGGTAACTCTATTTAAGGTATCAATTGCCTCCTCAACTGCAATTGGCGCAGCATTATAGGTATCATCTAATATAATTGAGCCATTATGACCTTCTAAAGCCTGCAATCTGTGATCTGCTGGTTCAACAGACTCTAGTGCTTTTTTGATTTTAGTTAAGGGAATATCAAAGTTTATACCAAGAGCAGCAGCAGCGAGTAGCGGATAAACGCTATGCAACCCTAAAAACTTTGTTGTTACTTCAACGCTTTCAGCTCCATAATTTAAACCAAACACAAGCTGAAATTTTTCTATTCTCACGTTCGAAGCCCAAACATCATTGACCCTTGGATCAGTTCCAAAAAATATCGTTTTAGCTTTTGTTCGCTCTGCCATTTTACGGACGATCGAATCATCTCCATTCAGAATAGCCAACCCATCCTCAGGCAGGGCTTCAACTAGTTTACCTTTTTCACTTGCGATATTTTTAATATCTCCTAAAAATTCACTATGCTGGGTTGAAATCCTGGTAACTATGGCAACTGAGGGCTTAACCAGTCCTAAGTAAAAATCCATCTCTCCTGGATACTCAATCCCCATCTCTAAAACTACTTTCTCCACTTTAGGAGTTGTTTTTAAAATAGTAATCGGTAAGTTAAAAATCATATCCAAACTTGGGAGCGTTGTCAGGGTATTGTATTTTTCCGAGAGTACGCTTTTACAAGCTAGGACTGTGGAAGTTTTACCTACAGATCCGGTTACACCAATGAACTTGAGTTTAGGAATAAATTTGGCATATTGTCTGGCGATTTTAATTCTTAAAAGATGCGCGGGTTTTTTAAATTTGCTTACACCTTTCCAAACCGGATGCGTATTTATATCAATCATTTAAGTTATTATACTCCTCTTGAGTTACAAACCAAGAATTAATTTGCCTCAAAACTACAAGTTATCGAGATTATAATATGTTTCCTATTTTTTAGCTCAGGAAAGTCAACCTCAAAAACCTCGCCTTTTTCCCAAACTTTAATCTTTTCTACAACTTCTTTAAAGTAAGGCTCAAGAAAAACTGCCCCTCCAACTGTTCCCTGTAATGGTCCCAACCAATCAACAGGTTTTAAGTTTTGAAAACTAATAAATCTATTTATATCTTCAAAAGTCGCCCCAGAATCTATCTCTGCAGAAATTTTTTCTACCCCAATATTCCCCTTGCCAACTTTTCCTTTAATACTCACTACCCGTATTGAATTGGCTTTGTTTTTAATTACAAATCCTCTAACCTTGCTCCCGGGAATAAAAGTTTTAGTCCCCCCGCCTATTAAGGTTGTATTTATTTTGTTTTTAAAGCTTAAATCCAGTGCTTTAATTAATTCCTTTTGAGAAGTTGCTAAAAAAAAGATATCTGCCAAAGAATTTGTACTGTTAAAAATATGATATTTAAGTTTTTCTGATTGTCTAACTCTTAAATTACCCAAGACACCAGATAAAATTTCAAAAGCTCGATCTCTTTTCATCTGAAATTAGCGAAGAATTTCTTTGACAACCGTCACATCTGACCAAGGAAGTTCTTCTCCTTTATAGTTCATACTCTGTTCATGACCTTTTCCAAATATTCCAACAGAGTCTCCTTTGTTTGCTAGACTAATTGCAAACTCTATCGCTTTTTTTCTGTTTGGTTCTTTGAATAAACTCTTATCTATCTTTGCTCCTTTCGTTAAACAACCTGCTGCTATCTCATTAATAATTTTTAAACTATCTTCAAATCTTGGATCTTCGTCTGTTAGTACAACTATATCCGCCAAGCGGCTAGCGATTTTACCCATCACCGGTCTTTTAGCAATATCTCTTTCTGCAGCAGCACCAAACACAGCTATTAGTTTTCCCTTAGTTTCTTTTCTTAAAGTAGTTAAGGCATTTTCTAGCGCATTTGGAGTATGAGCAAAATCAACTATCACCCTTATGTCCTTGTTATTTTTAATCTCCTCCATCCGGCCAGATAGAGAAGTAAAATTTTCCAAAGCTTTTTTAATTGTTTCCTTATCTATTCCTAAATTAATCGCTACAGCTGCAGCAGCTAAAGCATTTTGGAAGTTATAACTTCCCAGAATTTTTAAATTTAGCGCTAAACCCCTTAAGTTTAAATCAGCGTCTTTTTCTAAACTAAATTCAAAAATTTTAGTATTCAAACTGGATTCAATTTTTTCGAAATTCTTATCATCTTTGTTAATAATTGCGAGTTTGGTATTTTTAAGAAGTTTTATTTTAGCGTTCAAATAATTATCAAAGGTTTTATGATAATCTAAATGTTCATGGGTAACATTTGTAATTACACCAATGTCAAATTTAATCCCCCATGTTCGAAATTGATCTAAAGCATGGGACGTTACTTCTAAAATCAAGTATTCATCACCGTTTTCAACAGATTGTTTGATCAATTTCTGAAGTAGTGCAGACGAAGGACTGGTAACATGTAAACCAGTATCAAAAACTTGCTTTCCGATGACTGCATTAATTGTGGAGATCATGGAAACTTTTTTGTTTGATTTTTTGAGAATTTGATAAATCATATTCACAGTCGTTGTTTTCCCATCAGTTCCAGTAACCCCTATAACTTTTATTTTTTTACTGGGAAATCCATATTGGATATTAGCAACCACAGCCGTTGGCAAATGCTTGCCTACATTAACTAATTTATTCGGTATCATTTTTCTGATGTTCATGATTTTTATGGATTATATACCATCTACTACTCTGTTGGTGGAATATTGAAATAAATAAACAACTCTTTTGCGATCTCAAAAAATGTAGGTGCTGCAGTTTCTGATCCATAAATAGAAGATCTGGGTTGGTCGAAGCGGACCAACATTACAAACTTTGGATCAAAGACAGGAGCAAATCCAACAAATGAGGCGATAGTTTTACTTGGGTCATACTTTCCAGCTATAGGGATTTGAGCAGTTCCCGTTTTTCCTGCAACCTTATACCCTTTTGGCTTAGCAAACTTTGATTCCCCTGCCTCAACAGCCTTAACCATCATCTCTGTAACCTGTTTAGCTGTTTCAGGAGTAATAGGCCGGGCCACCTCTTTTGATGAAACCTGATACATACTCTTTTCATCTTTAACAGCCTTCACAACATGAGGCTCCATCATAATCCCACCATTAGCTATCACTCCGACAGCTTTTACAATTTGAATAGGAGTAACAGATATTCCCTGGCCAAAAGTGGCTGTCGCAACATCAATCTCCCGCCACTCATTTTTGGGTCTTAAATCCGGCGAATACTCATCCTGCAGATCTACTCCTGTAATCTTTCCAATACCAAATTTTTCTAGATATTCATATAGTTTATCAAGTCCTAATTTTCTGCCTATAAACACCATACCTGTATTATCTGAATTTACTATCACATCTGTCATTGTCGAATCTTTCTTGTATTTGTTATTCCACGTCCTAATTGAATATCTAGAAATATTAACTGGTCCGCTACATATATCACAAATAGTATCGGGAGTAATAACCCCTTCATTAATTCCAGCTGCAGCAACTAAAATCTTAAATGTCGACCCAGGTTCAAAACCGCCTGCAGTAACGGCATTTTTATAATATTCCTTAAGGTATAAAGTGGGTAAAGCAGGATCATAATTAGGGAATGAGGCAAGTCCTAAAATATTTCCTGTTCTTGGATCCATAACTACAGCTGATGCCCCTTCTGCGCCGTATTTTTTAATTCCTTTTTTTAAACTTTCTTCAACAATGGTCTGGACAGTGCGATCAATATTTAGAAGTAGCGTTTTACCGGGCTTTGGTTCTTTAACTTTATATGTTCCAATAAGTATTGGCAAACCTTGAGCATCCCTATCTTGGAGAAGCTCTCCATTTTTTCCTTTAAGCTCACCATTATAAAAACCTTCTAACCCAAAATAGCCTGTATCAACACCATAAACATCTGACCCGACAAATCCAAGCAGATGAGCGGAAGATGAGCCTTCAGGGTAAAATCTAGTAAGATATGTATCAAACCCTATTCCTTTTAAATTCAGTTTTTCAATTTTGTCTTTCATTTCTGAGCTGACTCTTCGTTCTAGACTGATCCAAAACAAATCTTTGGATAAGTTATTTAATATCTCTTGCTCTATTGTTTTGATCTTTTCCTCATAGGTTTTCTTGGTCGTTTCAGAATTGTTAGCTGGTAGTTGTTTAAATTGACGATTTTCCCAGAAAATTGGAGCAAGTTTTTTAGCAGCTTGGGACTTGTCTGAAATAAGCTTAGGTTGAGCAAATACAAGGTAGGTTGGCTGATAGGTTGCAAGCAGTGTACCATCAGAAAACAATATATTACCTCTGGGAGCAATAATGGTCTTTGTGTAAGTTCTTTGACTCTCTGCTTTGGCTATCATATCATCCGATTTAATGATCTGCCAATACCAAAGCCTCGCGCTTATGGTAATTATTCCAAGAAACAAGAATATCTGTACAAGCTTTAGCCGATTTTTCATCTACTGAAAGCAACTTCACTGGGTTTAATATAAGTAATATTTTTAATATTTGTAAAACCTAGAACTCGAGAGTATTCCTTAACAGCTCTCAAAGAGGATTTTTCAGCAATTTGATTCTCCAAAATTTTATTTTCTAATTTCAATTCCGCTGCCGACCGCTCAAGTTTTACAATCTGCTCACCAAAGGTAGATAATCTGTTCATTACCCAAATTTCTAAAATTAAACCTAAAAATAAAACCGCAGCAGTGATGAGAATTAAGTATCTTTTTTTCATCTTTTTTCTAGTATTCTAAGCTTCGCTGATCTTGAACGAGGATTTTGTCGAATTTCTTCCTCTATTGGCGTGATCGGTTTTTTAGTTAAAACTTCACCCTCACCTTTTTCTTCCAAGTCTTTAAAAAAGTTTTTAACTATTCTATCCTCCAGTGAATGGAAAGATACAACCGCAATCCTTCCTCCAATTGTCAACCTTTCAAACGCCCCTTCTAATCCTTCTTTCAAGCTGTTTAATTCATCATTAACAGCTATTCGCAAAGCCTGAAATATTGTCGTGGCAGGATGAGTATCTCCTTTTTTCCTCCCGCCAACTGCTCTCTCTATAATGCCAGCTAGTTCCAATGTGGTTTGTATCGGTTTTCTACTTCGATACTCAATAATCGCATCTACAACCCTTTTATCCCGGAACTCGCCGTATACCCAAAACAACTTCTCCAACTCACCCCTGTTTAATCCGTTAATTAAGTCAGCTGCCTTAACAGAGAGGTCTGGACTCATCCTCATATCAAGCGGACCTTCTCTTAAAAAAGAAAACCCTTTCTCAGCTTTCTCTAGCTGCAAACTCGATACCCCCAAATCAAACACAATCCCCCTAAATTCCCCAAACCACCTTAACTCCCCAATTATTTCATCCAATCTTGAAAAGTTGCCCTCTACCAAAATATAATCTTCTTTGTTTATCCCCTCTTTCTTAAGCCTCTCTCTTGTTCTCTCTAGCGCTTCTGGATCAGCATCTATTCCAACTACTTTTCCACCCTTTTTAAGGATTTCAAGTGAATATCCCCCATCTCCAAGTGTCGCATCGATATACCAGCTATTCCTTAGTACACTAAGGTTTTCAATTACCTCTTTTAGTAAAACGCTTTTATGATACCCGTCCATTTAGATCTTCGCCCCTTCTAAAACTTCCTGCCATTTTTGGCTATCCCAAATCTCAAAATGATCTCCAGCCCCAATAATTGCAACCTTGTCTTTAAGGTTACCTTGGTCAACAAACTCTTGTGGTAATACAAACCTTCCCTGTCTATCTAAAAAACATTCATCTGCCCTGGAAAAAAAAGCCCTTCTTCCTATTCTCCCTTCAATTGAAGAAAGAGGTTTTTCCAGAATGGTGTCTGATAGTTTTTGCCAATTATCCTTGTCAAACCCCCAAATTTCACCATCCTTACCCAAAATAATATAAAATCTTGCCTCTTCTCCCAATTCTTTTCTAAATTTCTTTGGCAACATTAACCTATTCTTACCGCTAAAATCTGTTATATAACTACCCAAATACATAGTTTCGGGCAGTTTTCACCAACTATAACCATTTTGCTCCATTTTGTTTCACACTGTCAAGAGGTAAAAAGGTAATGGTTCGGGATTCAACAAAGGATCGTCATTGCGAGCGAACGCAGTGAGCGCGGCAATCTCTTTTAGGCTAGATTGCTTCGTCTGGTTCGACTTCGCTCACCATTCCTCGCAATGACGTGGGAAAAGAAGGTTTTGGAAATTCCTGAACACTTACGCAAAAAGCTTACTTCTTTTTGACAAAACTGTGTTAATATTAGTTTATGGATGAGAAGAGCTTTAAAAAAATCTTGAGTGAAGCTTTAATGCCTCTTCGTGAAGATATTAAAGATCTTAAGCAAGATGTAGGCGGACTTAAGCAAGATGTAGGCGTATTAAAAAAAGATATGAGTATGCTAGGAGAAGATGTCGATATATTGAAAGGATCTGTAATAAATATAGAACAAACTATGGCATCATATGCTGATAGCTATAAAATCAACCAACACAATATCGAAAGAGTAGATACAAGATTGTCTAGTGTCGAAGAAAATCTTGGTATAGAACCATCAGAAGATCTAAAAGTCCCCCACTTTTCTTAACTACTTAGAATCAACTAACACAGCGAAGATGCCGGCGCCGTCTGTTTGCGCAGTTAACTTTCCATCAACTATTTGAGTCTTTAGCTCTTTCCAGGAATTTTCTTTTTCTGTATATTTAAAAATCTTCATACTTTCATTTGGAACATCTGCTGTTTCAATAATCACAGTACCAGAAGAGATCTCTTTAGCTGTAGGAATATTGAATGCATAAACTTTACCTAGTATTGATTTGCCTTTAGGTAATTTCGGCACACCTGATAATTCATTTACTATACTAAATCCAACAATACTTAAATCTTCCCTTAAAGCTTCGGTTTTAAAAGTAAAGTGCTCATCAGCTGAAGTGATTGTCCCCAAGCTAATATCTGGCCTCTGCAATTTCCAAGCTGTATTTAAATTATAGACTTTAGTTACTTTTTCTTTTTTATCAACTCTTTTAAATTTCAAAAGTAGTGTTCCGTTTGCGACATTTTTATCAAAAACACAGCTTGTTGTTGAAAAAGTATCTCCTTTAGAGCAAGTTCCAAATAGAATCTCTTGAGTATATTCATTCTTTTTATCTTGGGTATCTAAAGTTCCTGTTACACCCCGATCAAGAGTCTCTTTGCTGTCGTTTTCAGCTGTATAAGCCAGCTCATAGGAAATATCTTCGTAAGAAGATACCCTTTTGAGGTTTAAAACAATGGCATTTCCATCTCTTCTGGGGACAAGCAAAGCATAGAGTCCTTCGGGATCAAAATCAACACTGGCTTCAACTGTCGGATAAACTCTTGGTTTGTTAGCAAAAGCTTGCCAAGCAAAAAAACCAGAGCCTAAAACAACTACAAGCGAGGAGACTAAAATCAAGGTGAGACGATTTTGAGGGGCTAAGATTTTACCAAGCATTTGAGCAGATTATTTTATCCTTTCACTAATGTAATCTATTAATTTATCGATCCTGACCCTAACTTGAGTAGCAGTATCTCGATCTCTTACAGTTACTGTATCATCCTTTATAGTATCAAAGTCAATAGTGATACAAAAAGGCGTTCCTGCTTCATCTTGGGAGGCATATCTTTTTCCAATATTTCCCCGATCATCCCAGGACACCATAAAGTGAGGCTTTAACGAGTTAAAAACTAATTTCGCCTTTTCAACTAATTCTGGTTTATTAGCAAGCAATGGAAAAACAGCTGCTTTATAGGGAGCAAGCTTGGCTGGAAACTTCATAACTATTCTTTTATCCTCGGTTTCGCAGTAACTAGAAACTAAGACCGCCAAAACAGACCTTTCAACTCCAAACGACGGCTCTATCACATGTGGCCAATACTCCTCATTTGTTACAGGGTCTTTATATTTCATGTTTACTCCCGAATGCTTCTCGTGAGAACGCAGATCATAATCAGTCCTGTAAGCTAAACCGTAAAGCTCTTTTTGCCCAAAAGGAAACTTATATTCAAAATCAATTGTCCGCTTTGAATAATGAGCTCTCTCTTCCTCAGGAATTTCATGCTCCACTACATTTTCAAGATTTAATCCTAGATCGTCTTTTGACCAGCCTCGGACTTCACTTACCCACTGCTCAAAGTATTCTTGCCACTGCTCATCTTTTTTAGGTTCCGGAATGAAATATTCAATCTCCATCTGTTCGAACTCCCGAGTTCTAAAAATAAAATTTCCAGGAGTAATTTCATTTCGAAAAGCTTTACCAATTTGAGCTACACCAAACGGAGGTCTCTTTCTGGAGGTATCAATAATTTGTTTAAAATCAGCAAAGATCGCTTGAGCTGTTTCAGGTCGAAGATAAACTACACTTTTTTCATCAGCTACAGGACCTAAATGCGTTTTAAACATCATGTTAAATTGTTTTGGTTCAGTAAGTGGATTTCCGGCTGGGCTTTTTAGATTTAACTCTTTT
>CAZLKE010000002.1:0-14712 GCA_964560075.1 uncultured Gammaproteobacteria bacterium | reverse complement strand
TAGCTTGTTAGCCATCTCTTCAAAACTCATTCCTGAAATATCTACACCCTGCTCCTCTAAAAGATGGTCTAGTCTGTATCTTTCATGAGTAACTTTATCTTCAACTAAAGGATCATGAAAATGTCCAACATGTCCGGAAGCAACCCAAACTTCAGGGTTCATAATAATAGCTGCATCAAGCCCCACCATATCCTCCCGAAGCTGCACAAATCTCTTCCACCAAGAGAGCTTAATATTATTTTTAAGTTCGACTCCTAAGGGTCCAAAATCCCAAGCATTGGCAAGCCCTCCATAAATTTCTGACCCGGGAAGAATAAATCCCCGCCTTTTAGAAAGTGCGACAATTTTATCCATCAACTCTGATCGCTGCGCCATGGAGTTATTGTATCATACACGGATTTCGCAGTTGTCATTGCGAGGAGTGAGTCTTCGAACGACGTGGCAATCTATATTCATAAACGAGTTTGTTGCTGACACAATAAAGATTCCCACGGTCCGACGCAACGTCGGACCTCGGAATGACGGGAGGTGTGAAGCTTAGAAATTAGCCTCGCAAGGGGTCGCCTTTTGTGCTTAATTTTTATAACTTGATCTTCTTCATCACCTGAACACTTTTCAGGTTTGATTCGATAGTTTTTTCAATAAAAGATCTCATCAACATTTCTAAATTTTGCGCCTTTGCTTCGTTTAACCTTATCTGGTTTATCTCTCCCCAAGATTTTTGCTCAAGATCCGTAAGTAACTTTCTGGTTTCATCTGATAAATCATGAATTGCATTTGGAGACCAAAATCCAAGAAGACTCAAAAGCTTCACTTCGAAGCTTCTGATAAAAATTTGCCTTGGATTTTTCTCTAAAATCTTTAAAATAGTAACTGTTAAATCATAGACAAAAGGATTGATTTGGTTTTCTGCTACCAGTCTATCTACAAGTTCAATAATATGAAACGCTGTAGTTGAAAGAGTAATATTTGACTTTAATCTGGGAAAAGTTTCAATAGCTTCTGCCTCGGTTAAGGTATAGTTTTTCGCTTTAAATAAATGAAGCTTTACTCTATTAAGAAGTTCAATATTACCAGCTCTTCTTGATGTAATCCTTCTTACTCCACGAGCTATAATAGAGATCTTACCATGCTGTTTTGTAAGAGCAGTTAAAACCCTATCTGCTTCCCCGAAATCCCTGCGTTTTAAAACAATCCCTTCAGTAGTGATCGTTGCCATAAGCTAAGTAAAAACTAAATCGATAGTATAAGTTCTTTATCGCCTTCAAGCAAGAATTCTTGTTTCTCTTTTCCGTTAACTTTAATAGTATGCTTAAAATTATCTTTTCCAGGCTGCTTTTGAATGAGTAATTTATGCTCTTTACCTTTGATAGTATCTGGCAGCTGATATTCAAAATAAAGTGATGTTGAGTTTTGCGGACGAATCTGAATAAATGATTCAAATACAGTCTTTCCTAATTCTTCTTCAATAGTTGTTACTTTAACTTCCGACCCCTTAGAATTTAACAGTTTTGACCCTTTAGGAACATAAATTCGCACATAATCCCGGTTGATCCCGTTTAGCCAAATGTTGTATGGCTGGGGATTTTTGTAAACAATTGTGAGCTTATTCGTAATTGGACCATTTTCTTTTCTTGTAATATCCAAAGTTATATCTTGTTTAACATACAAATTAGATTTCCCTCCTGCAAAATTAGAATCATTAATATGTAAGAAGTCTGAATCTACCTGTTTAATCCGGCCTGTCCAATTAAGCTCTGACAATGCTTGCTGGAGTTTGGCATCATGCATAAAAAACATTACGTGTTTATTGTTTGCTAAGTTAACACCCACATTAATAAATTCTGGTAGTTTTTCAGTACTTGCTCCCAAAGATCTAGCTAGAATCTGCTGCATCAAAGTTCCTAATATAGCTTTTCTGTCAGCTTCACCTTTTTCAATTACTTGAGCATAATTTTCAAGTTCGAAAATTACATTCGGACAGTTACAACGTTTATCAGTTTCTGCACTGTATTTAGTGCCAAAAACTTCAATAGGACCTGTGATTTTAATCAGCTCCTCAACAACGTGGGTATCTATCATGATAATTCCGTCAAACGGCAGTCCTTCTCCAAAAAGTTCATACATTTTTTCAAAATTTTTAATTGAAGTTGGTAAATCAGGGGAGATATTGGAATCTCTCATCGACCAAGCACTCCTTGGTTTTCCGTTTTCTTCTGGTAGATATTTCACAATAGGCTCAGGTGGAGTTAAAGGACAGATTTTGTTTTTACAAATATTGAGTAGTTTTTCATCCAGACGGTATATATCATCAGAAGTACTGGAAGAAATCCGGCCCTTATCAAGTTTGATATACGCATAAGCAGTCATAAATCCACCGGTCGCCCGGATCTCTTTATCGTTTTGGAAGATTATCAAGTAGTTTTTAGCAGTAGGCTCCCCTAGTGCTGAAGGTGCTACTTCTAAAGCTGATCTAGCCTCAGATACGGCAAAATGGGCACCAATAATACCGTTTTTTGAGAGTGTCACTTTTTGTCTCACAGCCACAGATCCAAACTTTTCTGGATATTTCTCTACATTAATATTTTTGACTTCATTTGCAGCCTTTTCTAAGTGAGGTTCAACCTTATCTAAACTTGGTAAGGTTTTTTCTAAAACTTTTACAAATTGAGAAACTCTATCTTGGCCAGGTGTTGGAGTGCCGGTAAACCCCAGTTCATTTTTGTAGGGATCTAGAGAATCAGCAATAATTTGTGCAGCCTTTAGTTCTGCAGAAGCAGCATTAACAAAGTGTTTTGCATCAGCATAAAATCCACCAAAGTAAGGTATAAATCGAGCCCAAAACAGAGTGTTTAATGAAGTGTTAAGTTTTGTTACTGACTTTTGGGTATTTTTTAATCCCAAGCGGATGTCGTCTAAATTTTCATTTTTTGCCGCTGCTGCTATAAATTTAGCATGACGATTAATCTCTTTAGCTGCTGAATAAGCCATTCTAACCGGAAGATAAATAGTAATAGTTAAAACAATAAAAACAATGATGGAGCGGATCAGCAACTTTTTTTTGTTAATTTGCCTTTTTTTAAACTCACGAACATCTTGATTTTTCAGTTTTCTATTTAAACTCTGAAATTTCATAAAGTGGTATTAGATTAAACAGCCCCTCTTGCAAGTAGTACAGCAGGGACAGTTTTTAGTATGAGATATATATCATACAATATTGAACGCTTGTTTACATAGTCGGCATCCATTTCAACTCTTTTATCAAAATTAATATTAGATCTTCCTGATACCTGCCAAATTCCTGTTAATCCAGGTTTAGCAGATAAAATAACTTTCACAAACTCTTTAGTATTTGGATATTTTTGCTGCTGCTCATCAAGTTCAAAAGGGTAATATGCTCTAGGACCTACCAAACCCATTTCACCTTTTAAAATATTTATAAGTTGAGGCAATTCATCAATTGAAGTTTTTCTTATAAACCTACCCACTTTTGTCACTCTTGGGTCAATATTAATATCTAGTTTATAGCTATTCTGTTTATAAAGCTTAAGTAATTCAGGATCTTTTTGTAACATTTCGTGTGCACCAATTACCATTGATCTAAACTTATACATTTTAAATAGTTTTCCGCCTTTACCAACCCGCAAAGGGATATCTGCAAAAATTGGTCCTGGAGAGCTTAGCTTGATAGCCAAAGCTATTAATAAAAATAAAGGAGACAGCAATATTAAACCTATTATTGAACCGATAATATCCAAAACTCTTTTTGTAAAATCGTATAACATCAAATTAATCCCAAGTTTTCTAAAATATCTTTCAAGTTTTTTACAAAATTTTCTTTAGAAAATCTTTTAGCATTATTAATACATTTTTCAGTTTTAAAATCCATACCTTCGAATTTTTTTAAGGCCTTTTCTAATGATAATACACTTAACGTGTCAAAAAATACACCTGTCTCATTCTCTACTACTGTTTCTAAAGCTCCCCCCTTCTTCAAAGCTATTACTGGTTTACCTAAAGCTTGAGCTTCAAGTGGAGTTAATCCAAAATCCTCTTCAGCAGCCACAATTAATGCTTTGCAACCAGCAAGTAGACTGAGTCTTAAATTTTCTGATACAGCTCCAAGAAATTCGATATTTTGACTATTATCTGTAAGTTGCTTTAGCTTTCCAAACTCAGGGCCAATACCTATTATTTTTAATTTAGCATTTTTGAGTTTAAAAGTGTTTACCACTATATCGACATTTTTATATTTATTTAGCCTTGAAATCACTAGAAAGTAACCACCGTCAAAATTTTCGAACCCTTCTAATTCACTAAAATCTACAAATGGTTGTAAAACAAATGCATTCTGTCCATAAATCTTTTTTATTCTTGATTGTGCGTTAAATGATCCTGCTATAAAACTATTTATTCTTTTGGATATAATCTGATCATATAATCTTAAATAATTAAAAAGAGGATCTAGCATTTTGGGCAAATTATCCGATGGAAAATTCCATAAAAACCGCGGTGGTGTGTGGCAGTAACAAATATGGACCTGATCATGTCTTGTAATAATAGCTTTCGCAAATCTTGTTGTATGAGAAATAACTAAATCATAGCTTGATAGATCAAACTGTTCAAATGCTAATGGGTAGAGAGGCAGAAATGCTTTGTAAAGAGCTTTTTTGCCAGGAATCTTTTGTAAAAATGAAGTGTGTATATGTTTTTCTCTAAATTTATTTTTTAGGATTGGGTGTTGTTTGTCAAATAAAGATGTAAAAATTGAAGCATCGGGGAAAATACCAGTCAGTGCATGCAAAACTCTTTCAGCCCCACCCCATTGCACAAGGTCATCATGTACTAGTGCTACTTTCATGGATAGAAGTGTAAGTCCTTAAGGTTTGGCGTGCAAGTCTTTTCCAACTGAACAAGGCTGCTCGCTTCTTACCTTTTTCAACAAGGCTTTTTCTTAAATTTTTGTTAGTTTTTACTTGCGTGATTTTACTCTGCATATCATCAATATTTGTTGGATCAAAATAAATGGCAGCTCCTCCTCCAACTTCAGGCAGTGACGTTCTATTAGAACAAACAACAGGGGTATTTAGGGCAAAAGCTTCTAAAATCGGTATCCCAAAACCTTCCTCTAAAGAAGCAGTTATGAAGACTTCTGCATTTTTATACAAAACAATTAATTCTACATCAGTTACAAATCCTGTATAGACGATATCTTCATGTTTGTACTCATTTTTTAATCTCTCCCAGAAATAATGGTCATGACCAGCTAAAACTAATTTTAAATATTTAAAATTTTTTTTAAGTTTTAAGAATGCGTTAATTAAACTTTCAACGTTTTTATGAGGATGTGCATTACCAACATAAAAAAGATAGGGATTACGAATATCAAATTTTTTTAAAATACTTTCTTCAGTTTCTTTATTTAATTTTTTTGATAGTGTAATAAAACTTTCTTCTACAGCTTCTGGGGTAACTATGATTTTTTCTTCGTTAATATTGTAATGTTGAATTATATCTTGTTTAACAAATTTAGAAACTGTGATAATTTTTTCACTTTTTTCCAAAGCTGTCTTAAAGATTTTTTTATATCCCATTTGTTTTAATTGAAAAATAAAAGCACTATGTGTTGTTGCTCTTTTCATACTTACACGATGATGAATAAGGTCATGAATCGTAACGATAAATTTGCCCTTGTAAAAAACAGGAACATTAAAGTGCGGAAAGTGAACAAGGTCTAATTTATATTGATTTAGAAGGATTGGAAGTTTGATTTGTTCTGTTAAAGTATACCAACGAAAATCTGCTTTAACTTTTGTAAAGTTTTTTTGGAAATCTAAAGTCTTATAATCTTTTTCAAGTAGAAATATAAAATATTCGTTTTCTTGGTCTAACTTTTGAAGATGTGCAAGTAAATTCCTAATATATCTACCAATCCCCGACTCCCTGTACATTCTAGCATCAACTCCAACCCGCATTTCAGACAACCAACTTCCTTTTCGCCAGTATCCATTTAAAATCAATTGCCATATAAACTAACCAATTAACAAAAAACGGATGCTCTTTGCTGTAATGTTTTCGATAGAAGATCTTCATTGTTTTATAAAAAGCATCTAAAGCTCTTTTACGGGTTTCTAGGGTCGCTTGGGTAATAGTTTGTGTATGTTTCTTAAGTCCTGAAGAAACACCTTTATGGTGTAAAACAGACACGGTTGGTACATACATAACTTTGTAACCAGCTTTTTTTATCCTGTAACAAAGGTCGATATCTTCAGCATACATAAAGTAATCTTCATCAAATAATCCAACTTTATCCAAAACAGATTTACGGGTTAAGAAAAATGCTCCGGTTATTGCATCAACCTCATGAATAGTTTTTAAATTATATTTTGTTAAATGATAAAGTGAATCATTACCAAGAAAATAATACAGGAAGGAAGCTCTAAGTGTCGGAAAACCACGATGAGCAGTTAAATCAACTGTTCCATCGGGTAATAATACTTCGCAAGTCGAGGCACCAACATCTGGATTTTCGTCCATATATTTAATTAATGTAGATAAAATACCTTTTTTAAGCTGTGTATCAGGGTTAAGTAGTAAAACATATTCAGTTTTAATTTTTTTAAGTGCTAAATTATTTCCTTTTCCAAATCCTAAGTTTGAGCTAGATAAAATAAAATTGACGCTCGAAAACTTCTTTTGAGCTCTTGCAATACTATCATCACTTGATGCATTATCAACCACATAAGTACTTATTATTGCTTCATCACTTAGCTTTTCAATAGAAGATAAACAATCTAGTAAAAAATCACCGGCATTATAATTTACTATCACTATAGATAATTTATGCACCTGCTACCTCCATGTAAATATCAGAAAGCTTCTTTGCAATTGGATCCCAATCATATTTTTTTT
This sequence comes from uncultured Gammaproteobacteria bacterium, assembly GCA_964560075.1. Lineage (GTDB taxonomy): Bacteria > Patescibacteriota > Microgenomatia > Daviesbacterales > UBA10151 > HO2-FULL-47-45. The sequence goes on along the minus strand of CAZLKE010000002.1, from coordinate 7,800 downwards.
GCACCATTTTCTTTGCATTATCAGCTAAATTAGCATAAAGAACTTTATCATTAAGCAGTTTAGTTGCAGCAGTTGCAATCTCTTCAGGTTTATCCCGAATAATAACTTCCTTACCATCTTCAGCATCGGTTCCTCCAATACCGATAGAGGTTGTAACAACCGGTAACCCTGATGCAAAGGTTTCAAAGTTTTTAAGCCTTGTTCCATGACCACTATAAATTGGTGCAACCAGTAAATGTGCACCTTGGTAAGCAGTTCTTACATCCTCAACTTCTTCTACCCTTACATCTTTACTTTCTAAATTAGCGAAAAAGTTTTTAGCATCCTTACCAATTATCCAAAGCTTAGCATTTTTTACCTCAGATTTTATTCTTGGCCAAATCCTGCTTATTAATACATCTATCGCTTCTCTATTTTGTAACCAAGTAAAATTACCTAAATACATAACTACTGGATCTTTAGATTTTTCAATAATTTTTGTTGAGAAATAATTTGTATCTACGCCATTAGGAACAATATCCACGTTAAGGGTAGGTACTTGAGAAATCATTGTTTGTTTGTCTTCTTCTGACATAGCAATTACTTTGCTTGCTTTTCTCCAATATTGCAGTTCCCAAAATTTTAATTTTGCAACATCCAAATAAAACAGCGGTTTAAGTAATGGAAATTTATAGTTTTCCACATAATGTTGATAAACTTTATATTCAATAGTTTGGTCAACTAAAACAATTGGTATATTTGTTTCAGGAATATGTGGCATTACATAAAATGTTTCAGCATGAATTAAATCGAAGTTTTCTTTTTTAAGTTTTTCTCCAACTGCACTTTTCTCACCATCTGCCCAATTTCTAACAACTAAAAATGGAAAGAGACTAAACCCTGTCTTGAAAATATTTGTAAGTGTCCATGGCTTACCTGGTCTTTTAAATACCCTTACTTCTTTACAGTATTTTTCTAACTCATAAACATATTTTTTTTCTTTGTCGCTTTTCACTAATGAAAAAAGTGTAATGTCATGTCCTAGTTTTGATAATCGTTTAATTAAATTATAAGAACGAGTTTGTCCTCCGGTAAGTAATGGATATGGAAGATAAGGAGTTAGCATTAAGATCTTCATTTTTGGGATAAATCAACTATTACGTATTTGGGGGTTTGTTCAATTACTTTATATTTTTTCATTATGTTTTTTGTATCCTCATCGTAACTTACAGCTACATAGTAGTTAATATTGTATTTATCAATAACTTCATCAATAGGACCGGGGATATAAGCAAATCCGGGCCTGTTTATATAATATAAAAATGAAGTGCTTCCGCCATATGGTGCAACAACCCTAGCTGATTTAGGAAGAATTTTATCCGCAGCCTCTCCTGCTATTATTATTGAATTATCATTAATTTGATAAAAACCCCGTACCTCATACCATGTAAGCCCTAGTGTCAAATAAATAAGAAGTAGTGCTAAGGGTATAGAAACTATTTTAGGTAACAAATCTTTTCCTCCAGATATCAAATAAGCTAAGCCTCTGGCAACAAATATAACCAGAGCCGGAACAATAAAATACTGATAATAATCGTGCTGGACGTTACCCGTTGCAAAAACAACTAAATAAAGTAACGATGAAAATGCAAAAATATGCAGGAAAAAATTTTCTCTCCCTTCGGGTTTTTTAAGTAGACCTATTGCAAACAATATGGTGCCGGAAACAGACAATATCTCCCTTCCAAATCTATCATGTAAAATCCATCTGAAAAATGCAGGCTTAAATCGGATATTATTCCCATTCATCAACCATTCAAAAGCCGGTATTCCTTCTGGGTACTGCATTATCCATAAACGCCATAATACTAAAGGCAAAAATGACAATCCTAAATAGATAAAATATTTTAGTGGTGGAATAATTTTCCGCTCTACTATCCAGTAAGAATAAAGTACCGGAAGTAGATAAAAAGCTGCCGTCGGCTTTATTAAAAGTGCAGAAGAAGTAAAGATAACAGCAAGGATAAAAAGATAAATTCTTTTCTCGTAGATCCATTTGTCAACAAAATACAACATTCCTAAGGAGAAAAACACTAATGATGGTTCAGGAAGTATTGTTCTTGAGAAAAAAACATTAAAAGGTAAAACAGCATACAAGAAAGAAGCGAGTAGAGCTACCATTACATTTGAGTAGCGTTTAGTAATAAGGTAAATGAAAACTGTAGATCCCAGCGAAAAAGCAATCGCAACGAGTCGAGCAAGTTTTATATCAATGCCGCCATTTAATACATAAGCAAAATATACTAAGGAATTGTAGATCGGAAATTCAACAAATCTTAACCTTTCTAAATTTGCTCTGCCGGTAACAGAAGCCACACCCATATCATCTGCCCTTGGATAAAGAGGATTAAACCCTTCAACATAAAAGTTTCTAGCAACAGCAGCAGTATCTGCTTGACGCCATGAATGCCAATCGGCTAAAGCGGTATCAATTTTATAAAGCCTAACAGATAAACCAATCAACAAAATAATCGCCAGCCAAAAATATTGATTTTTTAAAAAATTAAATATTTTCATCGAGATTTTTTTAGTATAAACAATTTCCTATATGTAGAGCCAAAATTAAAATACTTCAAAATTGGTAATAATAGAAGAAGACGCCTGTAAAGACTGCTCTTAAACTTCTCTCCCGAAAGTCCAAATTTCAAAAGCATTACCCAAAGCCATAGGCTAGTATTTCCAAAGACCCGTAAATCATTCCCTTTGATAGAGCTAAGCCATTCATAAACTTGGTGACAATCTGGCAATCCAAGCTCAACATGCTCCTTTAAAAAAGGATAGGCCTCACCCCGTTTTTCTAAATAGTACTTGTGAAGGCTAATATCGGCTTTTTCAGCAACTAAACCACAGGGGAATGAAAGGTAAATTTTCTTTCTCGTAACCCGTACCATCTCCTCCACAGCCTTTTTCCTTTTAGCTTCTGGAATATGTTCCAACATGTCTACACTTAAGACATAATCGAAAGAGGAGTCTTTAAATGGCAGATCGAGCGCCGAACCTTTAACTGGAGTTAGATATTGATTTTTTTTTGTCAAATCAAAATCCAAATCCACCCCAGTTACCTGCATTTTCAAGTAAGGTGTAATGCCTTGAATCTCAGAACCAACTTCCAAAATATTCTCCCCTTGCTGATAAGATCTACGGATGTCTTCAACAATAGGTAAATATCTTAAAGCGATCGTTAAATCCCAGTTCCCATAGTTGGTATCTATATATTCTTTTAATCTATCTCTAATAATATTCCACAACTTACATACCCCCCTTTGCAACTTTTCCCAGTCCCAAACTCAAACCACAAACAAGCCAAAAGACAATGGCAAGCTTTGAGGCTTCAAGGACGTCGATAAACAAAGCATTTAAAAGGAAAGCAAAGATCATGGCTAAAATCCCAGCAGAAAAAAGTTTTATTTGCTTATCTTTAAGCAGGTAATTTTCCCACACTTTCTTGGTTAATTCAATTATAATCAAGATAAAGGACGTCAGCCCCAAGAGTCCCACTTCACCCAACATCCGCAGGAAATCATTATCGGTAGCCAAGCCTAGAGAGGAATAGCCTGTTCCCAGAAGAGGGTTCTTTATGAAAGCTCTTATAGCTCGAGGCCATTCTTGATCTAAGCGAATCTTTAAAGAACGGTAGACACCAAGTTGAGTTACATCCGACGGCTCACCCAGGGCGATATCTGAATAGACCCTACCAGAAATAGTAGCTGCTTTTGAACTGATATTATCAGCCAAATCGTCAATGGGTAATGTAGGAATATTTAGGCGGCTTCTTTCTATCAGATCCTTATCTTGAGGATTAAATCTTTCTCCTCTACCTTGAATGCTTACAGTAAGGGTAGAGATAAGCCTCTCCTGAAGTTGGGAAGGGTAGGCCAATATTAAAATTGTGAGGAATACCAACAAAATAAGCATCATCTTTTTTCCCGAAAGGAGTAAAGAGAGAGCTATGCCTCCCACCACAGCCACAAAGGAAAGCCTAGCAGCTGTCATGATTAGAACTAGCATAGAAAGAGCCATGATAAAGAGAGCCAAAATTTGAGTCTGGATCTTTTTAAAGGTAAAGAAAAGTGCTGAAAGAACAACTAAAACTATCACCAAAAAAACCGCCAAATCGTAGTGTCCTGCAAATGTAGAATTTACCCGAGCATCAGAGGTTAACCTAAGGATCTGTCCTTTGGAAAACTCAGAATTTCCAGTGGAGATAACTGGCCAATCTAGGTACTTCTGACCAAGAGCATAAAAATTAACAACCAGTACTACAACTGCCATTATCCAAAGAACAGTTCTTAACTGCTTTCTGCTTTGAAATGCTGATAAAGCTAAGGGAAGAAGCATCATATATTCGATACGCCTAAAATAGTGGAGTAGACCTAAATGAGGGACTACAGTATGGGTCAGGAAAATTCCTGAAAAAAGCGAGACAGCTCCTACCAAAAAAAATAAGAGTACGGCTTGAACTATCTTTTCACTTAACAACTCTTTAAACCTTTTTAAATAAAACACCTGAACCAACCAAAAAGATATTATAAGTAAAATTAACAAGTCCTCTATACGCACAGCCACAAATGTCCCCTTCACGGTCATTAAGGGAAACTTTGGATACAAAGGGATAAAAACAAGTAAAAAAATTACCCCCCAAAATATTAGTTTTTCAGATTTGAGTAAAGACTTGAACATAGGTTTTAGTATGATTTAATTTTCCTAACAATAGAAAACCCAGTGCGCGGGCAGCAATAAAAATATAAAATAGTAATTTTAAAAAAGCAGCAAAAATCCTACCATAGTATTTTTGATAGATATATAAAAGTCCTTTAAATTCACCCTTCCATTGGTTAAATTTAGGAGAGTGAGAACTGCCTCCACCTAAATGAATAATTTCTGCTTTATTTGTCCAACCCACCTTAAACCCTGCCTTTTGTGCCCGCCAACAATAATCAACATCCTCTGCATACATAAATATATTCTCATCCAAGTATCCTATTTTTTCTATCACTTCCGACCCAATCAACATTGCTGTTCCTCCAACCCAACCAACTTCCATACCATTTTTATAAAATTTTTCATCCTGCAAATGATAAGTTCCAATATTAAAATTAAACTTATTAAAAATGTCATCCAGTCCTGTTATCCAAGAAATTAAACTTAAACCTTTTGGCAAATTGCCAACATTTGGCTGAAAGCTTTTATCATTATTTAAAAGTTTGCAGGAAACTATGTCAAAGTTATTTTCCTTTGCAAAATCAACAAGATTTTTCAAAGCATTATCTAAAACTATTGTGTCAGAGTTTAGCAAAAGATAATATTTTACTTTAGCTTTCTTCAGTGCTAAATTATTTCCTTTAGAGAAACCGCCGTTCTCTTTATTTTCTATTAAATTAATCTCTGGAAAATTTTTTTTAATCTCTTCTACACTTTTATCCGTTGAAGCATTATCTACTACCCAAATTTCATATTTAATATCCTTAGTGTTTTTAAGCACACTTCTGATACAATCCTGAGTAAGTTTATTTGTGTTGTAATTTAATATGATTACTGCTAAATCATCCATATAAAACTTTCTTTCCTAATTTCCATAAGAAAATAACAGAGGCAGTAATTCCCAGCCAAACAATAATTCTGGTAAGAATAGATGAGGGATAGTAGCGAAGAGTAACTTTAGTATCATTCAGAATTCCTTGATGGTCAAACTGCATGGCCCCTGCATACCTTGGTGTCCCGTCTTCATAAAAAGGCTCTAAACCATTCACAAATAAAGAATCTCTCAAAGGATAATAAAATTCTTCCAGATAGGTACTATGAGTCTGATCTTTTATGGCAGTAAAGGCAAATTCAGGAGGATAATTCAATCTAAGTGGACCAAAGGGGAATAATGTGTTTTCTTTATACTCTTGTCTAAAAAAAAGAGTAGTAAAACCTCGGTAGTTATTAGAAAAGTATCCTGCCACATTGGGAACCTGAATAGTATCCCCTTCTAAAGTGGACTTCAATGAATCCGGCAATTGAGGAAAATCATTAATCGATGAAGGGCCTGGTAAAACCATATAAACCAGTAGCAAGAATGAGAGTGTTAAAAAAATGATTTTAATCTTCATTGAAAGAGTCTTGTTCTCCCCAAGCGATAATGCGGATCTTTATTCTTTCTTTCTCCTATCACTTGGGCAGGCACACCACCAACTACTGCAAATTCCGGAACATCTTTAGTGACCACTGCACCGGCAGCAACCACTGCACCCTTACCAATTGTTGCACCAGGTAAAATAATCGCCCGGGGTCCGATAAATACGTAATCTCCGATTTCAACAGGTGCGCTTATGGCATTAAAATCTGCTGAATGGATATCATGTTCGCTATTGTAGATCATTACATCAGATGCAATATCTACATGTTTGCCGATTATTAACTTTTCCCGGCCATCTAAAAAGGCATTCCGGCCAACCACACTTCCCTCACCAATTTCTATATTAGAAGGATTAAAAAAATCAGCACCAATATGAAGATGTGCACCTTTGCCAATTTTTATACCTGCAGCACTGTAGAAAAGTAAACGAATAGAATATATTGGTACAATTCCCACAACTCGTAATATTAAAAGCTCAAAATCTAGAAGATAGTTTACAAGACGGTTGGTAATCTTATCCAGAGCTTTGCTTATGGCTAGATCTTTCCCATTTTTATCCTTAAAAGCAACAACCGGGATGCCATTTTTAACTTGTAGACTTAAATGTTCTAGATACAACATATATTCTTTTAGTGCCTAGTTAATTATACCCGATATTTAGTAAAAATTTCTCTATCAGTTAATTTCGCTCTACTCACCTCTACACTTCTCTTATTTATTATTGCCGGTAATTTAACTGCTGCTGCAAAAAAGATTTTAAAATAACCAGGATGCAAAATTAAGTGTTTAAGTAAATTGAAAATATGTTCCCAAACAAACTTTGGATCAGTAATATTTTTCCAAATAAAAATTAGTTGATTCCTCTCTGCAATTTTAGAAAATTTAAGCTTAGGAATATTGGCTTCAATAACTCCTTTTTCTTCCGGTAATCGTACGAGACATTCTTTAACCCATAAATTTTTATAACCTCTTTTGACAGCTCTATATCCTAAATCCATATCTTCCTCATAATAAGGATTCATTATCTCATCCATTCCTCCTAGCTCTTCAAAAACCTTCTTTCTAAAAATCCCACTTCCGCCTCTGGCCCAGAGGGTCTGATGAGTTTGAACTGTTCCATGAGCCATATAGTGCCAGAAGAAACCGTTTTCAAATTTAGCCCAGGACCAATTGCCTCCTGTATTACAACCAATGCTGAATACTTCCTGATCCTTAAAATATATCAGAGATTTCTCTACACAATCTGGTTGAGGAATTGCATCAGGATTCAGTAAAAACACTAAATCTCCTTTAGCCTCTTTAACTCCTGAATTGGCGTTTGAGGAAAAACCCTCATTTTGGACTCTCTTTACAAGTTTAATCTCAGGGAAGTTTCGTTCTATCATCTCAACGCTTTTATCACTAGATGCATCATCGGTAACTATGAACTCATCAACACCCTTAACTTTTAAGATTTCCGGCAAAAATCTCCTAAGCTTATCTTCTCCATTCCAGTTAATAACAATGATTGAAACTTTCATATTTTTTCAAATACTTGTATGACTTCTTGGGCCATTTTCTCCCAAGAAAATTTCTTAGCTTGTTCTAAACTTTTTTCGGATAATTCTTTTTGCAACTTTGGATCTTCAATCAGTAGCTCT
>CAZLKE010000001.1:39029-63623 GCA_964560075.1 uncultured Gammaproteobacteria bacterium | reverse complement strand
CTCATCATGATGATTTGCAGGTGATGAGAATTTTTGAAATGAGAAAGTGCTTTGTGGATTTCCAAATCCCTTGTCGCTGGGTGCCAGATATGGGTTATGGCAATGGCTTTCCATTATTCAATTACTACTCTGTTTTTCCTTATTACATAGGTGGCTTATTGAGTTTCTTTTTTGGGTTTATTGTTTCTGCAAAAATTCTCTTTTTGATACCGCTTGTTTTAGGTGGATTATCGATGTATTTACTCGCAAGCAGTCTTTTTGATAAAAAAGCAGGTTTGTTAAGCGGAGTATTGTATTTATTTGCTCCATACAGGGCCTTGGATTCTTATGTAAGAGGGGCTGTGGCGGAAAGCTTTGCTCTAAGTTTAATTCCACTAGTTTTTTACTTTTTGCTAAAGCTTGTTAAAGAGAAAAAGCCAAAGTATTTTTTTGGTTTATCAATATCACTCTCGGCTTTTTTAACCAGTCATAATATTATGTCTCTTTTGTTTGTTCCTCTTTTTCTCATATGGATGTTAATACTGATGTATTTAAAAAAACCGGAGCATAAATCTTTGATTTTTTTAAGTTTAGGCTTAGGATTTGGGCTGTCTGCTTTTTTTGTTTTGCCTGCTTTTTTTGAGAAGCCTTTGGTACAAACAGAAAGTTTGACTAGGTTTGACTTGGATTTTAGAGTTCATTTTGTGGCAATTAAGCAGCTTTTTACAAGATCATGGGGGTACGGAGCTTCAACCTATGGACCAGATGATTCTATTTCTTTTCAAATAGGTATTCCTCACTTTATTCTAGCCTTTTTAGTGTTACCGGTAGTTTTGTTTAATGAACAAAGTAAAATTTTTAGCAAAAGATATTTAATCATTGCCTTAATTTTAGTCACATATTTTATATCTCTGTTTATGATGCATAATAAATCAGCTTTTGTATGGGAAAGTATTCCTATTTTGCAATACACCCAGTTTCCATGGAGATTTTTATCTCTAACGATCTTTACTTCGTCATTACTAGGCGGATTTTTAAGTTTTATATTAAATCCAAAATTTAAATCAGTGTTTGTCTTCTCTTTCGTTTTGCTAACAATACTAATTAATTTTCAGTATTTCAAGCCAATGGAATTTTATTATTCTCTGACTGATCAGCAAAAATTGTCAGGAGATCTTTGGAGAGAACAACAGAGAGCCGGAATTTTTGATTATTTGCCGAAAACTGCCACAGAAGCGCTTGAGCCCGCTGTAGACAGCCCAATTGTCACGACCGGAAAGGCGGAGATTACTGACTTTAAGAAATTGTCAAATAAATGGTCGTTTAATACTGATGTTGCAGAAAAATCACAAATTGAGGTTCCGGTTTATGATTTTCCAAATTGGCGTGTACAGGTGAACAATACTCCAATTAAACATACCAATAAAAATCATATTGGACGGATAAGTATTGAACTAGAGCCGGGTCAACACATAGTCGCGGGGAAATTTGAGAATACTGCAGTAAGAACATTGGCAAACATAATTACCTTATTCTCGCTTATGGGGCTTGTTGTAATTTTTAGATATGGAAAAATATATAAATAGATTTTGGTGGATAATTCTACTGATATTACTGATACCAGCAGTAAAAGCTTTATTTGTAGGCGGTTTTTATGGAGCATCTGATGAGTTACATGTTGCTTGGCTCTATGAAATAGAGAGATCTTTGCTTAGTGGACAATTTCCTCCCAGGTTTGTCCCTGATTTATCTTTTGGATTTGGTTACCCATTATTTAATTTTGTTTTTCCACTGCCATTCTATATAGCTGAAATATTTAGATTATTTCAATTTAATTTGGTTGACAGTATCAAGATTGTATTCGGGGTAAGCTTGGTGCTATCTGCTTTCTCTTTTGTTTTTCTTTTAAAATATTTATCACCAAGTAAGCTTATTGGTTTGAGTGGTGCGCTTTTATATGTTTATACTCCATATAGGGCTACGGATACATATGTTAGGGGAGCGATAGGTGAATGTTTAAGTTTTGTTTTTTTGCCGCTGGTTGTTTTGGCAGTTTTTAAGTTGACAGATGGAAAAACAAATCAAGGTTTGAAATGGATTGGAATTGGAGCTTTAAGTTTGGCAGGGCTTGTTTTGTCACACAACATTACAACATATATGTTTTTACCCTTTGCAGCTTTACTGGCTATTTTGAAGCTAGTTTTAGATAAGCATAAAAGATATGAAATGTTAGTAAGATTATTTGCCATGGGAATTTTTGGATTATTAATAAGCAGCTACTTTTGGGCTCCCGCTTTAACTGAGAGTTCCTTCATGAAGTATGATACTGTGTTTAATATTAAAGATCATTTTCCAACTTTAAGACAGCTAATAACTCCCTATTTTGGATATGGGGCTTCGGTTCCCGGGCCAGGAGACGGGCTTTCCTTTTTCGTCGGAGGATTAAACTTGTTTTTACTTATCTCTGCTCCGGTTGTTTTGTTTAAAGCTTGGCGCAAAAGCGATCTTAATTTTAAGATTATAACAAGCTGGATATTGTTTTCAACTGTTGTAGCAGTTTTTTTTATGAACCACCGTTCTTCTTTTCTTTGGGACAAAATACCTCTTTTGCCTTATTTCCAGTTTCCCTGGCGTTTCTTAATACTTACAACATTTTTAACACCACTATTGGTCGTAATTTTTAACTTTATAAAACGTGGAGATTTGATAATCTTTTTACTTGTATTAATTTCAATTTCTTTAAGTTTTCAAAGCTTTCGGCCGGAACATTTTTTGGGCCGCACAGACCAATATTATCTTAATAAATATATTCCTGCACCTTTTGCCAAAGAAGAATACTTGACTCATCGGGAGGAATATCTGCGCTTACCAAAAGAGTCCTTGACTCGTCCGGAAAAAAATTATCCTGTTGTTGAGGTTCTAAGTGGAACATTAAGTGAAACGGTTTCTATTAACGATTTACACATTAAAGCAAAGGTGGTTATGAATCATGATTCTCAATTGATTTTTAACAAATACTTTTTCCCCGGTTGGCAAGCTAAAGTTGATGGAAAAAAGACAAAAGTTGAAACAGCTAAACCTTTTGGTCAGATAAAAGTAGCAATACCTCAAGGTGTACATGAGGTAGAATTCTATTTTCAAGAAACGAGCTTTAGGATGTTTTTTAATATTCTGTCTTTAGTATCGCTCATTTTAGCAGTATCTTTTCTTTTTAAAAAAACAAATTTGTTAAAGATCCTTAATTTTGAGAAAATGGTTAAGTAGCTTAAATGAAACTTAAAAAAATCTGGATTATTTTAATAGTTGCAATTACCATAAGGCTTTTTTTATCTTTGGTGACATTTCATCCTGATATACAAGCGTTTGCACTCGCAGGGTATTTAATTAAACAAGGCAATATCTTAAATCTTTATGATTTACTATCAGCACTTCCAGAAGGGCACCAAATACTAAAGTCCTATCCTACTTATATATTTAATTACCCGCCATTAATTTATTTATGGCATGGTTTGTTTTACAGTTCAATCAACATTTTTTCTAATCAAAATTTTTTAGAAATGTTTTTATTTAACGTACCTGAAGCTTTAAAAAATCCGGTAGTTTTTATCCATCTTTTTACATTAAAACTGCCTTTGATGGTTTTTGATTTGGGTACTGGATTTTTGTTATTTAAGTTTTTCGAGGATAAGACAAAAGCTGTTATTGCACTTGTTTTATGGTTGTTTAACCCAGTGACTCTTCACGCAACTTATATGATGGGTCAGTTTGATATAATTCCGGTCTTTTTTACCATACTTTCGATTCTACTGCTTAAAAACAAACTTACTTTTAAAACAGGACTACTAGCAGCACTGTCACTTGGTCTTGGTGCAGCGTTTAAAATATATCCTTTGTTTTTTGTAGTACCCTTGATTTCATTATTCAAAAGTTGGAAGATCAGATCTTTAATTGCCTTTAGCGCACTGTTGCCATATATCTTATCAATACTTCCTTTCATAAATTCTTCAGGGTTTAGATCTAATGCATTGGTGGCCAGTCAGACTACAAAAAGTTTTTATTCGCAAATAGCAGTTTCTGGGGGAGAGAGTATCCTACTCTTTTTATCGGCTTTGGCTTTTTTCTACTTTTTGTTTTTACATAATACTATTTCGCCAAGTAGAGTTTGGAGGTATTTTTTTATCACCTTACTTTTGTTTTTTATTTTTACCCATACACACCCTCAATGGTTCCTTTGGTTAACTCCATTTTTAATAATCGAATTAGTTGAAAGTAAGTTTAAGAATGTTTATGCTGGCATACTAGCTTTGATGTCATTTATTGGTTTATTATTCTTTTTCGATCCCAGCTTAACAATTGGATTATTTGCTCCATTATGGAGAGATTTATATTCGAGCAAATCTTTGTGGGAACTATTAAATATATCTATTGATTTTAATTTTGCCAGAAGTTTTTTGCATAGTATTTTTGTTGGTGCAGGATTGTTTTATTTGTATATCTATTTCCCCAGATCGGAAGAGGAGAAGTAGTATGAATTACTCAACTGTAATTACAAATTTTTTGAATCGCTGGTCATTTCTTTTGGGGTTAATTCTAACACTAATTTTATTATGGCCGCTTGTTGCAGCGCCTTATTTTAATCATCATGATGATGTTCAAGCCATCAGATTATACGAAATGAATGAATGTTTTAAAGATGGTCAGATACCTTGTAGGTGGGTACCGCATTTAGGGAATTTATATGGTTACCCGCTTTTTAATTATTACGGTCCTCTGCCATATTATTTCGGGGCTCTAATATTTTTAGTAACTAATAGTCTAACTTTGTCTGTTAAACTAATGTTTGCACTTCCCTTTGTTCTGTCGTATATCTTCATGTATTTGTTGGTGCGAAAGTTGACAGGTAGTAGTATTGCCGGATCTTTATCCGGAATATTCTATTCATATGCCCCCTATCACAGCCTTGTTTTTTATGTTAGAGGTGCGATGGGAGAGATGTGGGCTTTGATGTGGTTTCCTGCAATTCTTTGGTCTTTACTTAGACTTTATGAAAAAATTCAATTGGGTAATGTTTTACTGCTAAGTTTTTTTATTGCAGGTTTATTCCTGTCTCACAATTTATCTACGATGATTTTTATTCCTGTCTTACTTTTGTTGGCAATCATTCTTTCTTTCAATTTAAAAGAAAGGTTTAAGTTTTTAACGATTTTACTTGCTTGTCTAATATTTTCAGTTTTCCTTTCCTCTTTTTATCTTCTGCCGATGTATTTTGAAAAAAACTTAGTTCACGTTAACACAACTACAATTGGTTACTTTTCATATACTGAGCATTTTAAAGGTTTCAAAAAACTTATTTTTGAAAGGTCTTGGGGATATGGGGGATCTGTGAGAGAAGTTCCAGGAGGTGAAAAAGATGGCTTATCCTTTCAAATCGGTTTTATTCACTTATTTGGAGTTGCACTTGGAATCTATTCTTTAATAAGTTTACGTAAGAGGAAAGCTTTATTGCTAGTTTTTTTGTTATTGCTGGGCTTTTTTGTTTATATGGTAAATCCACGTTCTTACTATATTTGGGGAATATTTGAACCTTTAAAGTTTCTCCAATTTCCATGGCGGTTTTTAATGTTGATAATATTTTTTGCTTCAATCATTGCCGGTATGGGACTATCTGCATTTAAGGAAAGGCCTAAAAATTTTATTTTTTTAAGTTTAGCTCTTCTGGTTGTAGTGTTTAATATTAACTACTTTAGACCAGAAAAGTTTATAAATTTCCAAAATGAAGATTTTCTGTCTGGCTCTTATTGGACGTATCAACTCCAGAGATCTATTTTGGATTACTTGCCAGTTTCTGCCAAAGAACCACCGGCTAAAGCTTCCATATCGCCGTATACAATTCTCACCGGAGAATTAGAGATCACCGATTTTAAAAAAGGATCTAATTGGTTTGAATTTAAGGCTGATGTAAAAACACATTCAATTGTACGGATTTCACAGTATTATTTTCCAAACTGGATAATCAAGATTGACGGTAAGGAGGCTAAGATTGATCACGAGAACACTTGGGGGTTGATGACTATTATCTTAGGTGAAGGTGAGCATAGAATTGAAGCTCGATTAGAAGATACCCCAATAAGGATTTTTGGAAATCTATTGACTGGAGTGGCTGCAATAACCTTTTTTCTATTAGTATTATTTGCTTTTAAATCCACAAAAAATAGAATAATTTATTACTGGAGATCATTTTTTCAATGACAGTACAAACCCTTACTTTACCTGAAATTAAGAAAAGACTAGTTAGTTCGTTTTTAAGCCTAACTTTAAGACAAATACTACTTAGGACAATTGGATTTATCTCAATCAATCTAGTCCTTGCCAGAATTCTACCAATAGAGACCTTGGGAATCTTCAATATCGCAACCGGTATTATCAGTTTTTTTGCTTTTTTTTCGGATATAGGACTCGCAGCATCCTTGATTCAGAAGAAAGAGGCGGTCACTAGTGAGGATATAAAAACTACTTTTAGCATTCAAACATTGCTGGTTGGACTACTGAGTTTAACTTTAATTCTTTTGGCTCCAATACTTGGAGATTTTTATTCGCTTAATGCCGAAGGGGTGTGGTTAATTCGAGTTTTAGGTTTTTCCTTCTTTTTATCTTCACTAAAAGTACTGCCATCGGTAATGCTTGAGCGGTCTTTAAAATTCAAACCATTGGTAACAGTAGAATTGGTTGAGACCATAATATTTAACATTTTATTAATCTTTTTAGCTTATCAGCAATTTGGAATATGGAGTTTTTCAATTGCAGCTTTTGCCAGGGGGGTAGTTGGAGTATTTCTTATTTACTTAATTGCCCCGGTAAAATTGGGGTTTGGGATATCAAAGATAGCTTTAAAGGGTCTTTTATCTTTTGGTGTTCCTTTTCAGATTAACAGTGTCTTAGCTTTGATAAAAGACCGCCTGGTTCCTCTGGTTGTAGCAAGAATGGTAGGACCAGTTGGTATCGGTTATGTTACATGGTCTCAATCAATGGCCTACCTCCCGCTAGAAATTATGAATATTATGATTAGGATTACTTTTCCGGCATTTTCCAGACTGCAGGAAGACAAGCAGTCTCTTACTAAAACTATCGAAAAAACTTTATTTGTTACCTCTGTAGGTGTTTATCCTTGTTTATTTGGTTTAGCTGCAATACTTCCATCGATTGTTGAGCATGTTGTTTCAAGCAAATGGCAACCTGCTGTCCCAAGCTTTTATTTATTTTTCTTTTCAGCCTTTTGGGCTGTAATTTCTACAACCTTTACTAATGCTCTAAATGCTATTGGGAAAATTAAAACAACTCTTAAATTGATGGTTTTTTGGACGGTTACAACTTGGATTTTAACCCCGATCCTTGTCCATTTTTATGGGTTCATTGGTGTAGGAATCTCTTCTTTTATCATCTCTTTTACGTCGGTAATTACAATATTTCTTTTAAAGAAAGTAGTGCAGGTTAGAGTTTGGGACTGCATAAAGCTATCTTTAACCGCTTCAACTATAATGGCAATATCAATGTTCTGGATTGCCTCAGCTTTAGTTCGCGATAAACCTACATTATTTCTTTCTGTTTTTATTGGTGCCTTAATTTATACTTCTTTAATTCTCTTATTTGGTAAGGAAAGATTAATAAAGGATTTAAAAACTTTAAGAAATGGATAAGATTTTTAAGCTTTCTCTACTGCTCTTGAGTTTATTTTTTCTTCTACCTGTTGCAAGAGTAGAGGCAAACACTAATTCATACGTAAACATCGTAAATCCTGTTAGGGGTAGCGAGTTTTGGGAGCTAGAAAAGGAGCAACCTCAGACAGTAGTTGAAGGTCAGGTTGAGATACTTCAAAAACATAATCTTCCAGCTACTTTTTTATTGCGTTATGATGCATTAAATTTTGAAGGTATCATCCGTCTTTTAAAAGACCGCAACTTTCTTGAAAAAGGAATCTTTTTGGAGATTACACCAGGTTTAACAAAAGAAGCAGATGTTGAGTATCATAAATCTGCCACCTGGCATAGCGCTGGCAGCGTTTTTCTTACAGGGTACAGGCAAGAAGATAGAATCAAGTTAATAGATACTGTTTTTAATAAATTTAAAGAAACCTTTGGGTTTTATCCTAAAAGTGTAGGAGCTTGGTGGATTGATGCCTACTCGCTTGATTACATGCAAAAAAAGTACGATATTACTTCAGGCTTAATAGTCGCTGATCAGTATTCCACGGACAACTATCAAGTTTGGGGGCAGTATTGGTCTGCACCGTATTATCCTCACAAGAGGAATGCATTGTACCCTGCGCAAACATTAGATGAAAAAATTCCTGTTGTATTGACTCAATGGGCAACAAGAGATCCTGTTAATGGATATGGTAAGGCGGTCGAAGAGAGTACTTATAGTGTCCAAGCTAATGATTATATAGAATTTCATAACTTGGGAACAGATTATTTTGGTAAGTTGGTTGATATATATACAACGCAGAAATTAGACCCTGTTGGAAATCTTGTAGTTGGGTTGGAGAATACTTATTCTTGGGAAAAATACAAAAGAGAATACAAGAGCCAAATTGAATTATTGGTAGGCAGGCAAAAGTTTGGACAGCTTAAAATCGCGACAATGGCGGAGTTTGCAAAAATTTATCAGGATTTATTTCCCCTAGTATCTCCTGAGATGGTTTTTTATTCTAATGACCCGTTAGAAAGCAACTCTAAATCGATATGGTTTATGAATCCTTATTACAGAATAGGAATAACTTATGAGAAGGGTTTGCTAGAGATTAAAGATATTAGGCAGTACGTTTCCGGAACTGAAGAAATTTGTTATTCCAAAGTATGTGATTCAATAAATTTCGCATTGCTCGCAACAAGGGTTTTAGATAAAGTTACTTTTGGTAAAAGCTTGGAATTAGAAGAAGGTAAAATAAACGATTTCAAAATATATAAAGATGGTGAGAAATTTGTGATTTCTTATCAGAGTGAAACTGGCAGAGAAAAGAAAATAGAGTTACTACCAAGAGATATCTCAATAAATGGAGTCACAAAATCAGTAGATACTACTATTATGGATGCAACGCAAATTGCAAAGGAAAAAACGGAATTAGTTAACAATCCACAAATACTAAACCTACTTTCTCTATCACAGATATTAGATATTTTAAAAAACCTACTCATATTTATTCCAGTCACAATATTAGCAATCTTATTGCCAGGAGTTGTTATTTTTACAAATATAACAAAAGAGAAATCTTTAGTTGCAAAAATTTTCTGTTCATTTGTTCTAGGAATTATTTTATTTACTTTATTTCAGTTATTAGGACAACTACTAAATATTAAATATCACTCATTTGCTTATATGATCTTTTTTGTTGTTATTTTTTTCAAAGGCAAGTATTACAAGCATTTCTCATCAATCAAATTTAAAAACATTAATTTTTCCATAACAGCTGCAATCTTAATTGGATCAATATTTCAAACACTAAGTGTTTTTAGAAGTGGTTTAAATTTTGATTTTGGCAAGGGATTTTGGGGTCCAAACGCTCATGACGGGATTTGGCACATAGCGCTTATTAATCAGATAGCAAAGAGAGTTCCTCCTGAAAATCCGATTTTTGCAGGGGTAGATCTTAAAAACTACCATTATTTTTATGATATTTTTATTTCAGGTTTAGCTACTGCTTCGAGGGTCGACCCTGAAGATCTAATTTTCAGAATGGTTCCGTTACTTTTTTCTATCCTTTTAGGATTAGGAACTATTTCTTTAGTAGAAAAATATTTTGTAACGAAGTCAAATGAACTCTCTCCACGTTTTAAAAAACGTGGTTTCGAGTTCTTGTCTATAGACAATAAAAAGCTCTATTTGATTTCATTATTTTTTGTGTACTTTACAGGCAGTTTTGGCTGGATTGTTGATTACATAAAATATAAAAGCTTTGGTGGAGAATCTAATTTTTGGGTAAACCAACCAGTGTCTTACAACCTCAATCCGCCGTTCATGATATCGCTGCTGATTGTCATCATGCTCGTGATGTTTGTCGAATATTTTGCTAAATCATTCAATAATAAGCTGTTTATTCTGTTTACTTTATCAGCTGCCAGTCTGGTGAGTTTTAAATCTTATGCTGCAGTATTAATTATCTTAAGTCTAGGAATTCTTGGGGTTATCTATATTTTTCAAGGAAAATTTAAATTTATTATCTTGTCTTGTGCTACAGCTATTTTGTCGCTACTTTTTATTATTCCAAATTTAAGCTCCGGAAGTTTTTTTATAGTTAGTCCTTTATGGTTTGTCCATTCAATGATTGATTCCTTAGACAGAGTAGGTTGGCTCAAATTGAGTGCTGCAAGGCAAGCTTATTTTGAAAGGAAAGAGTGGTTCAAGTTTAGTTTGATTGAAGCTTTTACAACAACCGTATTTTTTGTAGGTAACTTAGGGATAAGGGTTTTTGGGCTATTTAAAATGTTTTTATCTGGAAACTCAACCAACTTACCTGTTTTCATATTTATGAATTCGATAATTGTATTTTCCTTAATAATCCCTCCTATCGTAATTCAAAAGGGAAATCCTTGGAATAGTATTCAATTTATGTATTATTCACTTTTTTTTATGGCAATATATGCAGGATATTTTGTTACTTTAATTTATTCAAAATTACCCAGCATGATTGCAATAATCTTTTTAATATTTATAATAATTATCACTCCAATAAACGCTATTACTTCTGCTAAAGGTTATTTATACAACCGCCCGCATTCTCTGATTACTACTACTGAGATGGAGGCACTTGAATTTTTAAAAAAACAAGAAGAAGGTGTTGTTTTGGGTCTACCATTTGACAAGGATCTTAAAGAAAAATTTTCCGAACCTCATGCTTTGTTTATGTATGAAACTACAGCATACATATCGGCTTTCTCAAATAAACCCACTTATTTGTCAGATGAAATACAAAATGAGATATTGCAAACAGATTATGCGAAAAGGCGTATAGAAGCCAAGGATTTTTTTAGCGGGGAAGGAAGAAACAGGGAATTTTTAATTAAAAATGATATAAAATATATTTACTTGTCAAAGATAATAAAATTTAGTTTTGATTATGAAAATGAACAAATTAAAAAAATATTCGAGAATGATGAAGTAATGATTTTTAAGGTAGAATGATGCTTTTTATAAACTTAAATTTATTTTTGATTTTGGCTCTTTTAATTCTTTATCCAATAGGATATTTATTTTTAGCATCCAAAAAAAATGAACTCCATCCGACTGAAATCGTTGCACTTTCATTTTGTATTGGTGTGATTATATTTGTACTGCAGGCATTTTTGTTTTCTTTTTTAGATTTAAGATTTCTAGCAGTTTTTTTTGTGTTGTTACTTTCAGGAATATCGATTTATCAAAATAAAAAGTTTTTAGTCATTCCCTGGATTAAACTTTTGAAAGATAAACTTCTTGTTTTAAGTATTACTTTGGCCACTTTAGTCCAAGGTTTTATTAATTTTCCTTCCGGCTACAAGTACAAAGATGGTTTACTTTTTTGGTCGTCTCAAGGCCATGACGGACTTTGGCATGTTTCACTAATAGAGGAAATAAAAAGAACACTTCCTCCAATAAATCCGGGGATTTCCGGTGTAGAGCTTTTTAACTACCATTACTTAGTGGATGTTTTGATGGGAGAATTTGCTCGCATTTTTCCTTTTTTTGACTCGCTTGATCTTTACTTTAGATTTTTTCCGATCCTTTTTTCGTTTATGATTTCTATCACTATCTTTGCTTTGATGTATAGATGGAAAGGCAGCAAAGCAATAGCTCACTTGGGGTTACTTTTTAGTGTTTTTGTCGGCAGTTT
The DNA here is from genome assembly GCA_964560075.1 of uncultured Gammaproteobacteria bacterium. Classification (GTDB taxonomy): domain Bacteria; phylum Patescibacteriota; class Microgenomatia; order Daviesbacterales; family UBA10151; genus HO2-FULL-47-45. The sequence continues at coordinate 51,784 of CAZLKE010000001.1, read as the reverse complement.
TGGTTTTATTATAAGTTTTAAGGATTCAGGAAATATTTTTGGTGGAGAAACAGCTTTTTGGGCGTCACAACAGAACACAATTTTAGGCAACCCGCCACACGCAATTTCCCATGCTATTTTACCGGCTTTTTTCCTGGCATTCTGTTTGTTTTTAAAAAACAGGTCAAAGCATTGGTTTATCATATCATTGCTTTTAGGTGGTGTTTTGGCAGGATTTAAGGTATCAGGTGGTTTTATTATGCTTTCCGGTGTAGGGGTTGCTGCTTTTTTTGACTTTTTACTGAATAAAAAGAAATCCACATTGTTGCTGGCTGCTTTCTTGGCAATATTGAACTTTTTAGCATTTAAATCTATGACCTCAAAGGACGCTGCTTCCTTTTTAATGTTTCTTCCCTGGTGGTTCATTAGAACCATGGTAGTGGTTAAACTTGGCTGGATAGATATGGAGCTTAGAAGGCAGCATTACCTTTCTAAAGGTACATGGAATGCTAATTTAAGAATTCTTCAGTTAGAACTAACGGCATTACTTATATTCATAGTTGGAAATCTTGGGATGCGAATTCTGGGAATAATTGAAATTATCAGACTTGTTATAAAAGAAAAGCTAAATATTTTTAAGAATACATTTGAAATCGCACTGATAACTTCAATGTTTGCAGGTTTAGTTGTAGTACTACTTTTTGTTCAGAAAGGTTTAATTTATAACAATATTCAGTTTATGCAATATTTCATGTTGATATTCGGTTGGTTTGCAGCTATCAGCACTTATCACAGTTTTAAGTTAATGAAGAATAATATTCTAAGGGCAGTTTTTATAGCAATAGTTACAGTATTAAGCATCCCAACAGTGATAGGTAACCTAATTGAATTTTATGGTCCAAATACAAAACCTTTAGCTGTTGTAAACAACCACCAAATAGAAGCCTTAAAATTTTTGAAAACAGCAACTCCTGAAGATTCAGTTATTTTAAATGTTCCATTTGATCCTTATTTAAAGGATAAGTTCAAAGAGCAGCCAAAACCAATCTATGCCTGGTACGATACTCCTTATATTGCAGCTCTTTCTGCAAGGAAGTCTTATTTAGCTTCAGAGCACGTAACATTGCTTGGTTTTCCTACTAAAGAAAGGGAGGAGAAAATGAAAAAGTTTTTTGAACAACAAGACTTAAATTGGAATAAGCAGTTTTTAAAAGATGAAAACATTAATTATATTTATATCTCAAAAGATGAGCTGGACCGGCCCTTACAAATGGATAAGTCTATAAATCTGGTATTTGAGAATAAGGAGGTATTAATTTACAGAGTAGAATGAAACTAAATAAAAAGCTTTTCGTTATACTCGTACTTATTTTTCTGGGGTTGACCATCAGGATTTTTGGAATAAGTGATTTACCTTTGTATGGTGATGAGTTAACACTCGTTTATGACACTTTTTCTGTTTTAAAAACAGGTCAGGATCAAACAGGAAAGTTTTTTCCGGTAACATTCCCAATGGGTGCAGGAAGGCCTGGCGGGTATATTTATTTTTCAATTCCTTTCGTTGCAATGTTTGGTCCAAACGCTTTAGGGGTTAGAGCCTTATCCTTGTTATCTGGAATTGGCATTATTCTACTTGTATACCTATTAACAAAGAAATTAATAAATGCTAAGGTTGCCCAAATAGCTGCTGTTTTGATAGCGATATCTCCTTGGAGCATTAATTTAAGCAGAGGAGGATACGAGTCTCACTTTGCCCTGTTTTTATCACTACTTGGTTTGTATTCATATTTGCTTGCTAAACAAAAACCTTTAATGTTGATTTTATCAGCTTTTTTCTTTGGTTTCGCTATTCACACTTATCCAACATTTAAAATGACCTTGCCGATACTTGTACCTCTGTTTATCCTCCTTGTAGGAGATGCCAAAAATACTTTTTTCAAACGAAAGTTGTATTCTCTTGCAGCAGCATCTATTCTTATTTTTTTCTCGCTTCTCTCTTTAATGCAAACACTTAATTTTGGTTCAGAAACAAGATTCCAGCAAATTAACATTTTTACTTCCCCCGAGTTCGTACAAAAAGTTACGGAGAGAGTTAATAAAGAACGGGAGTTTTCTACTGCACGTAACTTTATTAAACCTTTTATAAGCAACAAAGTAGTGGAATATAGTTTTTATTTAATTGAAAATTATACTAAGAATTTATCTCCCGAATTTCTATTCTTAAGAGGAGATCGAAATCCAAGACACAATATGTCGCTAATGGGAGGATTATATTTAGCTGAATTACTAACCGTGATTTTAGGATCTGTTTTTTTACTTAGTAAAAAAACAAACATAAGTTTAGTTTCAACATCTAAGCTGTTAGTTTTATTAATCTCTTGGATACTGATAACACCTCTTCCAACATCGTTACTTCCAGAGACGCATTTTTTAAGAAATTCACTGATGCTTATCCCCCTAAATATACTTTCAGCATTGGGAATTTACTCATTAGTTAGTTTAGAAAAAAACAGGGTAAAAACTTTTTCTTTATTTGTTTTGTTTGCTGCTGTTTCAATTCAGCTACTGTTCTTAGTCTATAGAATATTTTTTGTTTCTCCAAATGAATTCTCCCGTTTCTGGTCTTATGGAGCAAAGCATGCATCAATGATGGTTGCTGAAAATATCCACAAATTTGACTATTTTATATTATCAGACAAGGTTGATAATCTAGAATACGCTTATCCAGTTTACAGTAAAATTTCACCTAGAGAAGTAATAGAACAAAATAGTCAAAAAACCAAACTTAATGGTTATGAATTTAAAAAGTTTGATAAAGTCTATATTGGATCGATCCCCTCATCGAAAGTAAAAGTTTTTTTGGAAAATTTAAATGGTTCTTATTTTTATATTGGGCCGGTTGAAGATGGTTGGGAATTAGAACCTTTTGAAACAATTAACAATAAAGATAACCTCCCTGCATTTATCGTTGCTAAAAAAATTAAGTAGCTGAGTGGATTAATTTACTTATAACATTCAAACTGATAAGATTTCAATTAGAGATGAAGATTACTGCTGTTATTAACACCTTAAACGAGGAAAAAAATATTGCAAGAGCGCTGAAATCAGTTTCTTGGGCAGATGAAGTTATAGTATGCGATATGCACTCAGACGATAAAACAGTAGAGATCGCTAAAGCAAGTGGAGCAAAGGTTATTTACCATGATAGAGTAGGGTATGTCGAACCGGCCCGAAATTATGCTATCTCAAAAGCCTCCAGCGAATGGATTCTAATTTTAGATGCTGACGAAGAAATCTCCATTCCCTTGAAAGAAAAATTAATTGAAATCACCAAGAAAGTAGATAATATTGATCATGTTAGCATCCCAAGAAAAAATATGATTTTTGGCAAATGGATAAAACACTCTAATTGGTGGCCAGACTATAATGTTAGATTTTTTAAAAGGGGAAAAGTGATTTGGAAGAATGAAATTCATATTAAACCAGATTTAATTGGTAATGGTGAAAAACTTAGTGCAGAGGAAAACTTAGCTATTGTACACCACCACTACACAAGTATTTCACAGTTTATTAGTAGGATGAATAGATATACAGACATTCAAGCAGAGGAGTTAGTTAAGTCGGGGTATGAATTTGATTGGAAGGACGTAATATCTAAACCACTGAATGAATTTTTAAGTAGATATTTCGCAAATCAAGGATATAAAGACGGGTTTCATGGTTTGTCCCTAAGCTTATTGCAAGCATTTTCTTTTCTTGTTATGTATTTGAAGATTTGGGAAAAAGAGAAGTTTAAGGAAATAGATATTCCTCCAAAAGAACTTTTGGGCGTTTTAGAAAAATCAGGCAAGGATATAAATCACTGGTTAGAATATTCTGAGTTTAAAAGAAATATCAAAAAAAATGTTAAAATCTTTTTAAGAAAGCTCATATAATTTCTTCTGCCTAGATTCAAATTAAATGAAGAGTAAAATTCTTATAACAGGAGTAACATCCGGTATTGGTAGATCATTAACAATCGAATCGCTGAAACGTGGCTATCATGTTTGGGGTATTGCCAGAAGGGGATCAATACTAAGAGAAATTAAAAAGAATACAAAGAAAAATAAATTCGATTTTACTTCAACTGACTTGAGTCAATCTGATGCTTGGGAAAAAATAATACGCCAAATAAAGAGAAAAAAATTTGTACCTAATATTGTTGTTTTTAACGCTGCTATTTCAGAAGATGATTTGAAAGATGGAATTGACCTAAACTCGACTAGGGATATATTTGAAACTAATTATTTCAGTGTTCTGGATGGAATTGAAAGATTATTACCCTATGTTAAAAAAGACACACAATTTATCGGTATCTCATCAATATCTGCCTTAAAAGGGAATGCTAGAGAGGGTATTGGATACTCTGGCAGTAAGTCGTCATTAAACCTAGCGTTTGAGACTCTTCAGCAAAAGTATAGTAAAAATTACCACTTTACTATTGTCGCTTTTGGACCGGTTGCAACAGGAATGAATCCATATAAGAAGAATCAATTCTTGTCTATATCAGAAAAGGATGCAGTGAGTTTAATTAATAAAGCAGTTGACGAGAGAAAACAACGCTATGAAAAGCCGATATTTTTGTTTCTATTTGTTAAAATCGTGAAGCTTTTGCCCCAGAACATTTCTAATCTTATGTTTTCAGTAATAGAAAATTTAAGAAAAAAATTACTTGAAGAATAAAGATTAGATTGTTATAGTAGAATACTATGTTAACTAACAAAAAGATTACAGCTATTCCTATTGCATATAGGGATGAAGGCAATATTGAGGAGCTTTATAAAAGACTTACAAAGGTTTTATCTAAAATAACCAGAAATTATGAAATTATTTATGTAAATGATTCTAGCCCAGATAAATCTCAGGAAATTTTAGAAAGATTAGCCAAGAAAGATAAACATCTTAAAGTTGTATTACACTCTAGGAATTTTGGGGCTCAAAATGCTTTTACAACAGGAATGAGATTATCTTCTGGTGATGCTGTTGTGCTGATGGATGGGGATCTTCAAGATCCACCAGAGCTTATTGAAAAATTCGTTGAAAAATGGCTTCAAGGGTTTGATGTCGTTTATGGAGTTAGGAGAAAGAGGGAAAAAAGTATGGGGAAATTATGGGAGCTAGCATACCACGGATTTTATGTACTTTTTAATAAGCTAAGTTATGTAAAGATGCCACTTGATGCAGGTGATTTTTCGCTAATGGATCGAAAAGTGGTTGATCAGATAAATGAACTACCAGAAAAAGACCGATTTATAAGAGGCTTAAGAGCATGGGTAGGGTTTAAACAAACTGGTGTTGAATATGTCAGGCCAGAAAGGTTTTCTGGAAAATCTACAAATAATTTTTGGAAAAACCTGGTTTGGGTGAGGAAGGCAATTTTCTCTTTCTCTTTTGCACCGCTTGAGTGGGTTTTTTATATCGCCTTAATCAGCGTTTCTATTTCTCTACTGGCGGTGATGTTTTACTTAATCTCCTATTTCTTAATTCCAGATGCTCCAAAAGGGTTTTTAACTATTTTAATCGCAGTATTGTTTTTGGGGAGTGTTCAACTTGTCACTTTAAGTATTATATGTGAGTATATAAGAAGATTATTTGAAGAGATTAAAAACAGGCCTGTGTCAATAGTTCAAAAGGTTATAAATGATGACCAAAAAGTTAAAGATGATAAAAACAAAATGCCCAATTTGTGGTTCAAAAAAGAATTACGAAATACTTTATAAAAGTAATTTTAAGTTAAGTGATTTTAACAGAGAAATCTTTTCTGCCCGTCGAATGCCTGATCGGATTCATTATCAAATCGTAAGATGTAATAAAGATGGTTTAGTTAGATCAAACCCCATTTTAAGTCCGAGTAAATTATTTAAGTTATATGAAGTAAGTAGTTTAGATTATGGAGACGAAACAAAGAATCTAGCAAATACTTACTTTAACAATTTGAAAAAAGTTTTAAGTCTTATTTCGAAAAAAGATAATATTCTAGAGATTGGTTGTGGGAATGGTTTTTTGTTGGAGAAACTATCAAGAGAAGGTTTTAAGAATGTATATGGCATTGAACCAAGCAAAGATGCAGTTAACAAAGCAAAGGCAGATATTAAAAAAAGGATTTATTGTGATGTTTTAAAAAAGGATATCATTAAAGACAAAAAGTTTAAATTAATCTGTTTTTTTCAGACTTTAGATCATATTCCCAGTCCAAACTCTTTTTTAGATGAGTGCTATAGATTATTTTAAAAGAAAAAAGTCCAATTATAGATATTGAGCATACGGTGTTTTACAGTCCAAAGACTATTCAAAAACTATTTGAAAAGCATAAGTTTAAGGTCTTGCAAGTATATTCGCCTTCGAATATCATCTCTATTAAACATTTTATAAAGCTTTTCCCGATGCCTAGGAATATTAAGAATTTAATTTCTAATACTAAATACGACTTCCTCAACTTATCTTTTCCGTTGAAACTAGGCAATTTATGTTTAATTAGTCAAAAAGATTAGATGGATACAGAAACTCTGGTAGCGCCTAAAGAATTACTTGAGGAAGCAAAAAAGGAATTGCTTCTTCCTCTTCAAAAAGAGTTAAGAAGGAATATTTTGGATATAAGTTTTGAAAGAGGTTTTTCTCACCTTGGTTCTTGTTTAAGTGCCGTAGATTTAATTCTTTCTGTTTATCAACATAAAAAACCAAATGACAAGTTCATTCTCTCAAACGGACACGCGGGAGTTGCATTGTATGCAGTTTTGGAAAAATTTGGTCTAATAAAACATGACCAAATTAAAAATTTGCGAGTTCATCCCGACAGAAATCCTGATATCGGAATAGAGGTATCTACGGGAAGTTTAGGACAAGGGTTGCCAATTGGGGTGGGAATGGCATTATCTAATAGAGGGAATCATATATATTGCATGGTTTCAGACGGAGAGTATTATGAAGGCAGTATATGGGAATCCCTTCGTTTCGCAGAAGATAGCAGTTTGAGCAACCTAACAATAATTGTAAATGCAAATGGATGGGGTGCTTATCATCCGGTAACCGTTCCAAATCTTATAAGTAGGACAAAATCATTTTGTTCTAATGTTGCATTGGTAGACGGCCATGACTTAAGTAAAATTGAGGAAGCATTGGCAGTTGAAAGAAATGACAAACCTGTGGTTATTTTTGGGGAAACTACTGTGGAGCAGTTACCATTTTTGAAAGGACAAGACGCCCATTATTATGTTATGACTGAACAAGACTATCAGGAAGGGTTTAAATTTTATTCATGAACACTCTTTCTCCAAATTTAAGGAGAGCTTTTGCCGATATCTTACTAGAACATATGAAAACAAATGACAAAATATATGTGGTGACCGGAGATTTTGGTTATAAAATGTGGGATCAAATAAGGGATGAGTTTCCTGACCGGTTTATTAATGTGGGTGCAGCAGAGCAGTTAATGATGGGTGTAGGTGTAGGGCTTGCTTTGGAAGGGAAAATTCCGTTTGTCTATACAGTTACCTCCTTTCTTCTTTACAGACCCTTTGAAACTATCAGAAATTATATAAATTATGAAAAAATTCCTGTTAAATTAATCGGTTCTGGCCGGGATAAAGATTACTTTCATGATGGTTTTTCCCACTGGGCAGAGGAAGATAAAGAAATTATGAAGATATTTTCCAATATTAAACCTTTTTGGCCCGAAAGTTCAGAGGACTTGCCTAAGATTATTGAAGAGATACTTGATAATGGTGCACCATCTTATGTAAATTTAAGAAGAACGAAATAGCTCTTAGACTATTCTTAATATATTTATCTGTTATATCATTATCATATGGATAAAGTATCAATTGTAATTTTAAACTTTAGGGTTAAAGACCGAGTTATGAGTTGTATAGACTCAATACTTAAATCAAGCTATGGAAATATAGAGATCATTGTAGTGGATAACAATTCCCGAGATGATTTAGAAAAAGCATTGCTGAGTCAGCCAAATATTAGATTTATCCAAACAGGTGCCAATTTAGGCTATACAGGAGGGAATAATGTAGGCATTAAAGAGGCCTTAAAAGGAGATGCTAAATACATATTTATCCTAAACCCTGATACTACTATTAAAAAAAATACAATCGAAGTTCTAGTAAAAGTAGCTCAAGAAATTGGGGATTCTGTGGTTGGTCCGAAGATATATTTTGAGGACTCAAAAAAAATCTGGTATGCAGGTGGTCGGTTGGATCTTGAGAACGTGCTAGGCAGTCATAAGGGTGTTGATGAAGTAGATCAAGGTCAATATGAGAAACAAGAGGAGACCGATTATGTGACTGGTGCGGCAATGTTTGTTTCGAGAGAAGTTTTTGAAAAGATAGGATTGTTTGACGAGCAGTATTTTTTATATTATGAGGATAGTGATTTTTGTTTTAGAGCAAAGAAAGCAGGCTTTAAAGTAATGTATATTCCACAAGCAGTTGTGTATCATGCTAATGCTAAGTCAACAGGACTTGGCTCTTTTCTGCAGGACTATTTTATAACTAGAAACAGAATGTTGTTTGCTAGAAAATTTTTGAGTCTGCGAACCCAGTTTGCGTTATTCCGGGAAGCGTTGCGGAACTTAGATAAACCTATGAGAAGAAAAGCTTTTGTAGACTTTTGGATAAACAATTTGGAGAAAGGAAGTTTTTTTAAATGATAAGTGCTATTGTTTTAACAAAAAATGAAGAGAAAATGATTCAAACTTGCTTGGAATCAATTAAATGGGTTGATGAAATAATTGTTGTTGACAATGGGTCTACAGATAAAACATTAGAGGAGGTCCAAAAATATACCGAAAAAATATATCAGTCTGATAAACCTTCTTTTGCAGAACGACGAAACTTAGGATTGTCCAAGGCTAAAGGAAATTTTATACTTTGTGTCGATGCTGATGAGAGAGTAACTCATGATCTTAAAACTGAGATACTAGAAAAGGTTAATTCTAGCTTTGAAGAAGTAGCATGGGATACTCCACGAAGAAACATTATTTTAGGAGAAGAGAAACGATACAAACCTTTTTGGCCGGATTATGTAACGCGCCTTTTTAAAAGGGAATTTTTAAAAGGTTGGGTAGGGGATGTTCACGAGTACCCTGAATTTGATGGTAAACACGGTAAACTCAAAAATGCATTACTACATTTAACCCACAGAGATATTGATTCTATGGTTTTAAAAAGTCTAAGCTGGGCTAATATTGATGCCAAACTGAGAGTTGATGCAAATCATCCTCAAATGACTGGATGGAGATTTTTAAGGATACTTTTCACAGAGCTTTGGAATCAGGGCATTAAAAGACGTGGTTTTTTTAATGGAACAGTTGGCGTGATTGATGCTTTGCTTCAAGTATTTAGTATGTATATAAGTTATGTGAAGTTATGGCAGTTACAAAGAAAAGAGACATTAGAAGAAACTTATCAAAAGATAGATCAACAGCTACTCAAAAGTAACTTCAGATACTAAGATGAAAATCGGAATTTATACACCTTATTTAGATAGTTTTGGCGGAGGTGAAAGGTATATGTTGACTATCGCCGAAATTTTATCTTCTGATAATGATGTTGATTTATTACTTGATAAAAATTTAGCTAATCAAGACTCTAAAATGTTAATTTGCAAATTATCAAAACATTTAAATTTAGACTTAAAAAAATTAAATTTAGTGAAAGCGCCTATAGGAGCAGGGGGTAACGCAATGGAGCGGATCTTTTTCTTGAAAAAATATGATTTGCTTTTTTATTTAACTGATGGCAGTTTTTTTTATTCAACAGCGAAGAAAAATATTATTCATTTTCAAGTCCCTTTCGAAAATTTAGACAACTCTTATTGGTCAAAATTTAAACTATCTTCCTGGACTTTGGCAATTTATAACTCTGAGTTTACAAAAGACATAATAGAAAAAAATATATCTCTTCCGGGTGAAGTTGTATATCCTCCTGTAGCTGTCGAGGACTTTAAACCATTAAGCAAGAAAAAACAGATCTTATCAGTTGGTAGGTTCTATGGATATTTAAAAACAAAAAAGCATGAAGAAATGATTACAACCTTTATTAATTTATATAAACACAATGATTTAAAGGGATGGAGTTTATATTTAGCTGGATCGCTGATAGAGGGTGATGAAAGCTATTTAGATGAGTTAAAAGATCTAGCAAAAAATTATCCGATATATTTTTATCCAAACATAAAACATGATGATTTAAGAAAGCTGTATGGAGAAAGCAGTATCTATTGGCATGCAGCTGGATTGAATGAGACAAATCCAGAGAAAATGGAACATTTTGGAATTTCAACTGTAGAAGCTATGGCTGCCGGGTGTGTACCTGTTGTAATCAATAAAGGTGGTCAGCCCGAGATTGTAGAAGATCAAGTTTCAGGATTTTTATGGAATGACTTAAGTGAGTTAGAAAATCTTACTCTAAAACTAATAGAAAATGATACTTTAAAATCGAAGGTTACTGAAAAAGCTATTGAAAGATCCCGTCTATTTAGTAAGATGGAGTTTAAGGAACATATTTCGAAAATAATATATGCTTGATTTATCTGTTATCACAGTTACATATAATAGTACGAAGGTAATTAAAGATTATTTAGATTCTTTACACAAAAGTCTTCCTGAAAGAAGCGAGATTATTATTATTGATAGTGGCTCAAATGATGGAACGGTTGAATTTATTCGAGAAAGGATAAAAGAAGATTCGGTTTTGAATAAAAGAGTAAAGATTATAGAAAGTAAAGAAAACTTGGGATTTGGTAAGGGTAATAATTTAGCTGCTAAAGAGGCTAAAGGAGAGTATTTATTTTTCTTAAATCCGGATGCTTATGTTCAAGGGTACTCCTTAGAATTGATGTTGAATTATGCTAAAGAAAATCCTCTTATTGGTGTTGTAGGTCCAAAACTGATTGAACCGTCAGGACAAGTTCAACCTTCTGTTAGAAGATTACCCAGTCTAATAGGAGCATTTAAAGAATATTATTTAAAGGAAAAAAATGCCTATGAGGCATTTATCCCTCAGGTAAAAGAAGCAATTGAAGTAGAGTCCGTAGTCGGTGCAAGTATCCTAATTAAAAAAGACATATTCAATCAGGTTGGAGGTTTTGATGACAAATATTTCATGTACTATGAAGATCTAGAGCTTTGTAGAAAACTTAGAAAGTTAGGGTTGAAAGTAATTTATATGCCCAATGCAGAAGTAGGGCACAGAGTTGGAGGTAGTGTTTCTGATAAAAAAACAAAATGGCTACACGAATCAGCAAGAAAATATCATGGAATAATAATTTATTTTTTGCTTCAATTATTGTTTAGGTTTAGAAAGTTTTTGGTCTGGACATAAAAATGTTGGCTAAATACATGGTTTTTAACAAGAATATTCTTATTCTTGTATTCATATTATTATTCGCTTGGTTTAGCCTAACTTTTAATATTACTGAAGTTCCTCCTGGTATTAACGGTGATGAGGCTTCAATTGGCTATAATGCAATACTACTTTCTCAAACATTACACGACGAAAATGGAAAGCTTCTTCCATTATTTATAAATACTCTTGACAAGAGAGATTGGAAGCAGCCAATTACAATATATACTACGGCGCTGATGTTTAAGGTTCTAGGTACTTCATTTGCAGCGCTGAGAAGCGTTAGTGTTTTATTCGTAGTTCTATCCTTAATTTTTTTATACTTTATTTCCCGGGAGTATTTTAATATAAAATTCTTTGTCTTCTCTTCTCTTGCGTTTATAACAACACCAATAATTATTATTCAATCACACTTGGGATTAGAAAATATAGCCCCAATTCCATTTTTATTCTTTTGGCTCTGGATGATAATCAAATTCGAAAAAACTAAAAAATTTCGTTATCCTTTGTTTAGTGGTGTTGCTTTAGGAATTGGAATATTTTCTTACTATGGAATGAGGGTAGTTATACCAATTTTGACAGTGCTGACGCTGGTTTACTTAAAGTTGCTTTTTGGGAGAAATAATAAACAAACATTTAAATCATCTATTTATTTTCTTTTAGGGGTTTTTCCATTTTTCTTAATTCTTTTTGTATCCAAGTTTTTTTATCCGGGGGCTGTAGTTGGTAGTTTCAGGCCGTCATTAACCAGCAGCTATGAATTTCTGTTTAGATACTTATCCATTTATGATTTGAGTTTTTTATTCTTCAAAGGAGATGTGACGCCGTACCATTCAACAGGTAAATATGGGGTACTTCTTTTGGCCACACTACCGCTTTTTTTTGCAGGGGTCTTTAGTATCTTAAGAACAAAAAGACCCTTTTTAGTTCTGGTTTTGTTAGGATTTGTTTTTAGTCCCCTTTTATATGGATTTATACCTGAACTATATAGAGGCAGTCGGTTGCTTGTATTAATTCCTTTCTACATCATTATATTTGCTGTTGGCTTTTTGAACCTCTTAACTATAAGAAATAAAATTACTAGGAACTCATTAGCAATAATAGGTTTGTTTTTAATTGGAATTAATCATTACAGTTTTGTAACGGACTATTGGTTTAAATATCCAGAAAGAGTTAGTCAGGATTTTTCAACACCCATTCACAAAGCTTTCGAGATTGTAAGGTCTAAATTAGAACCCACAACCAATATTTACATCGAAGATGGAATATATAAAAAAGAAAACACTGCTATAAAATTTTTCAAAGAAATTTATTTACCAAATAATGATTTAATCATTTGGGAAAGAGGTATAGAGATAAAAAGAAGTGCCCTATTAATTGTCAATC
>CAZLKE010000001.1:29209-39019 GCA_964560075.1 uncultured Gammaproteobacteria bacterium | reverse complement strand
TATTCTGACATTAGAAGACAAGCGAAGTCTTGTTGAATTAAGCTCAAAGTTTGGTTTTTATAAAGTGTATACTAAAAAATGAGACGACAGAGCCAAATGAACCAGTTCTTTCCTTCAAAAATAAAACTATTTTCTCTTTTTATAATCATTCTCTTAGCGTTCGTTTTAAGATTTTATCGCGTTGTTGATGTTCCGCCTTCCCTTAACTGGGATGAGGTTTCTATTGGATATAATGCCTACTCCATATTAAAAACCGGCAGAGACGAATGGGGAGCATTGCTACCAACTCACTTTAAGTCTTATGGCGAGTATAAATTGCCTGTTCAAATTTATGCTTCAATCCCTGCCATAGCTATATTTGATCTGAATGATTTCTCAGTTAGGCTTACTCCTGTAATCTATGGAACGTTAACTGTTTTATTGATTTTTTTGTTAGGAAGGGGACTATTCAAGAGTAATGTTGTAGGTTTAGCATCTGCCTTCTTGCTGGCTATTTCTCCTTGGCATATACAACTAACCAGAGCTTCATTTGAATCGTCTTTTGCTTTGTTTTGGATAGTTTTAGGAGTTTGGTTACTACTGAAGGGTTTTTATCATCCAAAATGGTCTATCATGTCGATGATACCTTTCGCCGTTTCGGTTTATACATACAATACTACAAGAGTTTTTACACCCCTTTTTCTTTTTTCAATTTTGATTATTCATTTTAATACTCTGAAAAAATATCAGAAATATATTTTTTTATCCATTGCTGTTTTTGCTATTTTAATGCTTCCTCTTGTACCTTATTACACAAGCGGTGAAGGGAATTCCAGGTACAAGTTGGTAAGTATTACAGATGATCCTGGTCTAATACCGAGAGTGAACGAGAGAAGGGGGAATTCAGAGCTTCCTTGGATACTTCCCAGGTTGATTCACAGCAAATATAGTTATACGGCTGCTTATTTTATTAAGAACTACTTTTCTCACCTTACTCCCCAATTTTTATTTATATCAGGAGCACCGCATAAACAACATCATGTTCAAAACATAGGCCAGCTTTATCTTATTCAAGCACCATTTTTGTTACTTGGGTTATTCCTGATTTTCAAAAACAAAAACCAATTTAGGTGGTTGATATTGAGTTGGATGTTACTTAGTTTTATTCCCTATTACAAATGACAGTATTCCGCATGCATTAAGGACACTGGTCGCCCTTCCTACTTATCTGATTTTATCAGCGTATGGTTTTTATGTTTTCTATCAATGGTTAGTTAACAAGAAGAATATAGTAAAAGTTTCGATCTTATTTACTTTAGCAATTATTTTAGGGTTACAATTTACAAGTTACATAAAAAATTATTATTTTATTTATCCGAAAAACTACTCAAGGGATTGGCAGTATGGTAACAAACAAGCAGTGGAATTTATAAAAGACAGGTACGAGGATTATGATTTGATAGTTTTTACCAGGGCTTATGGTGAACCGCACATGTTTACTCTTTTCTATTCAAATTACGATTCAGCTAAATTTAGAAATGATCCTAATCTCGAAAGATTCGAAACATTTGACTGGGTTAGAGTTTTGAAATTTGATAAATTTTATTTTCCCGATTTAGGGGATGAAGGAACCGGATTTAGAGATATTATAGCGCAAAATCCAGATAAGAGGATTTTATTTATTGGCAAACAGGTTGATTTTCCACAGGAGCATTATCGGTTAAAAACAATTGATTTCTTAAATGGAGATAGAGCATTTGATATTGTGGAGATAAAGTGAAAAGAAAATTCATTTTAGCATCAATAATAATATTTTTTTTACTAACTAGAATTATAAAAATTGTAGAAATACCACCGTCTGTATACTGGGATGAAGCGTCGATTGGATATAATGCTTATTCCATCTTAAAGACAGGTAAAGATGAATGGGGAGAATTTTTACCGCTTCACTTTCGGGCTTTTGGAGAATTTAAATTACCTGCTTATATATATACAGTGGTCATCTTTGGGACAATTTTAGGATTCAACGAATTGGCAGTTAGGTTACCGGCAGTTTTATATTCTTTACTATCAGTGGTTTTTTTCTACCTGCTAATTAAGAGATTGTTTGCCAGAGAAGATTTGAGTATAGTGAGTGTCTTGGTTTTAATTACGTCTCCATGGTTTTTGCTGTTTAGTAGGGTTGGTTATGAGGCTTCAGCAGGTTTAGCATTTTTTTTGGCAAGCCTTTATTTTTTTGCAAAAGGTAGTAGCAGTCTGATATATGGACTGTTATTCTTAATACTTAGTTTTTACAGCTATAACAGTTTTAGGATTATCTCATTAATAATGCTTCCTATTATTTTTGTTTATGCTTTTTTTCTTGTAAAAAAGGAGAATTGGTTTAAAAAGCTCAGGCTTTTGTTGCCAATGTTGTTTGTAGTGATAGTAAGCTTATTGCCTGTTTTGAAACTTTACTATATGGATTCTGGATTAGTTAGATTAAGTGATGTAGGGATAACTAAAGATGCTACGCTTTTGACTGTCCTTGCCTTATTCTTAAAAAATTTTCTTCTACACTTAGATCCAAAATTCTTATTTTTAAACGGTGATTCTAATTTAAGAAGTCATATAGGGACAGGGGGAGAATTACTGCTTGTATCAGCCCCATTTTTAGCGGTTGGTTTTTTTAATCTTTTTAAAAAATTTAATTTGAATAGTTTTATAGTTCTGTCACTATTAGTTGTCTCTCTTATCCCTGCTTCAATTACAAAAGAATCTCCACACGCGCTTAGAGCGATTGGTGCATTGCCATTTTTTAGCTTAATCATAGCTTTAGGTATTTTAAAGACAATAGATTTTTTTAAGAAAAAAGCTTCTGCCTATATTTTTCTATTTGCTCTTTTCCTTATTTCATTTTTGTTTAATTTTTACTTTTTTATAAATACTTATCCTAAAAACTCTTCTTTGCAGTGGCAATATCCATATAAAATCTTATTTACTAAATATCAACCTCTGTTTGACTTGTATGATAAAGTTATAATTACTGATAAATATGCCCAACCCTATATATTTGCTCTCTTTTATTTAAGGTTTGATCCTGAATCATTTCGACAAAATGTAGAATACAATAGTTATGATAAGTGGGGTTTTTCTACAGTTGGTAGATTTAATAAATATATATTTACAAGTGATATAAGTGGGAAGGTAAATGAGGTTGGGGATGAAAAAGTACTGATTATTTCTGATAGAGAAATAAATACTAAAAAACTTCCTAATACAGTTAATTTACTTAATAATAAGCCATCGCTTTTTATTTATGAATGAAACAAGTTTCTTACTTAGTAATGAGGTAAAGCCTCTTACGAAGGAGCATTGCTCACTTCGTAATGAAACAAGTTTCTTACTTCGTAAGAAGCTTTTTGGATTGTTTTTAGCCATAATTTTATCTATAGCTTTTTTTGTTAGGTTTTATAAAATTACAGAAACGCCTCCTTCTTTAAGTTGGGATGAAGCTGCTGTTGGTTATAATGCGTGGAGCGTTGCCAATTTTGGCAAAGATGAATGGGGTAAAACTCTACCAATTTATTTTAAATCGTTTGAAGATGACAAACATCCTGTACACATATATATAACTTCATTGTTTGTTAAGGTCTTAGGACCATCAGATTTTTCCGTCAGATTACCAGCTGTTGTATTTGGGGTTTTAAACGTTTTATTAATATTTCTTGTTGGCAGAGTCATGTTTAATAAGACTGTTGGACTGATAGCAGCATTTGTTTTAACATTATCACCATATGCAATCCATTTTTCTAGGTTCAACCATGAGTTGAATTTTACAATCTTTTTCTTTCTACTCGGGTTGTTTTTGTTTTACCAAGCAATTAAGAAAAATATTTACTTTTTACCCTTATCATTCCTTGCGTTTGGAATAGACTTGTTGGCATATCACTCGGCAAAAGTTGTAGTGCCACCTATAATTTTGCTGCTCCTAATTTTTCATTTAAAAAAGTTATTACAGGATAAAATAATTCTATTCCTTGCATTATTAGTAATAGGATTTTTTATTACATTAATAATATTAAATTCTCCTCTTTTAGGTTTAGCCAGATCGGAGCAAGCCTCATTTCCTAAAGAGAGAATTGAAAAAACATTTATGTATAAATTTACAAAAAATGAACTTCTGGGAAGAGTAGGGGTTGCAATAGGACAATACCCACTGCATTTTAATAAAGATTATCTATTTACTAAAGGGAGTATCAACCCTCGATTGAGTAACCAAGCAGGAGGACTTTTTTTCCCTGTTGACGGTTTGTTTTTATTGCTTGGCTTGATATGGGTTTTATGGAAAAGAAGCAAAGAGAGTCTGCTTTTTATTGCTGTTGGATTGCTTGCACCTATTCCCTCAGCTTTGACTTCAGAAGCACCGCATCCTGCTCGGGCAATGTATATGGTTGGCAGTTGGCATTTTATTTCTGCACTTGGTTTTTATTTTCTGTTAGGATTATTCAAGAAAAACGTCTTCAAGATTTTAACAATTTTTTCTATAAGTTTACTTATTGTTTATTCATCTTATTATAATTTTTCAAAGTATTTGACAGAGTATAACGATAGATATGCTATTGAATGGCAATATGGCATGAGGGAGATAGTAGAATTCGTTAAAACAAATCCTCAATATGGATGGATTTATATGACTGATGTGAGATCACAACCATATATTTTTTACCTGTTTTATTTATTACCTTCTCCTGATAAGTTTCAAAGTACAGTTGAATATAATCAAACTTCTCAGCGTAGCTCCAATTTAGTTACTTTCTTTGACACTTTTTATTTTGGTGGCTGGGATTTTGTAGAAAGTAGTCCAAGACCAGGAGTAATATATGTCCTCAGCCCGAGCCAGTACGATGGTTTAAGGCACAAAACGAGTTTTCAGATTAAAAAGAAAATTTTATACTCTAATGGTAGTGATGCTTATTTTATTGTCGGAGCAGATTAGTTACAATTTTTTGTTAACTTAGATAAAATATAATTATGAAGTTATCTGTAGTGCTTGCAACTTTTAATGAAGAAAGTAATATTGGTGATTGTTTGAGTTCAGTTAAAGATATAGCTGATGAAATTATAATTGTAGACGGTTCGTCGACTGATAAAACAGTAGAAATTGCTAAAAGTTTTGGTGCAAGAGTAGTTGTTACTGAAAATCACCCAATATTTCATATCAATAAACAGAAAGCCTTAGATCTTGCCAAAAATATTTGGGTGCTTCAGCTTGATGCTGATGAAAGGGTTACAAAAAAGTTATCTGAGGAGATATTAAAGGTTGTTAATATGGCAGATGAGGAGATTGATAAATACCAAAATACGATTAAAAAAAGAAAACTTTTTATCAAGCATCAAAAACTTCTGGAAAATAGAGATGGAAAAATTGGAGAAGATACAAATGAATATTGTGCTTTCTTTATCCCCAGACTTAATTTCTTTTTAGGAAGATATTTAAGATATGGAGGTGTATACCCGGATGGGGTAATTCGATTAGTTAAAAAAAACAAGGCGTTTTTTCCTTGTAAAAGCGTACATGAACAAATTGTTGTTAAAGGAAAAGTCGGATGGTTGCAGAATGATTTATTACATTTGGATTCTCCAACATTTAAAAGATACCTAGAAAAAAACAGCAGATATATTAATTTGATTGTGGATGAGTTTAGAAGAGATAATGTTAGTAAAGATATTGTTCAAGCATTTAAGTTTATAGTTTATAAACCAATAGAATGGTTCTTAGTAACACAAATACGCCATAAGGGTATATTAGATGGATTTCAAGGTATAGTTTTTTCATTCTTTTCAGCTTTGCGGTTTCCAAGAGCGTTTATGAGGTATTTAAAATCATGAAGGTAGGATTTGACGTTTCTCCACTAAAAACTGGACATAAAACTCGAGGGATAGGTTCTTATACATCAAACTTGTTCAAACATCTGAAACTTAGTCCCAGTCTAGAAGTACAGGAGTTTACTAATAGTAATGAAATTAAAAATGTTGATGTTATCCATATTCCATATTTTGATTTGTTTTTTAATACTCTTAAAATAAACAAAAATATACCCACAGTCGTAACAATCCATGACGTAACCCCATTACTTTTTCCAGAAAATTACCCACCTGGCATTAAAGGTAAAATAAACTATTGGTTCCAGAAAAAAGCGATAAAACAAGTAGATGCGATTATTACTGATTCAGAAAATTCGAAAAAAGATATACAGAAATTTTTGGGAATAGATCCTAGTAAAATTTTTGTGATTTTTCTTGCACAAGGAGAGAATTTTAAGGTTCTAAATGATAAATCTTTACTAAATAAAATTAAACAAAAATACAATCTTCCAGACATATTTGCATTATTTACTGGAAACGTAAATTGGAACAAAAATATTTTAAATACCGCAAAGGCATGCATAGATGCAGGCACTGCTGTTTATTTCGTAGGTAAAAGTTTTGAATCTAAAGATAATTTAAATCATCCTGAGTTGAAATCATATTCAGAGTTTTTGGAAAACTATTCAAATCATCCAAAGATCCATACCTTAGGCTATGTTTCAGATGAGGATTTAGTAGGTATCTATAATCTTGCCAGTGTTACTTTACTTCCATCATTTTATGAAGGGTTTGGTATAACTATTTTGGAATCACAAGCTTGTGGAACACCTGTTATAACTTCAAATATTTCGTCCATGCCAGAGGTAGGAGGTAATGGATGTTTGTATGTTGATCCATATGACCATCAATCTATCAAAGAGGCAATTCTTAAAATTCTATCTGATAATTCGCTAAAGGCAAGATTAATAAAAGATGGATTTTCTAACGTAAGAAAATTCTCTTGGAAAAACACTGCTCTTAAAACAATTGAGGTTTATGAAAGCATTACTTAAAGTTAACTTATTGTACATATTTTTACTATTTATTATCTGGAGGTTATTAACGTTAATCTCATCACAAATTTCAGTTTTCTTTATATCACAAAAAGATGAGTTTACCGGAAAGCTTTTTTCATTTAACAATCTGCTACCTAATTTATGGACTTTTGCAAATTTTGATGGAGAGCATTATCTTTGGATTAGCCAATACGGATATAGGCAATTTGAGAACGTTTTTTTTCCAGGGTATCCATTTTTAACAAGGTTTGTAGCGCTATTTTTAAAAGATCACTTACTAAGTGCAATTTTGATAAGCAACCTATGTTTACTGGTTCTGTTATTTTTTCTATATAAATTGTTTTTACTTGATTTTAAGAAAGAGGCTGTCTATAAAGGTTTAATCCTTTTTTTAGCTTTTCCTAGCTCATTTTTTCTGGGATTTGTGTACTCAGAATCATTATTTCTTTTGTTGGTAACCTTGTCTTTTTATTTTGCCAGAAGAAACAAGCTTTTTTTAGCAAGTTTTTTTGGAGGGTTATCATCACTTACAAGACTCGTTGGAATATTTACTATTTTCTCTACTTATTTAATATGGAAAGAAGTAAACAAAAAAAAGAAAACACTGTTTCTGTTATCTATTATTGTGTCTAGCTTTGGAGTTATTTTATTTTTTAATTGGAAATTTAGCGGAGATCCCTTTAGTTTTTTAAACTCACAATCATTAGTCAGCACTAATCGAACCACTACTGAAATAATACTCCTGCCGCAAGTAATATTTAGATATCTTAAAATATTTGTAACAGCTGATTTTTCTTATAATTACACTATTGCATTACAGGAGTTTTTTTTAACACTTGTATTTTTGTTAGTTATTGTTAAAAACTTTAAAAAGATGAGAAAAGAATATTTGTTTTACTCTTTATTTGTAGTTATTTTACCAACACTTACCGGAACTCTATCTTCAATGCCCAGGTATTTGCTTGCAGCTTTTCCTCTATATTTTTATGGAGCGACTAGTATTAAAAGTAGGTTTTTATTTGCGATAATTGTAATTATGTTCATGCTAATACAATTGATAAACACAGCTTTTTTTGTAAGTGGTTATTGGGTATCATAAGATAAATAAAAATGCTAAAGATAAACATAGTAATTTTATTAATTCTTGTTGTAGGAGTTGTTTACAGACTTGTATTAACCAGCGGTGGGAATTTTCTTTTTAATATGGACAATGCCAGGGATATGGTAGATGTAAGAGAAATGATTGAACTTAAAAAACCCAGGTTAATCGGTCCAACTTCTGCAATTGAAGGTTTATATAATGGACCGGCTTGGTACTTTTTACTGGCAGTTCCTTATATCCTTTCTGACGGGGATCCATATGCAGCTATAGTTATGCTGATACTTTTCTGGGCAGTCGGAGGCTGGTACTTACTTAAAATTGTCTCAAGATGGGGAATAATGCCACTTATAGCTACCGGAGCACTTTGGGTGTCTTCAAATTACGTTGTTTTGGCAAATCTATATTCATTAAATCCCAATCCCGTTGTTTTACTTACACCGGTTTTTATATTTTTCTTGGAAAAGTATCTTAAAACTAGTGATTTGTTATCATCAATAACAATTTGGTTTCTTGCGGGGCTCTTCTTTAACTTAGAAATGGCTTTTGGTTTTCTTATACCTATAATAATATTCTCAAGCATCTTACTCTCTAAAGGCAAAATGCTTAAAAAGAATTTGTATATAGGACTTGGAGTATTTTTTATTTTTTTGCTGCCACAAATATTATTTGAGTTAAGACATGATTTTATAGGAATACATGCAATTTTAAATCATATAAATACGTATGAAGGATCGTACAGCTTTTCTGCCAGAGTAATAACTATACTTCATCTGTATAGAGATGTGTTAACTGGAACATTCTTAAACAAGGCTATAATTGCTCAAATACTATTAATATCTGCAATACTTTATCTATATTTTTGGCGTAAGGAAGCTCTTAAAAATAACAACTACATCTTAATAGCAATTATTTGTTTGACTATAATTCCATTTGTACTGCATATTATTTTACCATTTAATGTTAATGCTTGGCACCTTGGAGGTGTTTCTACTGCATCAATTTTAGCTGTTGGATGGTTATCTGGATCATACGCTGGTAGAAGCTCCAGATTTAATGTTTTAGTGTATAGTTTAACTTCGTTTTTGATTATTTCTTCAATAGTTAATTTAGACCTAATGAAAAGCTTAAATCCCAATAGAGAAAATAATGATCCTTCCAGTTTTAGAAATGAGATAGCAGCAATAGATTACGTTTATCAGCAGGCAAAAGGTCAAAACTTTAGAGTTTACATATATTTACCCTCAGTCATAGATTACCCATATCAATATCTTTTCTGGTGGTATGGTTTGAAGAAATATGGTTATCTTCCTAAAGATTATGCTTATCTGCCAAACCAGCCAATCTATATATCAAATAAAGAAAAATTACCAAGCAAATTTGCAGAAACCAATTCAAATTTGGTATTTTTAATTAAAGAACCGGATAGAATTAAAATACGGCACTTATGGGAAAATAATTTTTCTAGCTTGAACAAGGTGTCACAAGTTCAGTTCGGTTCTTTGGAAATCGAAGTAAGAAAGGAGAATTAAAATAGCAATGCCATCGATATTATTTATTTTTTTAGCCACATTTATTGCAGTGATAGGCAATATCACTTTAAAAAGTGGAATGAAACAATTAGGTAACTTTCAATTAGATTTATCGTCTAAATTATTTGAAGAGATTTTTAGGATATTTACAAATCCCGTCATTATTGTTGGTATTATTCTTTATGTGGTAAGTATGATTTTCTGGTTAAAAGTTCTGTCTCAAGAAGATGTTTCAAGAGCTTTTCCGATTATGGTTGGTATAAATTTTACACTTCTATCAATAGGGTCATTTTTT
>CAZLKE010000001.1:884-29199 GCA_964560075.1 uncultured Gammaproteobacteria bacterium | reverse complement strand
CAAGAGAGTTTTACACTTTCAAAAATACTTGGAATTTTAATAATCTTTGTAGGTATATTTGTTGCTACACGAGTTTAATTAAAATAAAGATGATGAATGTTTCAATAGTAATTCCTGCTTATAATGAATCAAAACATATAGGTGCGGTTTTAAATGAACTTAAAATTACCAAACTTCCTATTATAGTAGTTGATGATGGTTCGAGAGATTCAACTTTTGAAATAGCGGAAAAGATATCAAGAGAGTGTCCCTCTGGAAAACTCACTATTTTACGGCATAAAATAAATTTAGGGAAAGGTGGGGCTTTAAAAACCGGTTGTGATGCAGCTTTCTCGATAGGTAGTGACGCGATCATAATGATGGATGCCGACGGGCAGCATAAAGTTTCTGACTTGCCAAAATTCATTCAAGCTTTGGAAAAGGGCTTCGATGTGGTATTTGGGTCACGTAACCTAAAATTTGGAGTACCTTTAGTACGTTTTCTAGGGAATAAGTGCGCTTCGCTTCTAATTTCATTTTTATACGGCATATATGTTTCTGATTTGCTCTGTGGTTATAGGGCTTTTACGAAAAAAGCATATAAAAAAATTCAGTGGCAATCTGTCGGTTATGGAGTAGAAACTGAAATGGTTATTAAAACAGGAGAATCTTACTTCAAATGTTGTGAGGTGTCGGTAGAAACTGTATACTATGATAAATTCAAAGGAGTCACTGTTTTAGATGCGTTCGGAATACTTTTTAATGTACTAAAATGGAGGTTGTTTAGATGATTTTAGGTTTACAAATAATAGCTTTAGTTTTTACTTTAATAATGGTTTATTTTACTTATTTACACTATCGTAGGAATGAGGTAAATGGTATTGAGGCATTATTTTTGTTTGTTTCATGGATTGGTGCGATTTTGATTGTATTGTTTCCAAACATATTTAGTACGTTCTCTAATGCTGTGGCTATCTCCAGGCCTTTTGATTTGGCTGTTATAGGAGGGTTTATGTTTGTTATTCCGCTTGTTTATAGTTCTTATGTTAGAACAAAAAGATTAGAAAAGCGCATAGAGCAGTATGTTCGTGAAGAAGCTTTGAAGAGTGTAACTTCCAGAAAAAATATAAAATAGTTCTAATCGTTCGATTATTGAATCTCTAAACCTTATGGGAAAAATATTAATAACAGGAGCAGCCGGGTTTATTGGAAGCCATCTCGTAGATCTTTTACTTGAAGAGGGTGAACCTATTAAAAGATTAAGACTGCTAATTCCAAAAGGTGTTTCTACAAAAAATATTTCTCGTGCAATAGAAAAGAAAGTAGATGTTATTTTCGGAGATATAAGGGATAAGAAAGTTGTAAAAAAAGCGATGGAGGGTGTAGAAGTTGTGTACCACTTGGCAGCAAGAATAGACTTTGATGGTAAAAGTTATGAAGAATATGAGGGTGTTAATGTAGAAGGTACTCAAAATCTACTTGATGCTTGTCGAGGTAAAAAAATACAAAAATTTGTATTTTTTTCTAGTATTGCTGTTTTTGGATTGCCAGCCGGAATTGGAAATATTGTGAATTGGGACGAGTCGTTTCCTAAAAAATATACCAACTATTATGGGCAATCAAAATTTGAAGCCGAAAAAAGAGTAATAAAAGCTCATGAAGAGTGGGGTATTCCTTATGCAATCATTCGCCCTGCTAGTGTTTATGGACCTCGAGAACAGGGCCCAACTTTAGCTTTATATAGAGCAATCAAACAAAATCGTTTTTTCATGATAGGTAATGGTGATAATAAAATGCATTATGTGTTTGTTAGAGATCTTGTTGGAGGAGCTAGACAGGCTCAACTAAGTCTAGTGCGAAATGGCGATTATATATTGGCAGGAGACCAACCCGTTAAACTTAGTGATTTGATTAAACATATTGCTGGTAGCATCGGAAAGACGGTTCCTTCGTGGTATATCCCTACAGACGTAGCGCTAATTTTGAGTTATGTGTTGGAGTGGGTTGGAAAAATTGTTGGAATTAAACCTCCTCTCTTTCCATCTCGAGTTAAAACTATGACTACAACATATTATTACAACATCGCAAAAGCGAGAAAAGAAATAGATTACGATCCGAAGGTTAGTTTTAAAGAGGGTGCCGAAAGTACAGGCCGTTGGTATCTAGAAAATAATTTATTATGAAATCTCCTCCTGTTTCTGTGATTATTGTGACGTACAACTCAAAAGATTATATTAGTCAATGCTTGGATTCGGTGTTAGCAATTAGTTACAAACCAGTTGAAATTATAATCGTTGATAATAACTCCACAGATGTAACCAGAACAATTCTATCCAAATATAAAGCCAGAGTTAAGCTAATATTATCGGAAAAAAACCTGGGATATGCTGAAGGAAATAATCTAGGCATTAATTCCTCTATAGGGGAGTACATATTTTTATTAAACCCAGATACTTTGGTTGAAAAGGACTTTCTTGAACCCTTGGTTTATGCTATGGAAACCGACAAGCAAATTGCAGTTTGTCAGCCGGCTGTGTATTTATTGCAAGATCCAACAAAACTTAATTTAACCGGCAAGAGAACTCATTTTTTGGGCTTTGACTGGATCAAAGATTACAACAGCAGCTCTCTTCCCCCGTCCGGCAACATTACATCATTTAGCGGTTGCGGAGTGCTGTTGAAAAGAAAAATTTTAAAAAGAACAGGACTCTTTGATCCCGAGTATTTTATGTATTACGAAGATAGTGACCTATCTTGGAGACTTAAGCTTTTTGGTTACAAAATAGAGTTTGTACCAACCAGTAAAATGTATCATGATTATAAATATATCCCTGTCGAAAATTACCAACCATTAAAAAAGAAACTTTTCTATAATGAGAGAAACAGACTTTTAACTATCTTTAAAAATTACAGTATTAATACTTTGTTACTCATACTACCGTCTATGATTTTTATGGAAATTGGATTAGTATTATTATCGTTTAGCGAGGGTTGGGTTAGCGAAAAATTGAGAAGCTATTTTTCAATATGGCAATTGCTACCCCATATACAAAAGGAGCGGAATAGTATCCAAAAAATGAGAGTTGTTAGCGACAAAGATATCGTCAGAGATTATGAAAATGAAATTACATTTGAAAAGTTTAATAATATAGTTATGAAGATATTGGTTAATCCAGTTTTAAGTTTTTATTGGTATTTGGTCAGGAGGTATATTTAAAGTAATGAAGATTTTAGAGGTTGTACCTTACTTTTATCCGGCATGGGCTTATGGTGGTCCTGGTAAAATTGTTCACGATCCAAGCAGATATTTTGCAGAGCAAGGTCATGATGTTACTGTCTATACCTCAGATGCTTATGATGATAAGCAGAGAATGCCAAAGGAAAAATATATTCTAAATGTTTCTAGGTTTTTAGTAAGATACTTTCGCAATATCCATAATAAGTTAACATATAGATACAATATATTTATTACCCCCGGAATGTTCACTCGATCTCTTTTTGAATTTCATAAGTTTGATGTTGTTCATATGCATGATTTCTACACATTAGAAAATGTTTGGTTGGGGTGGTTGGCCCGTTTATACAATAAACCCTATATTATCAGTGTTCATGGTTGTTTAGAAGAAAAGCGATTAGAAGCCAGAAGTTTGTTCAAAAGTGCGTTTCTTTATCTTTTCGGACAAGATTTACTTAAGCACGCTAGCGCGCTTATTGCAACTTCAGAACAAGAAATTGATAATTACAGACGATTTAATATTCCTAAATCTAAAATTAAATTAATTGGTCATGGTGTTAGAAGTATTGAATTTACAACACAAGCATTAAAGAAAGCGTGTAGAAAACACTTCAAGCTTTCTGAGAAAGATACCGTAGTAACTTTCTTAGGGAGGATTCATAAGATCAAGGGATTAGATATGTTAATTGAGGCTATCTCGCAAATTACAGATCCTAACTTGCATTTTGTGATAGCTGGTCCTGATGATGGTTTTTTATTAGAGTTAAAAGAACTAATTAAAGAGAAAAACTTAGGAAAAAGAGTTACTTTGTGGCATGGCTGTTTTGGTGAAGAAAGGGCGCAACTTTTTAAGGCAAGTGATATTTTTGTATATCCTTCATATTCAGAAGGATTTTCCTTAGGTATTTTAGAAGCTGCGTCAGTTGGGTTGCCGCTTGTTATAACTACCAAATGCTATTTTGACCAGGTAAGAAAATATAATGCAGGGGTGATTGTTGAGCCAAATCCCGAAAGCATTGCTAAAGGAATTTTACAGCTTGCCAGAGACCCTAAAAAAAGAAATCAGGCTGCTGATAACAGTAAAAGATTAATCAAAGAAAACTATTCAATAGAAATAGTCGGTGAACAATTGCTCAGTATTTACCGGAAAAGCATGAGTGAAAAAGCTTAAAAAATGGATAGAATAAAATTTAGGTTAAACAAAACAGTTAATATTGGAAAATACAAAATTCCCATTGATGATAATCTCCCAAGGCAGAAACAACAGGAGGCTGAGCCTGGGTTGCGGCGAGACCCAATTTTTAAACATTATCTTAAAAAAATAATTTGGCCAGTTTTTTCTATCCGAAATAATTTTTTGGTTGATGGTTTTATTGAAAAAGAAGCAGGAAAATTAATGAAAAAATATTTAAGAAAGAATAATATCTTTTTGGAGGTGGGGTGTGGAGATATGAGTTTGAGAAAGTACCTGCCGAACAGTCATACCTATAACGCCATGGATATTTCTTTGGCAGATTTTCACCTTCAAAGGGTACTTCCCGAAGGTAAGAGAATCAACGTGGTTATTGCTTCAGTAACCAAAATACCCCTTCCTTCAAATAGTGTTTCCATGATTGCCGCAACGGAGGTATTAGAACATATTATTAACGTAAACAAGGCTATGTCAGAGATAGAAAGGGTGTTGAAGCCACGAGGCGTCTTGATTGTTTCCATACCCAACAATTATTGTTATAAATATCAGATAAAAGGCGCTCATACAGAACATGTTCAAAACTGGGATTTTAAGGGCTTTATAAAGTATGCTGAAAAGTATAAGTTTCAAGTAGTAGAAAGCTTTATGAAAGGTTACTGGGTACCTTTACCTTTGTGGTTGACGAGAACCAGTTACCAGTTGCCGTTCACCTCTAAAGAGGAATTTTATAATACTAATTTTTTCTATGTGTTTAGAAAGTTGTGATATGGTTAAGCAAAGTATTGCTATTTTAATAGGCACAAGGCCGGAATTAATAAAAATGGCTCCGGTTATAAGAAGGTTGAGGGAAAGAAAAATTCCTTTTATATTTATTCATTCAGGTCAACATTATTCCCAGGAAATGGATCAACAGATTATGGAAGACCTAAAGATGCCAAAACCTGATTACAATCTCGAGGTAGGATCCGGAACTCATGCTAGTCAGACCGGTAGGATAATGGAAAGGGTAGAGAATATTTGTTTGGAAAGAAAACCTCCAGTGATGTTAGTGCACGGCGATACAAATACTACTTTGGCGGGAGCGCTTACAGCAAAAAAAATCCATATTCCGGTAGGTCATATAGAAGCAGGACTACGTAGTTATGATTATAGAATGCCGGAGGAAATAAACCGAATTTTAACTGATCGAATAAGTGATATTTTGTTTGCCCCGACAGAGGGAGCAAGGCAGAATCTGTTAAAAGAGGGAATTGACGATAAGTTAATTAAGGTGACAGGTAATACTGTTGTAGATGCGGTTAAAGAACATTTAACTTTTTGTCAAAAATCACTGATATTAAGTAAGCTTGGTTTCAAGGAAGAAGGCTATATTGTTGTTACCGCCCACCGTCCGGAAAATGTCGATGATCCGGATAATTTAAAGCAATTAATTGAGTTATTGGATTATGTTAGTAATAAATTAGGAAAAAAGATCATATGGCCGATCCACCCCAGAACAGAAAAGCAGGTTAAAGAGTTTAAATACGAAATACCGGAAAACATTCTAACTATTCCGCCAATCGGTTACATTGATATGTTAAAGCTTCTAAATTGTTCAGCCTTGGTACTGACTGATTCGGGCGGTGTCCAGGAGGAAGCTTACGTCCTAAGAAAACCACTTATTACCCTAAGGGACTCCACCGAACGACCGGAAACTTTAACAGCAAATTTTATTGTCCATCTTAGCCGGGAGAAGGTAGACAAAGCTTTAAAGGCTTATGAAAACAATAACATACATTGGGATAATGTTTTCGGCAATGGTACTGCTAGTGATAAAATTGTTGATGCATTAGTGCCTTACGTAAATTGAATATGAAACAAACGATTACGGTTTTAGGAATGGGTTATATCGGTCTGCCAACAGCATTATTGTTAGCTAGTGCTGATAATATAGTTTATGGTTTTGATGTTAATCAAGAGAGAATTAATTTTTTAAAAAAAGGAAAGTTGCCTTTTGAAGAAAAAGGGCTAAATGAATTATTTGACGAGGTTAAAAGGGTGGGGACTTTTCATCTGGTTTCGCAAATTCATCCTGCAGATATTTTTATCATAGCCGTACCTACTCCTCAAGAAAACGGTGAAGCGGATCTAACATTTGTCTTAAAAGCTATTGACGAGATTGGCAAGGTTTTAAAGGATGGTGATACCATAGTTGTGGAATCTACGGTTGGCCCTGTTGATTGTGAGAAAAGGATTATTCCTTATCTTGAAAGGCTAGAAAGAAAATTCCATTTTGCCAGTTGTCCGGAAAGGGCAATTCCTGGTAACACCCTTTATGAGATGGTTAACAATGCCCGGGTGGTTGGCGGTCTCACAGAGGAGGATTCTGCTTATGTTAAAGGGATATATTCTTCTTTTGTTAAAGGAGAAATTTATACAACTACTCCTACAATAGCCTCAACTTGTAAAGTCATGGAAAATACCTACCGCAATGTTAATATCGCCTTGGCTGACACTTTTGTCAAAATTGCCGATGAGATTGGTTTTAATGTATGGGAGGCAATAGAGCTTGCCAATAAGCATCCGCGGGTTAACATCCATCAACCGGGACCGGGAGTTGGGGGGCACTGCATACCAATTGATCCATGGTTTTTTGCTGCTCTGAGTAAACATTCACAGTTTATTGTTAAGGCGCTCAATATTAATAACCAAATGCCGGAATATGTTGTTGATCAGTTAGAAAAAATAATTCGCCAAAACAATCTGTTAGAACCAGTAATTGGGGTGTTAGGTTTTGCATATAAAAAGAACATTGATGATGCAAGAGAGACTCCGAGTAAAGAAATATTAGATTTGTTGAAAGAAAAGTTTACCGTCATTTTAAATGATCCTTATGTAAAACAAGCACCGCATCCTTTACAATGCTTAGAGGAATTACTAAAAGAAGCTGAGGTGGTAGTATTAACCACAGACCATGACGAATATAAAAACATCCGTTTCTCTGATTACCCTAACATCAAAATTGTTTATGATACCAGAAACTTATTTATTAGTGACAATATTAAAGATAGTTTGGTAAAACTGTATAAGATGGGAGTAGGAATGGATGAAAATCCTTATAGTAATTGACTACTTTGAACCTCAACTTGGTTACAGTGAAAATTTTTTTTCTAAAGAATTTATTAAGTTGGGGCATGAGGTATGGGTTTTAACTTCCAACTATTATTTCCCCTTTCCTAATTACAAACAAACAATGCAGAGCGCACTAGGAGACAGAATCTTAAAGCCAGGGGTAGTATGGGACAAGGGGATAAAAATTATTAGAAAGAAACTCATCTTTGAGATATT
The DNA here is from genome assembly GCA_964560075.1 of uncultured Gammaproteobacteria bacterium. GTDB lineage: Bacteria > Patescibacteriota > Microgenomatia > Daviesbacterales > UBA10151 > HO2-FULL-47-45. Next base: position 21,466 of record CAZLKE010000001.1, on the reverse strand, counting down.
CGCAAGAGCTTTTTTCGGAGGGCATGATGAAATTATAAAGCAATTTAATCCAGATATAGTTATTGTGAACAAATCAGCAGGTTTTAGCGCTGTACTTATTGCTCTACTCAAAAAAAAGTATAGTTTTAAGTTATTTTGTTATGACAGTTTGTTACCCTCAGAACTTAACCGAGGGAATAAGTGGTTAAAAGAAGCAGTTTATTATTTATTTAGGATTTGCTTTTCCGACGCTTTAAACTCTAGTGTTGACAAGTTTATTGCCGTTCAAGAGCAGACAAAGGATGTAATGGTTAAGTATTTTGGTATAAAAAAACATATAGACATAATACCTTTAGGTACAGATATAGAGAGTTTCAGATTTGGCAATAAAGAGAGGTTAGCGTTAAGGAAAAATTATCAAATTCAGGAAAAGGATTTCGCTATACTTTATACAGGCAAACTAATTGAAGCAAAGGGTGTAGATTTACTTTTTAATGCTTTTAATAAATTAGCATCAAACATACAAAATATAAAAATGCTTGTAGTTGGTGATGGAACAGATAATTACAAAAAAAGTTGTCTAAAGTTAGTTGCGGAAAAATATCAAAAAAATGTTATTTTTATTCCTTTTCAACCGAAAGAACAATTATATAAATATTATTCTGCAGCAGATGTTGCTGTTTGGCCTTTACAGGAATCTACCAGCATGAATGATGCTGCAGCCTGTGAACTTCCATTTATTGCCAACGACGAATTAGGTGATAAAACCAGAATTAGTTACAACAATGCCCTTCTCTATAGAAAGGGAGATACAACTGATTTATATAAAAAGATTCAGTATTTATACAACGACCAGTCATTGAGAAAGAAAATGGGAAAAAACGGAAGGAAACTTGCAGAAGAAAAACTTTCCTGGAGAGAAATAGCCAAGGAGTATTTAGCCTAAATGGTAAAACTACTTTCTTTTGAGTCACTAAGTTTATCTGTTAAAGATTTTTTGTCAATAAAAAATCCAGTATTGAGTAACGAGGTTCATATAAAAGCAGCTTTGGACTGGCTTAAGATTGCACAAGATAGAACTGAAGATGGAGGTGTGGCGGCTTGGTATTCCCTAGCAACAGGTTGGAGCAGATCATACATAGAAACCACAGGTTATATAATAAGCACTTTTCTTGATTGCTCAAGATATTTTCGGGAAACTGATTTAAAAATTAGAGCTAAAAAAATGGCTGATTTTCTTCTCTCTATGCAGCTTCCTTCAGGAGGGTTTCGTAACGAAGTTCCTGAAAAAGATCAGAATTCTCAGCCGATAGTTTTTGACACCGGACAAGATGTATTAGGTTTGGTTGATATATACAAAGCGACCAAAGAAAAAAAATATAAAGAATCTGTAATCAAAGCTGCGGATTTTTTATGCTCGATACAAGAAAAAGATGGGAGTTGGGTGAAGTTTACTTATGGCAATTGTGTGCATACTTATAATACTCGAGTAGCTTGGGCTTTGCTTAAAGTTTTTCAAATCACCAATAATCGTAAATATTTAAAACATGCCACAGCAAATCTTGATTGGGCAGCTGAAAACCAAACAAGTAATGGTTGGTTTAAACTCAATAATTTCCCCCCTCCAAACAGCCACACACCCTTTACCCATAATATCTCATATACAATAGAAGGATTTTTATGGTCAGGGCTAATACTAAAAAATTCAAAATATATTGAAGTAGCTAAAAAAACAGGAGATTGTTTATTGGATTTATACAGTAAAGGTTATTTGAATGGTGCATTTGACTCTAAATGGAAATCCGACGGTAATTACACTTGTTTAACAGGAGATGCTCAAATATCTTTGGTGTGGTTAAATTTATTTATAATAACAAAAGATGAAAAATATCTTGAAGCAGCGAAGCGCATGAATAACTTTCTAAAAAGTATACAAGATACTATGCTTAAAAATAAGAATATTAAAGGAGCTATAAAAGGCAGCTTTCCAATTTATGGAGATATAATAAATAATAAGGGATACTGCAGGATGGCTTATCTTAATTGGGCAACTAAGTTTTTTATTGATGCATTGCTTGCCGAAGAAAGGATTAATAAAGATTATGAAAGCTGAAGGATTTACAACAAAAGTACTCGATTTGGATTTTGTTCTAAGAGAAAAAGTAATATTGCCAGAAAGCTTACTTCTGTGGGGTGATATTAATAACTTTAAGAAATTAAATTATGACCATAGACAAATTAGATTTTTATTAATGTATTATTATGGTGAGTTAGTAGCAGGAGTAGGCTTTTATGAAAAAAGACTTTTGGGTTTACTGAAAATTGGATCTTCCCCTCACACAAATTTAGAGGTTCAATTTGGACATATATATATAAAGAGACAAGAAGGTCAAAGAGCGAATGAGCAATTACTCGAAATTTTTATTCAATCACTAACTAAATATATCAAAAACAACAATTATGCTTATTTCTATTTAGCGCTTCCACCTCACATTACAGATATTCGTGAATTTAAATGGCAAAATTGGAAAATAACTCCAAACTATACATATGTCCTAGATTTAAAACAAATAAAAAAAGTGGGACTGTCAACATTTGTGGGTAAAAAAATGAGAAATATCATTAAATATGCAAAGATCGATCTGTCTGTTAAAAAAATTTCAGCGCAGGATTTTTATCAATGCTACGAAGAAACATATAAACGCCAACAAAAAAAACCTCCTCATCCAAGGTCGCTCTTTGAAAGTATGGCATCGCTAAAAAATGTTATGATTCTCGGAGCATTTTCAGGTAAAGAATTAGCTTCGTCAATAATATTCTGTGAGGTTGGGAAGACTGCGTATTATATTACTTCAGGAGTTCGTGACAAATATCACAGTAGCAATGGCACGACCTTGTTACTTTACTCTTATATAGAGCAGCTTCTTGAGAAAGGGGAAATTGAAATTCTAGATTTATTTGGAGCAAACACAAAAAAAGTTGCTTACTTCAAGTCCTTTTTTGATCCGCAATTTCTTTTATATTTTACAGCTACTTACAAGTATGTAATTTAAAATGTGGAATCTTCTGAAAATTAAAAAAATAACAATTTTTGACCCCCAATGGAAAGGAGAATACCTTAGTGAGATGATTTTCGGTAAACAAGTAACGGAAAAGGATATTACATGCTTGCTTAATAGCAAGTTAGGAAAACGCGACTGGTATTTTGCAAATAGCGGTTCAGCCAGTTTATATTTTATCCTTAAGTCTTTTGGTTGCCAAAAGGGTGACGAAGTATTAGTTCCAGTTTACCTGTGTCCTTCAGTTTTTAAAGTAATCCTTGATTTAAGTATGAAGCCAATTTATTGTGACATCGACCCTGCAGATTTAAATATATCGATAAAATCGATTAAAGAAAAAACTACTGATAAATCAAAGTTCGTTATCGTTCCGAGCCTTTATGGCAATCCGGCAAATATATTAGAGATTAAAAGACAGTTTCCTGATTTGATTATCATCGATGATGCAGCCCAGGCATACGGGGCTAATTTAAGTAATCAACCTGTTGGCACAATGGGAGATGCTGGGTTTTATGCCGTAGGACCGGGTAAACCTCTTTTTGGAGTAAAAGGTTCTGTTTATTGGACATCAGGCCAGTATCGTGTTTCCCCTACCCGAAGTAGTAAGATCATTACATTTTTTAGTTACTTAAGTTTTATTTATAACAGAGTATTTTTAAGTAAGACTCAATACTTTCCTTTTAGTGTGATAGGTAAGTTTATTTATTATTCATATCTGATAATTCATAAGGTTTTCTTTTCTTACTCTAACAAAATTGATAGTATTGATGTAAAAGCAATGCATATGTTAATGGTGGAGTTTGAACAAAGAAATAAAGAAAATACTAATTGTATTATAAAGGAACTAAGAGAGTTATTTGCATCTTCTGGATTGGGAGTAGTCTTATCCCCATTGCGGGGAAGTGGCATCAGCTTTAAACTGGTTGTACTTTGTAATAGCCCGAAAGTAAGGAGAGCTTTTGAAAACGCATTAGACAGGAGTAGTATTTTTTATTCTGTAGGGTACCAGTTGGGCAACCGCTATTATGATAAAAACGCATTTCCTGGATTGGTGTCAGTATTGGAAAAAATTCTGGAACTACCATTGCCTACAAATAGTTGTCAACTTGAGCTACTGAAGAAAGCGATCAAAGCAATATAAAAAATTAAATGGAATGATGAAGGTTCTTTATATTAATACTAGCTATGATTTTACTAGGGGGGTCAACGCCAACAGGGTGTTTGATTTTCTGAATTTTTTTACGCAGAAAGGAATAGAGATCACCCACCTGACTCCCTGCAAACCTTTTGCGGTAGATGGTGTAAAGGAGCTTATCGTTCCCTTTTCATATACCAAAAAACCCTCCATGTATTTAAGGTTTTTACAGGAATTTGTCTCCTATAAAGACTCAAAACAGAATGAGGTTTGGGTTGATGATATCAAAGCTTATGTCGAAAGTAACCCCCACTTCTTTAAGGACTTTGACATTGTTTTTATTAATACCCAACCCAGATGTTTAATAAAATTAGCAAAGTATTTTAAGAGCAAATACAGTTGTAAAATTGTTGTCGATTTACAGGACCCCTTCGCTTACGACCCGTATAGTTTATTGCTTCCGCCTTTTTTAAAAACAGCCAGGCAGTATGAAAAAGAGATATTAGCAGATGTTGACCTCCTGTTAACTATAACGCCATCCTTTTACGAGGTCTACAAAAAGCATTATCCAATGCTGGAAATGCTTTTTGTCCCAACAGCTACTCCGAATTATCTTCCTAAACCAGCCGATAAAAGTAGTGAGCAAGGGGATGTTAATATTGTTTATGGGGGTTCTCTCCACGGTAATAGGACTATCTTTCCGCTGCTTCAAGCATTAAGAAAAGTAAAACAGTCGCGTTTTAAAGTTGAGGTTGTTGGTAACTTCTCTACTCTGACTAAATTCCGCTACTATAATTACCCGGAAATTATCTGGAAGCCCTCAATGAACAGGTTTGATTTTTTAAATTATTTTAATAAAACAGCAGATATCGCTATCGTTGTGCAAGCTCCAATTCATCAGGACACCGGTTTGAGTGGAATTGGGGCTAGAATATATGAATGCCTCTCTTTAAATAAAGCAATTATTTATATTGGTCCCCCGGGAGATAATGCGGATATTGTTAGTAAATATTCAAACAATTATTGTGTTGTGACCAATTTAAAGCGGGATTTGCCAAAATTAGTAGATTATCTAAAGAACTATCAAAGGCTTGCTAAAAATACCAAAGATCAGTATTTTATTGATTATCATCCGGAAAAGATTAATCTGGTAATAGTGAAGGCTTTTCAAAAATTATTAAATAAACCACACTCAAAGGATAGAAGATAATGAAAATTGTAATTATTATCGGTACCCGCCCGGAGATAATTAAACTTTCCCCTGTAATAAAAGAGCTTCAGGAGCAGAAGAAGGATTTCTTTATTATCCATACAAACCAACATTACGATTATTTGCTTGACCGGATTTTTTTTGAGGAATTGGGACTGAATCAACCCAAATACAACCTTCGGATTAAGTCCAATTCCCACGCTGATATGGTAGGTAAAATGCTGATCAAGCTGGATAAAATTTTATCCAAAGAGAGTCCTGGTGTGGTGGTTGTCCAGGGGGATACGAACACAACTTTAGCCGGTGCTCTAGCAGCATCAAAGATGGGGATAAAATTAGTACACGTCGAAGCAGGAGCTAGGAGCTTTGACAGAAAAATGCCAGAAGAGGTGAACAGGGTTATTGTTGATTCCGTAAGCGATGTATTATTTGCCATTACGGAATATGAAAAACAAAATTTATTAAAGGAGGGGATTCCCGAGGATAAGATACATACAGTTGGTAATACCACACCTGAAGCCTTGAAAATAGTGGAGGGGGTGCTTACTCCTGAAAGGTTAGAAAAATTTGGACTTGTGCCTGCCAAGTATGTTGTTATTACCCTCCATAGACCATCAAATGTAGACGATAAAAAGTCCTTAGAAGAAATATTTTCCTTACTTGATTTTGCCAAACAAAGCTATCTTAACGACTACATGTTCATTTGGCCAATTCATCCCCGTACAAAAAACAACATTCAGAAGTTTAAACTGACAGCCCCAAACTATATAAAGGTTATTGAACCGGTTGGTTATCTTGATATGGTCAGTTTATTAAGATACGCAAAAATGATTTTTACCGACAGCGGAGGAGTATTAGAAGAGGCGTATCTGTTAAAAGTTCCTTGTGTGACTTTGAGGGATACTGTTGAACTCAAGATGACGGTGGATAGCGGGTATAACTGTTTGGTTCATCGGGATAAGAGGCTGTTGGAGCAGGCCTTAAAGCATCATTTGTATAAACAAAAGTACCAGTGGAGTTATCCTTATCCAAAAAAAATTAGCCGAAGTATCGTTCGGATTATTCTTTCAAGTCTGAAGGTGTCTTCTTAACAATCCGTGCCGGTATTGAACAACTGTTTTCCCTCCTTGCTTACTTTTCCTTTGCATTTTGCCGGATTTCCATAAGCCAGGGAGTAGTCAGGGATATCTTTTGTTACCACCGAACCACATCCTATCATGGCGTATTTACCGATAGTGACATCTGGTAATACAATACAACCTGCTCCAATTGAAGCACCTATACATATTTTAATTTTTCCTACCTTCCAATCCTTACTTTCTTTTAGTTGCCCTTTTTTGTTTATAGAACGAGGATATTTATCGTTAGTTAAAACAACATGAGGACCAATAAACGCACCGCTCTCAATAACTGCTCCATGATAGATTGAACAATTGTTTTGAATTTTGACCTTGTCGCCTATTATTACTCCAAAATCAATATAAACATTTTTACCAATAATGCAATCTTCGCCTATAATTACATCTTCCCTGATTTGGGATTGATGCCAAATCTTAGTTTTATTTCCAATAATGGCTTTAGTTGATACGTCTGCTGTAGGGTGAATAAATTTCATAATAATTAATAAGGATTAGTCTATACTATTATATTACAATAATGAATAAAGGCTTTTAAATCAGAGCGTTTTCTTATAAGATTATGCGGATGGAGGTAAAAGCGAGATGTCAATAAGAGTTGCTGTTATCGGTACTGGCGTAATGGGGTCCAAGCATGCGAGAGTTTATTCCCAAATGCCTGGGGTTAGTTTAGAAGCGGTTTGCGATATAGATGATAAGACAGGTAGAGAAGTTGCAAAAAGCCATAACACGAAATATTACTCTGACCACCGGAAATTAATAGAAAAAGAACACCCGGATGCGGTAAGCATTGTTGTTCCCACTAAATACCATAAAAAAGTGGCTTTGGATTTTATCGAGTCTGGAGTAAATGTCTTAATTGAGAAACCTTTAGCACCTACAGTCAAGGATTGTGAGGAACTTATTGGTAAGGCAAAAAGCAGTAAAGTAACTTTGATGGTTGGACACATTGAAAGGTTTAATCCGGCAGTAAGTAAGCTTCAGGAGTTAATACATTCAGGGGTTTTTGGCGACGTTTTATCGATAGTAGTAAAAAGAGTAGGGCTTTTCCCGCCCCGTATAAACGATGTCAATGTAGTTACTGACCTGGCTGTCCATGATTTGGATGTGATTTCAAAAATACTAGGAGGGCTGCCTGTGAATGTTTTCGCCAGAGGCGGTAATGGGATTATTGAAAACCGCGAAGACCATGGGGAGATATTTATGGACTACGGACGTTTTGGCTGTTTCGTGCAAGTCAACTGGGTTACCCCTATAAAAATCAGAACCCTGTCTTTAACCGGCACGAAAGGATACGCAGAATTAAACTACATCACCCAAAAACTGGATTTATATAAGAGTCAACATGCCAATAACCAACAGGAGGATTTTAAGGATTTTGTCACTAACTTCGGGGAGCCGGAAAAGATGGAAGTAGAAGTTAAGCCTGATGAACCGTTAAGATTGGAGTTAGAAAATTTTATTGAAAGTATTAGGAGTTGTCATTTACCTAAGGTAACAGGAATAGATGGTTTGAACGCAGTATTATTATCGGAGGCAGTGAACGAGAGTATTAAAACAGGTCAATTAATTCAGATAAAAACACCATGAAAAAAATATCAGAGAAAACCATCAATATCTCTTCACCACAAGTTGGAAGTGATGAAATAGCAGCAGTGAATACAGTCCTTAAAAGCGGGATGATTGTCCAGGGGCCGGTAGTAGCGGAGTTGGAAGGAAAGTTCGCCGAGTATTGCGGCGTGAAGTTTGCATTGGCGGTAAACAGCGGAACTGCCGCTTTGCATACGGCTTTATATGCTTTGGGCGTTGGAGAAGGTGACGAAGTTATCACCACTCCCTTTACTTTTGTTGCTACCGCTAACGTTATTTTGATGCAGCGGGCTAAAGTAGTTTTTGCAGATATTGAGGAAGAAAATTACAACATTAACCCTGAGGAGATCGTAAAAAAGGTTACTAAAAGGACAAAAGCAATTATAGCCGTAGATCTATACGGTAACCCTGTTAAGTACAATGAGCTAAAAAGAATTTGTGACAAACACAAGATCGCTTTAGTAGGGGATAGCTGTCAGGCGGTAGGAGCAGAATACGGCGGGCAAAAGATTGGTTCTTTATCCGATATTACTGCTTTTTCTCTTTATGCTACCAAAAACATCATGTGTGGTGAAGGAGGCCTAATTACCACTGATGATGAGAGTTTAGCTCGCCGCTGCGAAATGTTCCGTAATCATGGGCAGGATAAAAATACACGATATGAATATATAGATCTCGGTTATAATTATCGTCTTAATGACATTTTGGCTGCTATTGGGTTAAAGCAATCAGAGAAAATTGATAAGTTAAATAATCAAAGAATTGAAAATGCTTTATGGCTAAGCAAAGAACTTAGTCATGTAAAAGGGTTAATCCTGCCTAAGGTTGAGAGTGGCTCCAAGCATGTTTTTCACCAGTATACAATCAGAGTAACAGATAAGTTTAAAGGAACCCGTGATGGGTTGCTTGCCTATCTTCAATCAAAAGGGGTGGGTTGCAGAATTTATTACCCCAAGCCACTCCACCTTTTCCCGCAATTTAATGAGAGACGCGACCGTAGGGGAGAATATCCGGTGGCGGAAAAAGCAGCAGAAGAGGTAATGTCTCTTCCCATTCATCCTCAACTTACCAAAGAAGATCTTTTATATATAGTAAATCTTATTAAAAGTTTTTAAGCTATCAGTTTTCATAACTTAATGTCAGACACAGATATATTAGTATTGATTTATCCCCCGGAAGGCCGGGATCCGGAAGCGATTATCCCTTTAGCTTGGTATTTGGAAAACGTATTTCAGTACAAGATAAAATACGGATCTATTTTTGATAGCCGTTATTTGATCGATAAATATAAACCGAAAGCTCTTCTTTTAAATAACATGAGCGGATCGGAGTTTAATGTGTTAGCTTGTGATTATGCTTATGACAAAGGAGTAAAAGTCGTATCGCTTACCTCAGAAGGGCTTTTTAGAGAAAAGGATATGGGCGGTTTTATTTGGGGTAACAACTACAGAAAAAAGTTGGATTGGCATTTAATGTTTGTTTGGTCAAAAAAGTTTTTAAGCTTGAGTCAAGAATTTTTGCCACAATATAAAAAAAGCTTTTTAGTTTCAGGTTCGACAGGTATAGATCGTTATAAAATTTACTCTTTTATGTCTAAACAAAAATTTTTAGAAAAGTATAATAAGAAACATTATAAAAAAATCGTGATGTATGCGGGTTTCACTTTTGGTAATTTTTTTAATCAAAATTTTTTAAATCAAAGAAATATTAGTAAGAAAGAATCGGAATTTTATAGAAATGAGATGCTAGTCGTTAAAAATATAATTCAAAGCTTGATTCGAAATAGTCCAGACATACTCTTTATTTTAAAACAACATCCGGGTGAAGATAGTTTACATATGGAAATAGATCATGACTTAAGATTCGATAATGTAATGATTTTTGATGAACAAGAGACACTGGCAGATTTAATTAACGTATCGGATATTTATTTTGTTTATAGATCTACGACCGCTTTTGAAGCTTACGCTTTAAATAAGCCGGTGATAAATATTTTTCCTACGCTTGATTTAAAAACAGTACAAAGTGACCAGCTTGGAAACTGCGTAGTGAGAACTTATCTTGAGGGGCAATCTGTTATTAAAGAGTACTTTAAAACGGGAAAAATCAAAGAGTTTGAAAAGAAAGAAAATTTAAGAAAGAAAATAATATCTGAAAATATAGGAAGTGATGATGGCTTAAATTCTTTCAGGGTAGCAACGAAAATCCATAAATTTATGTCTAAACAAAATACGCTAGTAAATAATTATTTCAGTTGGAGGGGATTGATTATACATATAATTCTAAAATGGAATAAATTACTCTTTTTATTACCAAGGTTTAGGCACTCCGATATATTAGAAAAATATAATAATTTTAATGACTTCTATAAATTAAAACTTGTATACAAACCTCAAATTGAGAAGCATTATTTAAGAAATATTAAAAAGAAACAGATTGCAGTTGAAAAATTGAAAGATTTCCGATAATATAAGTTTAAATATGCAAGACCAAAGCAGGTTTCCAAAAAAAATAAAAATTGGGGAGAAATGGGTTGGAGAAGGGTGTCCTACTTATATCATTGCTGATATCGGTGCAAATTTTGACGGTAACTTGGACAAGGCTAAAAAACTAGCCAAAGCGGCAGCAGATGCAGGTGCAGACGTAGTAAAGTTTCAAAGTTTTCTTTCTCCCAAAATTGTTTCCGGAAAAGGTTTTGCTTCTATACATTTAAAAGGGGTCCATGGTTCATGGGGCAGACCCGTTGATGAGGTCTTCAAAGAAGCAGAGTTCCCCAGGGAGTGGCATAAGGAGTTGGCTGATTATTGCAAGAGTATCGGAACTGTTTTTTCTTCCGCACCATATGACTTTGGGGCGGTTGATCTTCTGGACGAGATTGGAATTGGCTTTTATAAACTGGGCTCCGGTGATATTACTTGGCTTGAAATGCTTGAATATATTGCACGAAAAGGCAAACCGATGATTCTGTCTACAGGTGCAAGCACCTTAGCGGAAGTTGATGAAGCAGTGCGAGTTATAGAATCAACTGGTAATAACAATCTTGTATTACTTCAATGTATTACTAATTATCCATCTAAAATTGAAAGTGCAAATATTAATGTCTTAAAAACATATCAAACAGCATTCGATATTATCACTGGTTATTCTGACCACTCTCCCGGAGATGTTGTTGTTCTTGGAGCTGTTGCTTTAGGTGCGAAAGTGATCGAGAAGCATTTTACTTTAAACAAGAAAGATATTGGGCCTGACCACCCTCATTCTATGGATCCTGGTGAACTACGACAAATGGTAGACCGGATTAGACTGTTGGAAGCAGCACTAGGTACTACCAGAAAAGAAGTGGTTGCCGAGGAGTCGGAAACTGTTATTGTGCAAAGAAGGTCTTTGTATGCTAACAAAGCTATAACCAAAGGCAAAAAAATCGAGAAAACGGATTTGATAGAACTGCGTCCAGCCCTTGGGATACTCCCTAAATATAAAGACTTACTAATTGGTAAAACAGCGAGAAGCGATATTGAGCAAGGAACTCCGGTTAAATGGGAAGATATTTTTTAAGAGATTTTATAACTTTAGTAAGCAATGACCCTCTAAGAAAAGGTGAAGCTATAGTTTTACTTGAAGGTGACGGGTTTGCCAGGGTTGATGAAACAGCCAGATTATTCAAAGAAGGGTATGCTCCAAATGTTGTTTTTTCAGGAATAGCGGATAATCCGGATTATGGCAGTTTTCCTTTAAGTGTTGTAAAACCAAAATTATTGGCTGCAGGCATACCTGAAAATGCGATTATTCACGAGGATCAGTCTACAAACACCAGAGAACAGGCTGTTGAAATTATGAAATTGGTTGAAAAACACGGGTGGAAAACTATTTTGTTGGTGGCATCCCATTATCACCAATACAGGGCTTTTCTTACATTTCTTCAAGCCATGAAGGAGTCCAATCTAAACATAGATATTATTAACGCACCGGCTAGGAATCTGTCATGGATCGAGCAGACACCGTGGGGGCGACGCATAGACTTGTTAGAAGCTGAATTTGAAAGAATCGACAAGTATAGAGAGCTGGGACATATAGCTTCATACGAAGAAGCGGTTAAATACCTTACTATCCGTGAAGCTTGATGGAAGAAAATGATTACCTTTGAAGTTGCAAAAAAACTTTTTTCCCGGTATTTTTTAGGGCCTGACGAGATCCTCTCTGTTATTTCTCAAACGAATATTTCAGAAAATTTTTTTGCTAAAAAAACAATTCCAGAAATCCCTTTTTCGCAAGAGTTATTGGAAAAATCTTGTCAGGATTCAATATTGATCTTGGGTGTTCCGGAAGATAGGCAGGGTAAACCCCTTACTTTAAATAATATGAGGAGTTTTTATGGTACAGATCCAAATATTAAAGAGCCTTGTATGTATAACCAAGATTGGTATTTGAAAGAGGACTTTGCTGCAAATAGAACATTAGAATTTAAATGGTATTTAATAAAAAGATCCATAGTAGAGAATACTCGTGCTTTAAGACCTGACCAAATACAGGAAATCCTGACAACCGGTGAGCAGTTTCCTTCAGCAATTTTGACAGCTTATGTTTTTTTCTTAAACTACCTTATTAATAAAGAAATTCTTTGGAAACACGATTTTTTATGGTGTTCTGATGAGGACCACAATGAAGATATCATTTATACCGGCCGGTATGAAGACCCGATGGGAATAAATAAAAACGGTTTTAACATTCACAGACATTTAAAAATACGGAATGTGTATGGACTTGTTCCAATGATTGAGTTTAGACAATAGGAGCAGCACGTTTGACGAGTTGTAATGGAAATCCCCATGGATCACGTAACATTGCAACAATATCTCCGTTATCTAATGTTTTGATATCACCTTGAGCTATTGCGCCAGCTTCTGTGAGGAGATCATGATACTTTGAAACATCTTCTACTTGGAAGGCAAGATGTACAATTAACGGGTCAATTGAACGGTAGTCCGGAACTGTTAGATTGTCGGGTTTGTAGATTTCAAGCATCACCGAACCTTCCCCGTCTACCAGCAGATGAGGATAAGGAGGTTGTTCAGATGCCCGTTCTATCCGAAATCCCAGGTTTTCTACATACCATTTTGCTGCAGCGACGGGATTTTCCATAATAAAAGCTACATGTTCTATTTTCATATCTTAAACTAAAACATATTCCGAATTTTAAGTCAAATAATCGGTATGCTATACTCAGTGCAGATGATTACAGCGATTATCCAAGCCCGTCTTGGATCAACACGTCTTCCCCAAAAAGTATTGTTGCCTCTGGGAAAAAAGACCGTATTAGAAAGTGTCATCGACCGTGTTCGTGCATCAAAAAATATTAATGAAATAATAGTTGCTACAACAATCCAGCCGGAGGATCAGAAAATTTTTAATTTTTGTCATGACAAAAATATTAAGTGTTTTCGAGGTTCTTTAGAAGACGTTTTGGATCGTTATTATCAAGCAGCGAAACATTTTGGAGTTCAACATATAGCAAGAATTACCTCAGATTGTCCTTTAATAGATCCGAATGCGATAGATGAAGTTGCTGAAAAATACCTGGAAGGATCTTTTGATTATGTATCTAATAACCACCCCGCAGCAACATACCCGGATGGCCTCGATACTGAAATTTTTAGTTTTAAAGCATTAGGGAAAGCTTGGAGAGATGCTAAACTGAAATCAGAAAGAGAACATGTCACACCATATATCTGGAAGAAGCCTGACATATTTAGATTGTTTACAGTTAAAAATCCTGTGGATTTATCTGAATACCGTTTAACAATAGATGAACCTCGGGATTATGAATTACTGCAAGTTGTTGTTTCTCAAGTGAAGCCTTTAACAACAAGAAACATCTTAAAGTTTCTTGATAACAATAGTACAATTAAGGAGATCAACGCAGCAATCAAAAGAGATGAAGGGTACGCAAAGTCTCTGAAAGAAGATAATAAAAATGACTAAATCACAAGAACTTTGGAAAAAAGCTAAAAAGATAATACCTGGAGGTAGTCAACTACTTAGTAAACGGTCTGAAATGTTTTTACCTGACAATTGGCCTTCATATTTCCAGTCTGCAAAAGGGGTGACCTTAACTGATCTGGATGGAAGAACCTTTATCGATATGGCTTATATGGGAGTTGGCCCTTGTGTATTAGGTTATGCAGATGAGGATGTAAACTTAGTAGTCAAAAAGGCGATTGATAGCGGAATATCTGCGACCCTCAATTGTCCGGAAGAAGTTGAGCTTGCCGAACTTTTACTGCAGTTGCATCCTTGGGCTCAAATGGTAAGGTATGCTAGAAGCGGTGGTGAAGCTGCAGCTATCGCTGTTAGAATCGCACGGGCACATACAAAAAAGGATAAAGTTGCTTTTTGTGGTTACCATGGTTGGCACGACTGGTATCTTTCAAGTAATCTCGCAGATGACAGCAACTTAGATGGTCATTTGATACCGGGTTTAAACCCTTTGGGTGTTCCTCGTGGGTTAATTGGTACTTCACTCCCCTTTGAATACAATAAGATTGAGCAGTTGGAAGAGATTGTAAAGGTTCATGATATAGGTACTATCATTATGGAACCTATCAGGCATCAAGAGCCAAAAAATAACTTTCTGGAGAAAGTGAGAGAAATTGCTACAGCAAAAGGTGTGGTATTAATTTATGATGAGATATCTTCCGGCTTTCGTTCAACAGTAGGAGGGGTACATCTAGAATTTGGGGTTACTCCTGACATTGTTGTATTTGCAAAAGCAATAAGTAATGGTTTTCCTATGGCAGCTATTGTTGGCAAGGGAGAGGTAATGGATGCTGCGCAAGAAAGTTTTATCAGCAGCACTAACTGGACTGACAGAATAGGCCCGGTTGCCGCGATAGCAACTATAAAGAAAATGCAGAAAGAAAATGTCCCGGCACATCTTAAAAGGATTGGATGTTTGATAGGGCGAGGGTGGGAGAGTTTGGGTAAAAAGCATAACTTAGATATAACCGTTACAGGGCCTGATCCGTTAATTACTTTTTCTTTAAATTATGAAAAATCACTGGAACTAAAAACCCTATTTACTCAAGAGATGCTCAAAAGGGGATATCTTGCTACGCTAACTGTTTATGTTAGCTTTTCTCATACAGAGGATACAGTTGATAAATATTTACAATCTGTTGATGAAGTATTTGCTTTACTCAAAAAGGCAATAGATGATGATAATATAGACGATCTACTAGAAGGTCCAGTAGCTCATAAAGGGTTTAGAAGATTAACTTAGGATTTATATAGATGCACTTACTTAAGTTTTTTAAATCCCATTACTTTGATTGGATATTATTATTTTTATTTGCTTTTACACTTAGAATTATTGGTGTAAATTACGGTTTACCATTTGAACACCATCCTGATGATGAAGGTATTTTTGGTTTCGTAGATCAAGCTATAGATTCAGGGAAAATACTAAATCCAGGTGTTTATAGTTATGGAGGAATACATTATTATTTTTTAACATTTACTTCATTGTTGGCGAGAACCTTCATAAATACAAGCTATATCCGGGAGTATGAAATACTGTTTACCCGAGTTGCCATGGTCTTGATTGTATCGGTATCAGTAGTATTACTTTATGAAATCGCACGTAAACTAGTAAAGGATAGATTCGCTGCCTTTTTTACAGCGGCGTTTGCTGCAGTTAGTGTAGTTTCGGTAATGTTTTCAAGATTTACGACAGTAGATGGGTTGATTATTTTGTTTGTGATGATTACGGTGCTAGTATCCATTGCTTATTTTGAAAAAGGTAAAACGAAAACTCTTTTTTGGATGTTTGCTTTAGCGGGTCTGACAGTTAGTTTAAAAATTAGCTATACGCTTTTTTTACTTTATCCGGTTTTTGTATATAGTCTTAAGAAGAAATTTAGATTTAACATAAAAAAAGATTTTCTTATTTTCAGTAAATTACTGTTCATTTCGATTTTATTTTTTATTATAGGAAATATCTTCGAAGTTTTTCATTTTACAACGTGGGTTGGCCGGAATATTTATTTTTATAAAACTTATAGCTCTCCTGAATACTTCTATTTTAAACTAGTAAAACCAAATTATTTTGAACATCTGTTTTCTATAGTAAAACTAATTTTTGCGGATTATTTTATTATTACAAAAAATACAGTATGGATAGCTTTGGGCACACTGTTACTATTTATTTGGAAAGGATACAATTTTTATAAATCAAATAAAAACAAGTTTTTTCTGGCAATTCTTTTCCCGGCACTTTTTATATTGTTTGCAGCGAGCAGGCAAATTTTTTTGATTCGAACTGTTTTTCCAGCGGCTCCTTTATTACTGATAGTTTTATTATATCCCTTAAGGCTTCAAAAAATACATCAAGTGGCATATAAGTTTGTTGTGCTGGTATTATTTTTATTAGTGTTTGCTGGTACTATAAACGCACTTGCAGATTTACAAAAAAAGGATGCAGAAAAAATAGTGACGAATTTTATAAATACTAACAAAGGTATTTTTGCTGTTCCTTATTCTTTTAGTTTTCCTTCTATTGAATATGCTCATTATGGAGTAGATGAACGATTAAATTTATTTAAACATAATTTTTTCAATACAAATAGAGATAAATTGATCTTTTATAAAAAAGAAGATGATTTAATAAATACATTTTCTAAAACTGATTATGTAGTTTTATCCCAGCAGATGTTTCAATCTATTGACTATAGAAAATCAAATGAGCTTAGATTAGAACCTGTGTATGATTTTGTAGATATTTCAAAAGACGCAGAAATAGAAAACGTTTTAAGACAACTGGATTTTTACCCAGTTACAGAAGTAGAGACTTCTGATTATGAGATGATTGCTCAATACGATCCTGCGTCTTTAAGTAAGAAAAAATTCACAGTCTATAAGAAAGGCAATAAACTAGAGAAATGAACATTTCAGAAGTTACAGCTGTAATATGCACTTTAAAGGAGGAATATAATATCAAAGATTGTGTTGAGTGTATAAAGGAAAATGGTGTTAAGAAAATTATTCTGATAGATGCTTCATCAAGGGATAAAACAGTCGATATAGCGCGGAAACTGGCGGTAAAATGTTTTGTAGTACCCAAAAAAACAATTGCTTTCCAAAGGCAATATGGTGTTGATGTAGCTAAAACAAAGTATGTATGTTTTGTTGACGCTGACAATAGACTTGAAAAAAATTGTATAGTTACACTTCTTAAATATATAAATAAAACAAGTTTTGTTGGAGTAGCTGCTCAAAAAATAAGACTTACTTCCATGAATGATTATTGGTCTATGGGGTGGGATTGGCACAACAGAACCACAATAAATACTCTCGGTGAAAAAATGGTAATAGGAACGCCCGCCATGTATTTAACAGACGTTTTAAAAAAGGTTAGATATGAGACAGAGTTGGTTTCGGCTGATGATAATGTATTATGTTATAAACTAAGTAAGTTAGGATATAAAGTTGGAACAGGGCCTGGTGTTTGTTACGAGAGAATGGTTGCGAGTTTTGATGAATTCAAAAGAAAACTTTTAGGATATGGGAAAGGAGATGCAGAATTCATTATTGCCAATCCGGAGAGATGGTATAACATGGGTACTCATGCGCTTAGAAATTACTTTCTACGGGGCCAATGGAGGGCGTTGATAAATGGCCGTTTCGATTTGATGCCGTATTATTTTTTTTACGGGATTATACGTTTTTATGGTATGGTAAAAGCACTTTTTACTTTACTTATTTTGAGAAAACGTTCAATGGTTCATCCTGGTTATACTAAGAATTACTGAATTCGTAAAAAACAGATTGCCCATATATACTTTCAATAGAGTATTTTTTGGGAAAAACTTTGTTCATATCAAGCTTCTTTACAGCAACATAGTTTGCGAATCTATAGTCTTCCATATCTACAGTAAAAAAACGTATTTTTTCTAATCCCAGTGGAGTTATTCTATAAAATTCAAATCCATACTCATCAAGTATATGGAAAATTGCTTTTAAAGTGGTATCACTATCTTTAAACCCATGCCCGTATTCAAACATAATAGACATAGTGGTGTTTGTTCGTAACAGTTTCCTTGCCCCTTCGAATACGAATTGTTCAGCTCCCTCAACATCGATTTTTATGAAAACGCCTTTTTCTCCTTTGGATGTTATTTCTGTCAAATAAGAGTCAAGAACATCTAATATTACTTTAGTTTTTATATTCTGTTTTACAAATGAAGGCATCATTTCATGACGGTCGAAAAGGGTAGAATTTTCTGAATCGGCTAGATACAGGAAAAACTCTGCTTCACCTTTTTTATTACTTAAGGCAACATCGTATACTTTATGATTAGGAAATAATTTTCCTAGTTCCTTTGAATGTTCAGGATGCGGTTCGAAAAGTAATAACTTTAGTCTCTTATTTGATTCTATTGCCTTTTCTGCAAACTTACCTTTGTTAGCTCCGATATCTACAAAAAGGCTGTTGAAAGAAAGCATTTGTTCAAGTGTTGAGAACTGGCCATTAATATTTGGATCACCAAGCTCAAAACCGTTTATATGCATCCACTCAGTTTCTGCTTGTCTTTTCTTAAGGAAATCCTGAATATTCATAAAGGTATATTTGAAACAGATAATATATTAGCATAAGTTGCTAGTTTTTTCACTCTTATTATACTAATATTATTCCATGATCATTACGCAAACCCCTTTAAGATTAAGTTTTTTCGGAGGTAATACTGATTTTCCTGATTATTACTTGAAACATGGAGGCTGTGTTTTAACAACAGCTATTGATAAATATATATATTGTATTGTTACACAAAGATTCGATAAAAAAATCTACATCAACTACTCTAAAAAAGAGATTGTAAACAGTGTAGACGAAATTGAGCATGAGTTGGTAAGGGAAGCTTTGAAGAAAACAGGAGTTGAAAACGGTGTGGAAATTACTTTTTTAGCAGATATACCTTCTGAAGGGTCTGGTTTGGGTTCTTCAAGTTCTGTTTTGGTAGGTGTTTTAAACGCCTTACATCATTTTATAGGTGAAACACCTTCTGCTAGACAATTAGCCGAAGAAGCTGTAGATATAGAAGTTAATATATTGAAAAAACCCATAGGGGTACAAGACCAATATATTGCAGCCTTTGGGGGCTTAAGGTTTATTGAGTTTCATCCATCAAACCAAGTTAGAGCAGAAAGGATTGAATTAACTAATGGAATTATCCACGATATAAACAACCAACTAATGTTATTCTTTACAGGCAAAACCCGGAAATCAAGCTCTGTACTCACTAAGGTTAAGTCTAGCTTGGTTCAGAATGAAGATCTTTTATATCAGACTAAACTTTTAACAAAGAAAGGATATCAACTGATAAAGAAGCATGATTTATCTAATTTAGGTAGTTTGTTAGATGAAGGTTGGAGGTTAAAAATAAGCTTATCGGATGGTATAACTAACGCTGAGATAAACTCGATGTATCAAAAAGCAAGGGAAGCAGGAGCATTAGGCGGAAAAATTGCCGGAGCCGGAGGAGGAGGTTTTTTGTTACTTGTAGTACCAAGCGATAAAAGGTCTCGGGTAAGAAAAGCCTTAGGTAAATTTCAAGAGCTGCCGTTTAGACTTGAGATAGATGGAAGTAAGGTTATTTTTAGCGTTAGAAGATACTAGTTTTATGAAAATTGTGATAATAGGTGGGGGGTTTACAGGGCTAACTGCTGCTCTCCGTTTGCTCCAAAAGGGCCATAAGGTTGTTTTAATAGAAAGGGAAAGCTCTCTTGGAGGGTTGGCAGGGGGATTTAAGAAAAAACCTTGGCTTTGGACTTTGGAAAAGTCCTATCATCATTGGTTTACCAATGATGATGAAGCCTTAGGTTTAGCTAAAGAGCTGGGACAGGAAATCCTAATAAAGAGACCCAAAACAAGTGTTTTAGTTGGTGGCAACATCTCGTCTTTTGATTCCCCTGTTTCTGTCCTGACATTTCCTTATCTGCCTTTAATTGACCGGATTAGATTGGGAATGGCAGTATTATTCCTAAAGATTGTGCAAGACCCAAGTATTTTTAAAAAAGCAAAAGCCTTGTCTTGGATTAGGCGTTGGATGGGTAAAAAAGCCACCGAGCTGATATGGGAACCCTTATTTATCGGCAAGTTTAACGAATTTAAGGATGATGTTGCCTTAACTTGGTTTTGGGCAAGAATCAAGAAAAGAACTTCTAGTTTGGCCTATCCGGCGGGGGGATTCAAAACATTTGCAGAGGAAATTGCTGCAGAGATTAATAAGTTGGGAGGAGAAGTGTTACTTGAAACAGAAGTTTTGAAGGTAAGAAGTAATAAATCGTGTTTTATTCAAACTTCCAAAGGTACCCTTAAAGCTGATCAGGTTATTTTTACTACCCCTACTTCTGTCTTTACCCGGGTTGTTTCGGGTCTTCCTGCCCGGTACACAAAAAGAGTGTCTTCTGTGCCTCATCTT
>CAZLKE010000001.1:0-874 GCA_964560075.1 uncultured Gammaproteobacteria bacterium | reverse complement strand
GTTTTGAACAAACCATTTATGGGGGATAATTATTGGCTTAATATAACAGATAAAAGCTATCCTTTTCTTGTTCTTGCCGAGCATACTAATTTTATGCACACAAGAGACTACGGCAACCAACATATTGTATATATAGGCAACTACCTGCCTGCCAACCATCCTTTTTTGAAGATGAGTGCCGGTGATTTGTTAAAGGTTTTTGACCCATATCTAAAAGAAATCAATGGTAAATATAGGAAATCAATTGTAGAGTATCAAAAGTTTGTATTAGCCTCGGCTCAACCCGTGATGGGTACTAACTACACACAGTTGATCCCCAAGCATAAAACTCCCATAAAAAATGTTTATATAGCCAATTTAGATATGGTATATCCCTGGGATAGGGGTACAAATTACGCGATTAAAATGGGAGAAGATATAGCAAATTTGATCCAGAACAATTTTAAGACTTAATTTGGGCCACTTCAGGTATTTTGGAAGATTTGTCTTCATGAGTGAACCTGTGTAAAAGCTCTTGCATCTGTTCCGATGTTAAATAATCAGGATTATCTTCACTATTATATTCAAAATCATCAGGAACTTTTATTACCTGGGGATACTTATCCCAGTCTGATACCCATCTTTCCATCATCATTGGTTGGATAAAGTATCGGTCACCAATGTCAAAAGTATTAACAGCTTCGTCCGGACTAATTAAAGATTCATGAAGTTTTTCGCCTGGCCTAAGCCCTGTAACTATAAATTTAGCATCAGGTGCAATGCATTTAGCCAAATCAGTAATTTTCATGCTTGGAATTTTGGGGACAAATAACTCACCGCCTTGCATTATAGGGAAGGAGGTTAAGACAAAATTTACAGCTTGTTCTAAAGTTAT